>NZ_CAIKKU010000381.1 GCF_903828115.1 uncultured Thiodictyon sp. | reverse complement strand
GCGATTAAGATCCCCGAGGGTGTCGATAACCTCTGACGAGTCGATGCCGAGCAACCTGAAGACCGGTGATTTCACCTGATCCAGAAAAGGTGTACCGACCAGCCGCAACGCGGTTAGGATCAATCGAACCGGTGCACCGTAGAGGGACGGTCGAACGGTTCTCTTATGCACGGCACCGGCAGCCAGCCCGAAATCACGAATGCTGGCACAGTATTTCTGGGTAACGGCTCGCGTGGTCTCCTCGGACCAGTCGAGCACTTCAGGATGTTGCGCGGCAGCGCGCACGAGGAACGCCCGGACATCAGCCACACGAACCTCCATGGGTGCCCGGCGAAGCAGCGGGAATAGCCAGTTCATTCCGAGATCTGCCACCAGACGATCATTCAACGCGAACAACACATAGGCGGTCAGGGTGCGCTCGGTCTCGGAGCCACTGCGCTGCCACTGCGCCCAGAATGCTGAAAAGAGCGGATCGCCCACATCAAGCCGATAGCGGGAACGCAGTTCCTTCCAGAGTTTACGCCGGGAAGCGACGGACGACCGCGCCAGGCAGTTGTCGTCGATGACCAGGCCGCGGTAATGCTCTGCGGTCAGGGCCGCATCCTGGGCCTCCAGCAGCAGGCGAAAATCTGTGTATAGCGCCGACCGCGCAGACAGGCGAGAGTAATACGGTGCTTCGGGATCGAGCCCGGGAACCTGCGTGGCTTGGGGAAGCGCCCCCGCGGCGGCCGAGTCAGCCACGGCTAGTCCTTCCCGGGCGGCGCGGTTTCAGGCTCGCTGCCGGGCGACTCGGTGCCGCCCGCTTTAACCCAAGCGTCTACATCTGATAGTTGGAATTTCCAGAGCCGACCAATTTTGTGCGCGGGCAGCCCCTTGCGGTCGATCCAACGGTACACGGAGTCCTTGGTGATGCCGAGGTGGTTGGCTACGTCTTCAACGGAGACCCAGGGTTCGGTCGGCATTGGATGCTCGTCTCTTCAGGGCGCGGGATCATGTGGCAGGGCACGGACGCCATCGGAGCTGACCAAACGCGCCCGAGGTTCCCCCGCGCCGCATCTTTGGCCTCAGGTTAGCGCTATTATGCAGTTTCTTGCAGGCAAAAGTCTTTTACGATCGCACAAACGCGGTTTGTCGGGGTGGCCGATGCCCTGATGAATGACAAGGACCCCGCCGAGACACTCCGGGACTGGGGCCGGCGGGTGTTCCCGGCCGCGCAGGTGGGTGGCTACGGGATAATGGTAATGGTGGGGAGAGAGCGAAAATGGCCCGGAGAGGGGTAGGGGGCCGAAATGCGAAGTCCGCAGGTGCCCGCAGGAACCCGCAAGTTTCCGCAGAGTTGCGCACTTACAGGAACAAAAAAACCCCAACCGAAACCGGTTGGGGTTCATTGATTGGTGGAGCAGAGGGGGATCGAACCCCTGACCTCCGCATTGCGAACGCGGCGCTCTCCCAGCTGAGCTACTGCCCCGGAACGATGCCCGGATGGGACCCCGGTTGAGCGGGGGTCCGGCCGACGCGGTGTTGAGCCCCGTCAGCGGAACGCGAATTTTGCACTATTTACCGGGTTCCAGGCAAGCCCCGCGGTGGGTTTCAGCCCGCGGTACGCAGCAGCATGAGTTCCAGCACCGCCTTGCTGCCGAAGTAGGCGAGGATCAGGATCACAAAACCGCTCAAGGTCCAGATGATGGCGGTCCGGCCGCGCCAGCCGTAACGGAAGCGCCCGAGCAGGAGACCACCGAAGACCAGCCAGGCCAGCACCGACAGCACGGTCTTGTGCACCAGGTGCTGCGCGAACATGTCCTCGAAGAAGGCGAATCCCGAGGCCAGGGCCAGGGTCAGCAGCACAAAGCCGGCCGCGATCATCTCGAACAGCAGGCTCTCCATGGTCTGGAGCGGCGGCAGACCCCGGACGAACCCGCCCGGCTGGCGGCTGCGCAGGTGGTGGTCCTGGATCGCCAGCAGCACGGCCTGGACCGCGCCCAGGGTGAGCAGGCTGTAGGCGAGCATGGACAGCAGGACATGGACCTTGAGCGGCCAGCTGGCCGCCGGGCTCATGAAGGCGATCTCGCCGAAGCGCGCCTCCAGCCCTACGGTGAGGGCGGCCACCGGGAGCAGGATCAGGCCCAGGTTCTCCACCGGCTTGGTCAGGCTGGAAACCAGCAGCAGGGTGATCACGGTCCAGGAGGTCAGCGCCAGGGCGTTGAAAAAGGCCAGGTTCAGGCCGGTGTGGCTGAAAATGCTGTCCCACAGGAGCCAGGTATGCAGGATCAGCCCGGCGAAACCGAGCGATAGCCCCAGGTCCCGGTTCGGCGCCCAGGACTCCCCCCGGCGGAACAGGCGCAGCCCGATCGCGCCGGTGGCGGACAGGTAGAAGAGGATGGCGGCGACGGCGAGCAGGGTGTGTTTCATAGTCTGGCATAATCTCATAAACGGCCGATCGGGAAAATGCCGCGGCGGCGTTATACTCACGGATTCGGTGCCGGGCCGCGCCGCAGGCCGGGCCGCGGGTGGCGGTCGCCGCAGGGCGGGTGCGGCCCGCGTGCCGGGCGGCGATCACCGGGGCGATCATCAGGGGGCAAGTATGTTTGAGAATCTCCAGGAGCGTTTCGGGCGCGTCCTCAAGGACCTGCGCGGTCAGGGCCGCCTGACCGAGGACAATATCAAGGACACGATGCGCGAGGTGCGCATGGCGCTCCTGGAGGCGGACGTGGCCCTGCCGGTGGTGCGGGCCTTCGTCGAGCAGGTGCGCGAGAAGGCCCTGGGCGAGGAGGTGATGAAGAGCCTGACGCCCGGCCAGGTACTGATCAAGATCGTCAACGACGAACTGGTGGCCCTGATGGGGGTGGCCAACGAGCGCCTGGACCTCTCGGCCCAACCCCCCGCGGTGGTGCTGATGGCGGGGCTCCAGGGCTCGGGCAAGACCACCAGCGTGGCGAAGCTCGCCCGCTGGCTCCAGGAGAAGCAGAAGAAAACGGTGGTGGTGGTAAGCTGCGACGTCTACCGCCCGGCCGCCATCGAGCAGTTGCGCACCGTGGCGGCGGAGGTGGGCGCCGGGTTCATCCCGAGCAGCAGCGACCAGAACCCGGTCGACATCGCCCGCCACGCGCTCGACACCGCGCGCAAGCAGTTCAAGGACGTGCTGATCGTGGATACCGCCGGCCGACTGCATGTGGACGCGGCCATGATGGATGAGATCAAGGCCATCCACGCCGCCATCCGCCCGGTCGAGACCCTGTTCGTGGTCGACGCCATGACCGGCCAGGATGCCGCCAACACCGCCCGTGCCTTCGACGAGGCCCTGCCGCTGACCGGCATCATCCTCACCAAGACCGACGGCGACGCCCGCGGCGGGGCCGCCCTGTCGATCCGTCAGATCACCGGCAAGCCGATCAAATTCTTAGGCACCGGGGAGAAGGTCACGGCCCTGGAGCCCTTCCATCCGGAGCGGGTCGCCTCGCGCATCCTGGGCATGGGCGACGTGCTCTCCCTGGTGGAGGAGGTCCAGTCCCAGGTCGACCGCGAGCAGGCCGACCGTCTGGTCAAGAAGCTCAAGAAGGGCAAGGACTTCGATCTGGCGGACTTCCGGGAGCAGTTGGTGCAGATGACCAAGATGGGCGGCATGGCGAGCCTGATGGACAAGCTCCCGGGCATGAGCCAGGTGCCGGAGCACATGAAGAGTCAGGTCAACGACAAGGAGATGGGCAAGCTGGCCGCGATCATCGACTCGATGACGCGCCAGGAGCGGCAGTTCCCCGCCATCATCAAGGGGTCGCGCCGACGGCGCATCGCCTTGGGCTCGGGGACCCAGGTGCAGGACGTGAACAAGCTGCTCAAACAATTCACCCAGATGCAGAAGGTCATGAAAAAGATGAAGGGCGGCGGCATGGCGAAGATGATGCGGGCCCTGGGCTCGCGGATGCCCGGGGGCTTTCCCGGCGGCTTCCCGGGCGGCGGTATGCCCCCGGGCGGGTTCGGACTCTAGGGCGCGGATCATGCACTATCGCGTCTACTACCTCTTCTCCCGCTTCGGTGAGTCCATCTCCTCGGCCAGTGCCGTGGAGATGAGCGCACGCAACATCTGCGAACAGTTGCTGCCGCGGCTCCAGTCGGAGGACGACTTCCTGGGCATCATGGACCCCGCCGAGTGCACGCTCCAGATCCTGTGCGAACGCGAGGCCGACCGCTACTGGGTCGAACTGCCGGTGGAGGCGGCCAAGGCCTCCTACGGGACCTACATGAATCTGGTGGAACTGCGCGCCTTCGTCGCCAAGATGCCCGCGCTGTTCGATTCGCAGGTGATCCCGGGAATGGTCTACCGCCCCTGGTAAAAAAGGAGCCGGGGCGTCCCGCCCCGAAGGGCCTTGATCGTCGTTCCGGCCACCGGAGGTCGAGGCTTTAGCCGGTCCGGCGTGCAGACGCCATTGATTTCTTTCAAATATGTCGACAGCAGCCACCGGCTAACGGTCATGGCACCCGCGCCACCCCGGAACATGAAAGTCCTCTCGACCGCTAGCTCGATGGCCAGCGTGCGGGGCGGCGTAGTCAGGGCTTCCAGCCCTGACTGTTCCAGCCCCGACACCGTCAGGCCAGGAT
>NZ_CAIKKU010000380.1 GCF_903828115.1 uncultured Thiodictyon sp. | reverse complement strand
TAGCTGTAGGGTACGCATCGCGTACCTGGCTCCGGCGGTCGCCGTCGCTTGGCGGGTACGCGATGCGTACCCTACGAGATGTGCGTTAACACATCAGTTCTGATCGCACCCCGCGCCCGCCCGGCGGGCGCGGTCTCGGGGATCTTCTCGTGGCACCGCTCCGGAGACTGGTTGTTGATGGGTAGAGCGCGGCGAAACCCATCGTCCGCGCCCCGAGCGTCGGGCCACGCCACCCAGGCGGCGGCCCTCGTGAGAGACTACAAGGCCCGCCCCAAGCCCCCATTGCCGCAGCCCCCATGACCCCGCTCAGACTCCACCTGCGCCACTACGGCGACCCCGCCGCCGACGGCCTCCCGCTGGTCCTGATCCACGGCCTCTTCGGCTCCGCGTCCAACTGGCACGCCATCAGCCGCCGGCTTGCCGCCGGGCGCCGGGTCCTGGTGCCGGATCTGCGCAATCACGGTCAATCCCCCTGGGACCCGCGCATGGACTACCGCGCCATGGCCGCGGATCTCACCGCCCTCCTGGACGCCGAGGGCCTCCCCCGGGCGCACCTGGTGGGCCACAGCATGGGCGGCAAGGCGGCCATGTGGCTGGCCCTGACGGCGCCCGAGCGGGTCGGTTCACTGGTGGTCGCCGACATCGCCCCGGTCGCCTACGCCAGCCGCCACGGCACCCTGGTGCGGACCCTGGCCGCCCTGCCGCTCGCTGAGATCGCCGACCGGCGCGACGCCGACGCGCGCCTCGCCGCCGGCATCTCCTCCGCCCCGGTGCGCGGCTACCTGCTCCAGAACCTGGTCCATGACCGCCGCGATGCCGCAGTCGGCCACGGCTGGCGCTGGCGCGTCAATCTGGAGGCGCTCGCCCACTCCCTGGAAGACCTGCTGGGCTTCCCGGAGTCCGCCGGCCTGCAATTCCCCGGCCCCGTACTCTTCCTCTACGGCAGCCGCTCGGACTATGTGACCGGCGAGGGGCTGCCGCGCATCCGCGCGCTCTTTCCGCTGGCGCGGCTGCGCAGCATTCCCAATGCGGGGCACTGGGTTTACGCGGATCAGCCGGAGGCCTTCGTCGCGGCGGTTGCCGGGTTTCTCAAGGATTGAGTGCGCTGCGCAATGCCGGAGTCCGAGGCTTCAGCCTTAGCGAAGCAGGCACAAGGCCCAAGCGCGGTTGCATCGGCAACGCCTTAGCGCCGATCATTGCCCCTCCCTTCGGCAATCACGACCCACGAGCACCCTTCGAGGACCCCGCGCAATGAACGAGTCGACACTGGAATGCATCGATCTCGGCGACGGCCATCAGGTCTGGGTCCAGACCACCGGGCTGCGGGTCGCCGGCCGGCAGTTGGCCGGCGACGACGACACCGACCGGGTGAGCCGCGCCCTGGCCATGGTCCGTCCCGCCGCGGAGCAGTTGTTCAAGACGCTCGCGGACATCAACCGGCCCAAGACCATCGAGATGGAGTTCGGCATCGGCTTCTCGGCCAAGGTCGGGGTCTTCCTGGCCTCCGCGGACACCGAGGCCAACTTCAAGATCAAGCTGACCTGGGAGAACCCGGCCCTGGTGACCCCGCCGCCGGTTGGCGCCCCCGCCGACACCCGGCCCTGGTGACCCCGCCGCCGGTTGGCGCCCCCGCCGACGGCAGACCACGCGGCACCGAGTAGCCGGGTCATGCACGGTCTTGCACGCATCCTCAGGCAGGGCGAGGCCCGCGGGGCCGGATTCCTGATCTCACCGCGCCACCTCGCGACCTGCGCCCATGTGGTCAACCTGGCCTTGGACGCGGACCCCCGCGCCCAAGGGCGCCCCGGACCCGACCAGGGCATCACGCTCGACTTCCCGAACGATGCGCCCGACCCGCCCGGCCGCGCGACGGGCTGGCCCGAGCGGACGGCCACCGTGGTTTGCTGGCACCCGCCGACGCCGCGGGGCGCCGAGCCCGGTCCTCACGACGACATCGCCGTCCTGTTGCTCGACCGTCCGCGCGCGCCGGCCGCGGTCCCGCGGCTGGCACCTGTCGGCGACCCGCCCCCCGCGGGCACCCAGGGCTATGGCTGGGGCACCCCGCACGGCACCAAGGACGGTCTCTGGGCGTCGGTGACCCTGTCCGGTACCAGCGGCGTCCTGCGTCAGATCGATCTCAGTCACGGGCCTGAGGTGCAGCCCGGCTTCAGCGGCGGCCCCTTCACCGACCCGGGCCAGGCCCTCATCCTGGGCATGGTGGTGCAGATCGACGCGGGCGCCCGGGCGGCCTGGATGTTGACGCTCGGCGCACTGCGCCCGGCCTGGGAGGCGTTACGGGTCATCGAGCTTGGGCTGCACCTGCGCGATGGCCGGCTGCACGCGGCACCGGATGGCCCGACGGCCGGGACCGCGCTCGCGGACTTGAGGGCCGCGGCGGAGAGGGGCGACCTCGCCGCCCTGTACCGTGCCCTGTTCGGCGCCGCCGACCCCGGACAGCGGCTCGCCGCCCTGGACCCGACGGCGGGCCTGGACGCCCTGGGCCTTGGCCCCAAGCGCCTGCGGCTGCGCTGCATGGATGACGCCGCGGCCGGACTCCCCTGGCATTGCCTGAGGACGCCCTCCCACGAACGTCTGGGCGACGCCGGCTGGGTCATCGAGGTGGTCGGCCCCACCCCGCGCCCGGCGGCCCTGCGCAGCATCCACCGCGCACTGATCCTGGCCCCGGCCGATTCGCGGCTCGCCCCGGGGGTGCATCCGCACGTGGACCTGGTGAGCGCCGCGCTGGCCCCGCTGCTCCCCCACCCGCGTCTGTGCCAGGTCCCCTGGGCGGTAAATCGACACGACCTCGCACGCGAGCTCATGGGCGAACCGGACCTGATCTATTGCTACGCCCGGCTGGACGCGGCGGGCTGCCTCAGCCTGGGGCGCGACCCGCTGGCGCGCGAATCCATCTGCCTGGCAGAGTTGGTCGAGCAACTCGCGGCGCTGCCGGACCCGCCCCTGCTCTGGCTGCACTGTGTCGAGGTGCCCGGGGCCCGGCTCGACCTGGACCGGCTGCTGACCCTGACCCGCGAATATCCGCTGCTGCTGGTCCAGCGCACCGGGCCGGACGACCTTGGCGAGAGCCTGCAAACGGTCACGCTGGACGGGCTCAAGGCCCTGGCCGCGCTCCCAGGGACGGGACCGAGCGAGCCCGCCGCGGTCCTGAGCCGCCTGGGAAGCACGGGTTCCTGCGCCCGACTGGGGCAGGACGGGCTGCGGCTCGCCCGCCCGGCGGACCCGGACGCGGTGCTCTATGCCTCGATCCGCGCCTCCCTGCTGCAGCTCCTGCTCGGACGCACCGCGGAGAAGGACCTCCTCGCCGGCCGCTTCGCCGTCTCCGGCGGCGAAGCGCTCCTGCTCTATTTCGTCTGCGGCCCCGCCAAGGCCCGGGTGCACGACTTCCCCGAGCAGTGCCGCTGGCACCTGGAGGACAGCACCCTGTGCCTGCGCGTGCGCCCCCAGCCCATCCCCGCCCTGCTGCGCCCGGATCAGACCGGCGAGGACCTCATCCGCCTGCTCCGGGGAGGACTCCAGATCGACCCTCACACGGGCACCGCGATGACCCTATTGAAGGCCCTCGGACCCATCCCCGGCGAGACCCTGATCCTCTCGCTCGCCTGGCTGCTGGAGCCCGCCGACGGCTGCACACCGCACCAGGTGGCGGGCTGGGTGGCGCGCTGGAAGCAGGCCGTGCTGAAGGTCTTCGGGGCCGCCCAGATCCCTGAGGGCGTGCGCGTCCTGGCCGGCTGCTGCCTGCAATGGGAGGCCGATTGGCCGCAGCGGCACGGGGGCAGCGCGCCCGAGATCCAGCGCGCCGCCGTCGCCGAACTGGAGGGCGGCAACCCGCCCCACTGCGATTGGGTGCAATTCGAGCGCCCACTGGACCGCCTGCGCCGCGGCGAACTCGACAAGTTCTTCGGCCAGGAACAACGGCGCCTGGCGCCTTACACCCAAGGCCTGGAGCGCGGCGCCCTGGTGGCCTGGGTCTGGGACCAGACCGGGGCGGCGTCTTCGAGGACACGGTCCTCGCCATCTACCGCGGCTGCAAGACCCACTTTCAGGCATTGCGCCTCGCAGGCCCGTCATGACCGACCCGCTCGCCTTCGTCCGCCATCAGGACCGGCCCCTGGACTGGGACCGGCACGACCGCAAGGCCGCCCGCGCCGCCCTGTCCGGGACCATCGACATGGCCGCTGCGCGGCGGCTCGACCAGGGCGCCCGCCGCTTCCAGCCCCCGCCCGAACTGGTCGCCGCCATCAATGCCGCGCTCGCCTCGCGCTCGCCGCTGCTCTTGACCGGCGAACCCGGCACCGGCAAGACCGAGACCGCCTTTTATCTCAGCGAGTATTTCGGGTTGTCGGCCCCCTATCACTTCCAGGTCCGCTCCGACAGCAGCGCGCGGGACCTGCGCTACGACTTCGACGCCGTGGCCTACCTGCAGGACGCCTATGCCAAGGCCATCGGGACGCCCGCCGACGGCAGTGACCCGCGTGCCCAGCCACGCTATCTCAAGAAGGGCATGTTATGGCTGGCCTATGAGTCAGAGGACGAATGCGTGCTCCTGATCGACGAGATCGACAAGGCCCCGCGCGACTTCCCTAACGACCTCCTGCAAGAGCTGAGCGACCAGTGCTTCGCCCACCCCTTCGGCGGGGCGCCGGTCAGGAACCAGGGCCCGCCGCCCATCGTCGTCATCACCAGCAACGGCGAGCGCAGCCTGCCGGACCCCTTCCTGCGCCGCTGTGTCATCTGCCACATCGAACTCGACGACGCCCTGCTCGGGCGCATCCTCGACGCCTGGGAGAGCGCCTTCGCCCCCGGGCTCGGACCGGAACTAGGCGCCGCCGCCCTGGCAGGCTTCAAGAAGGTGCGCGGGGCACTCAAAGAGCGCGGCCGGCCGCCCGGCGCCGCCGGGCTGCTCCTCTGGTGCAACGTGCTCGCCGTTCAGCAGTTCACCGCGGCGGACCTCGCGACCGGGCCACTGGCCGACCTGCCCGGCATCGTCTGTCTGGTCAAGGTCCCCGAGGACTACCAGCTCCTCGGCCGGCCGCGCCGCTGAGCCCCGTAGGGTCCGCTGTGCGGACCGAGCGGACCGAGCGGACCGTGCGGACGATGATCATTCGTGTCCATTTGCCCAAGTTCACGGTCTGAAAGCGTTTTCCGCCATCGATGCCCAGCCTCGACCCAGCTTACAGCACCGCCGACCCCGCCTGCTCACCCTGCTGCGCCGGCTGCCGCTGCTCGGCGTCCCCGTCCTGCCGGCCGACTATGACCGCTGCGAGCGCGTACTGCCCCCCGGGCGCGGCCTCGACGCCGCGACCTTCGAGCACACCCTGGTGGCCCTGCTCGCCAAGGACGAGGCGCAGCGCCGCACGCTGCGCCGCGAGGTGCGGCGGCTCTTTCCTTGCGCGCCCGCTGCGCGGGTGCGCACCGGTACCGGGGGCGAGACCGATACCGGGGAGCAAGCCGGCGGCCTCACGGACACGGGGGAAGCCGTGGGCGCGGCCACCGCGTCGTCTCTTGCCCCAACGCCGGACCCGGATACCGGCCCCGGCCCGAGGCTCCTGATTGGCCGGCCGGAGCACCGCGATCGGCTGGTCCTCGCCTTGGCCCTGGTCGCCGTCCTGGTCCTGCTGCTGATCCCGGCCGCTGTCCGCCAGCCCCCGCCGGGAACGGCACCGGACCCGGTGACCACGGCGCCGCCCGCCGCCGACCCGCCGGCCCCGGCCCCCGGCGCACTGCCCGAGCACCCGCTCGCCCGCTTCAACACCTGGGTCCCCACCATCACCCGAACCGCGGTCACCCCGCCCCTGCCCTGGCCGGCCCTGCTGCTCGCGCTCACCGGCCTCCTGGGTCTGGCCTGGCTGTGGCGGCGCGCCCGCACCCTGCGCGACCCGCCGGGCGACCCGCGGCGCCACCGCTACCGGCCCGCTGGCGAGTCCGTGCTCTGCTGGCCAGCCGCCGCCCAGCGCCTGCCGGACCTGCTCGACCACGACCAGCGCCGGGCGCTCATCTGGGGGGTACGCCAGTTCACCACGCAGCGCCCCACGCACCGGCTCGACACCGGCGCCACCGTGGCGGCCAGCGCCCGGGCCGGGCGGCCCGAGGTCCGCTTCGAGCCCGCCCGGCGCCTGCGCGAGGTCTGGCTGTGGCGCGACACCCGCCTCGCCGATCCGGAGCCGGCCGCCCTGATCGCGGAGCTCGACCGCGCTCTCACCCGCGCCGGGCTGCGGGTACGCCACGGCGCCTTCAGCGCGGTGCCGGACCCGGTCTGGCTCGATCTGGACCCGACCGGCCGGCGGCGCGCCCACCCGATTCCCGCGAGCCCGCCGGACCTGGGCGGCGCGGCGCGCGAGGCCCTGGTCGCCATTCTCACCGACGGCCGCGGCCTGGCCGCGGCCCTGCGCGCCGGCGGCGACCGCGCCGCGCGCCTGCACCGCTGCCTGCGCGCGCTCGGCACCTGGCCGCGCTGCTGCCTGGTGGACTTCGCGGGCGACACCCTGGACCTGCCTGGCCTGCTCCGGGGTCTGGGGCTGCCCAAGGGCCAGGACCTCCGCTGCATCGCCCCCGGGGACCTGCCCGTCTGGCTCGCCGAGCGGCCGGCGACCGGCGGTCTCGAGGCACGCCCCGCCGCCGCCCCGAGTGCGGACGCCCTGCTGTGGGCCGCCTGCTGTGCCCTGCCGGGGCTGCCGATCACCGCCGCGCAGGAGCGGGCGCTCTTCAGGCAGCTCGGGCTGCCGGCCGTCTGGCGGCTGCCGGAAGCGGCGCCGGGGCAGGGCCGCGCCGGCGCCGACGGGCGTCGCTTCACCCCCGCCGAGCGCCGGGCCCTCTTGTGCGAATTGGCGCAGCAGGTCAGGTGCGACGGCCTCGATCGTCGTTGCGGCCACCAGGAGACCGGAGGCCGAGGCTTCAGCCGGTCGCGCTCGCGGCGCCGCGGCCGTGATCCGGCTGAAGCCTCGGCCTCCAGTGCGGAAGGTCTGGACGGCGGCCGGGTGCCGTCCGGGCCGCGCCAACGGCTCGACCTGGCCCTGGATTTCTGGCAGCGGGACCTGGCCAAACTGGGGCTCGAGCGCGGCGACCCCCGGTACGCACCGGCGATCGAGTCGACCCAGGAACCGAGCCCGGAACCGGACTGGCCCGACGCCTGGCACGACAGCCCGGCGTCGCACCGGCTGCACATCGAACACTGGCTGCTCGAACTCTGGCGCGACCCGGATCCCGCCGGCGCGGCCGGCCCGCACCCCGTGGCAACCGCCGCGAAGCAACTCTATGAGCGTTGGCAGTTCTACGACAACCCGGTGGACGGCCTGACCAAGTGGCAGGCCGCACCGCTGACCAACGAACTGGCCGCCCTGCGCGAGCGGCTCACCGAACTCTCGGCGGCGGACCTGGGCGACCCGGCGGACGGGCGCATCCGCCTGCCCTGGGACTCGGCCCGGATCGGGGAACTGCCCGGCGAGCCCCGCGGTACCGCGCTCTCGCGGCTGTTCCGGATGGCTTCGGCGGCGCCGTGCCCGCGTCCGGCCGGCACCCGCGCCTCGGCTTCGAGGTCCGGCTCGCCCTGGGCCTGCTGGCCGGCGCCGCCGTCGGCGCCCTCCTGGAGCCGGCGCGTCCCGCGCCGGGCATGATCGCCGAGCACTTCCACTACACCCTGGACGCCAAGGCCGAAAGCGCCTTCCGCGCCCAGACCCATCTGAAGAACGACGGCGAACGCCTCAGCGCCGCCTCGCGCAAGCTCACCGCGGTCGCGCCGATCAGGGCGGGGGAGCGGTTGGACCTCCACTGGTCCTGGGGCGGTGTCGAAGCGGGCACGCCGGGGCGGGACGCCCCGGCTCCCGAGAACCTGACACCCATCGGCAGCCGGGACCCGGACCGGCGCACCGTGCTGCTGCACACCGGCACCCTGGCCGAGCCCATTCGCGCCTGCGCCAAGGACTGGCCGGGGCTCTCGGTCGCCGTCATCGCGGCAAACCCCTGGCGCTACCCGGCGGACCCCGACAACAACCGCGCCGCCCGCCAGCTCGCCATCCAACTGCTGGACAGCGGCGCCGTGGATCTGGCCATCATCGGCCCCGACTGGGCCGCCGCGGCGCGGGAGTTGGCCAACCAGTGGTCGTTCGTCCCAGACCCGCAATGGCTCTTCTTCTCCCCTCTCCCTTTGGGAGAGGGGTCGGGGGAGAGGGGCGACCAGGCACCGCCCCCGCTGGGGAACCACCGCGCCCAGATCCAGGCCGACTACGCCCGCCTCGCCGCCCACCTGCGCGAGCGGGTCCAGGGCGTGCTGGACACGCAAGACCCCGCGGAACGGCCGCCCCCGCCGCTCGCCGCGATCAGCGTCCTGGCCGGCACCCCGCGCCTCTGGGGCGGCCCCGAGCGGGAGACCGTCCGGCTCGCCGACGGCACCGCCATGGAGTTCGTGACCGTCTGCCCCGGCACCTTCACCATGGGCGCCGACGACCTGCTGCGGCGGCGCCTACCGGTGATCGTCGCCGAGACCCTCGGGGTCGCCCGGGACAGCCTGACCCCGCAGACCCGGCTCGATGCCCAGACTCTGGGCGAGGAGACCAACGCCCGACTGCGCACGGCACTACAAGAGCGGCTCGGCACCTCAGCCTCAGACGATAACTGGAAGGGTGTCACCGACCTGCGCTCGGCCGCCGATGCCTTCAAGTGGCTCGACCAACCCGACGAACGCCCGGCCCACCCGGTCCTGATGGAGGGTTTCCGGATCGCCCGCACCGAGACCACCCAGGCCCAGCGCCAGGCCCTCCTGCCCGCCGCGTCGGCCCCGGGGACCGACGGCCGACTGCCCGCGGCCAACGACGACTGGGACCAGGCGCGTGCCGCCTGCGGCGCACTCGCGGACGGGGACCTGCCCACCGAGGCCCAATGGGAATACGCCGCCCGCGCGGCCAGCCGCAGCGCCTGGTCCTGGGGTGACGAGCCGGGCGCCGCCGACGCCTACGCCTGGTCCGACGGCAATAGCGGGGCCAAGGACCACCCGGTCGGCGGCAAGCAGCCCAATCCGCTCGGCCTCGCCGACATGCACGGCAACCTGTGGGAATGGAACCGGGACTGCTACAGGGACACGGCCTACCAGGAGCGCGCCGGCCGGCTGGCGGCGGACCCCCTGGAGTACGGCGGGGAGTGCCGCCTGCGGGTGGTCCGCGGCGGCTCCTTCGCCCTCGTGCCCAGTTATCTGCGCTCGGCGCGCCGGGACAGGTCCGTGCCCAGGCTCCGGGACGAGTCCCTCGGGTTTCGTTGCGTGCGTTCCGGCCCCCGCAGCCTTGAACACTGGTCCCCTTGATTTCTTCTTCTCGTTGCAAACCGCCTCGCGTCCGGGCGTAAACTGGCGCATCGCAGCGATCAGGCCCCCATCCATGACCCACTCTGCCCCCGTGTTACTGCCCGATGGCCTGGAGCCGGCATGGGACGTTGCGCGCCTGTTCCCGCCGCAGGGCGGCTGGAGCGAAGACGAATACCTCGCCTTGCCCGGGACCCCCTTGACCGAATTCGACCAGGGGCGCATTGAGGTACTGGACACGCCAAGCGAGCTGCATCAACTGCTGGTCGCCTTCCTTTACCGCGCCCTGGCGGAGTTCGTCAGCGCCGGCAGTCTCGGCCGGGTCCTGTTCGCGCCCTTTCCGGTCAAGCTGTGGGAAGGCAAGATCCGCGAGCCGGACATCTGTTTCATGCGCCGGGACCATGCCCACCGGCGCCACGGCAGCTTCTGGCAGGGCGCCGATCTGGTCATGGAGGTGATGAGCCCGGACGACCGCAGACGCGACAGCGAGATCAAGCGGCGCGAGTACGCGATGGCCGCGATCCCCGAGTATTGGTTGATCGACCCAACCAACCAGACCGTCACGGTCCTGGTACTCGCAACCGATGCCGATCGTTATTGCGTTCAGGGCGTCTATGCACCCGGCAGCAAGGCCGCCTCCGCGAGCCTGCCGGGCTTTGCCATCGACGTGGGGGCGCTCTTTACGCAAGACCCATAGCGGGTCGGCTGGCGCTTCGTCCGACTGTTTCAAGCGCCGCTGCGCGGACGGGCCTGGATCGTCGCTACGGCCGCTCCGCTGTCTACTGTGCGTCCGCGACGCCTGAGAGATTGCCATCCCCGGCCTGAATTCCAGCGTCCCGCCCGGAATGACCGCGGCCGCAACGATGGTCGAGGTTGTTGCACCGGACGTTCAGCGGCGGGATGCGGAACGGACGCAACGAAACCCGAGGACCTCGTGGTGGTGCTTAGGCACATTCTTGTCCCGGCGCGCCGAGCGCAGGACACTGGGCGTGCGGTCGAAGGAGCCGCCGCGGACCACCCGCAGGGCGCCCTCTTTTGGACCCTGCGGGTCGTCGGTCTGGCGAGCGTCGTAATCCTCTGCATACCAGTCCCAGCACCACTCCCAGCAATTGCCGGCCATGTCATAGAGGCCCACGGGGTTTGCCGCCTTCTCGCCGACCGCGTGCAGGCTGTAGCGCTTGCTGTAGCCTAAATTCTCGCTGTACCAGGCATGGGCGTCTGCGCCGTCCTCGTTTTCGCCCCAGAACCAGCGGGTCGCCGTGCCGCCACGGCAGGCATACTCCCACTCGGCCTCGGTGGGCAGCCGATAGCCGTCCGCCCGCCAGTCGCAGGTCCAGTTCGCTCCTGAGTCCTGGTAGCACGGCCGCAGTCCCGACAGGACCGACAGTGCATTGCAGAAGGCGACCGCCGCAAACCAGTCCAAGTCCGTGGCCGGCAGGTCGTCGCCCCCCGCCGACCAGTCTGCCGACACCGGGCGCGGCCAAGGCTTGGGGGCCGCGGCCATGACCTGCCGCCAAAGGCCGCGGGTCACCGGGGTGCGGGCGATCAGGAAGGGGTTGAGGCGCACCTGCCGCCGCGGGAACTCGTCGTCGAAGGCGCTGGGGTCGCGCCGCTTGTCCGAGCCCATCCAGAAGGCACCGCCCGACAGCGGCACCATCTGGATCATGGGGTCCGGGTCGCGCGTCTGCACCACGGTCGGGCGCGTGACCGTCGGCGGCTCTGCTGGACCGGGCAGCGTGCCGGTCGGCAGCGGGGGCAGTTCCGGAAGCCGCGGCGGTACAGTCGGCGCGCGCCGCGCCGGCAGACCATCCGCCGCCAGCCGCAACCGTGCCCCGAGTCCGAGCGCCATGGCCGCGAGCCCCAAGCCGAGCAGCCCCGCGGCCCAGGGTCCGAGCGCCACGGCGCCCCAGACGAGCGCCAGCCCGAGCAGACCGCCGAGCGCGAAACCCAGCCAGGCCGGGGTCGCGTCGAGTCGCCGCGTCACGGCAGAGAGTCGGTCCCCGCGCTTGGTCATGGAACAGGTCCGCTCAGCCCGGGACCCGAAAGCCCTGTCCGGAGAAATGCTTGTCGAAAGTAAAGGCTTCGCTGACAGCGAGCCGCCGCATGACCTGGAAGCTGCTGCAATCGACCAGGCTCAAACGGCGGCGGCTGGTGTTTCGGAGCATCGTAACATTGGGTCCAAGTGCCCCGAGCCGCGGGATGGGCCGCAGCGTCCCGATCCAGGACGGCGTAGAGTTCAGAGGTATCGACGAAGATCATCGCGGCACCGTCACCGGCTGATGCGTCCGCCAGATAGTCGTCGTGACGCTCCGCGACATCCGCGTGACCGGAGGCAAAACGACCCGCCGCGGTGATCGCCCGCTGTCGTGCGGCTTGATCTGCCGCTGTCGGCTCCGGCGCCGTCAAACCATCGACGGCTCGCCGAACCAGAACCGAAACCGAGACTCGCTCCCGTGCGGCACGTTGCTTCAGGGCCTGTGCCTGGGATTCGGTGAACTGAACCTGCATTCGGATCATCGCGATACCACCATCAGCGGTTGAATTGGTTCCCACATTCCACTTGGGAACCTGGCCCTGGAAGCTTTGCTTCTCGAGTCGACCGATCACGAAGCAGGGCTTCGCGGTCCCCTGTTCCCAAGAGGAGGGACTATGCAAGAATCCGCCGGGCGCCGGCGGCGCACGCGTCCGGCTGAAGCCTCGACCTCCAGTTCGGGCGTGATCGCCCGGGAGGTCGAGGCTTCAGCCAGCCCCGTGTCCGCTTGCGGGCCTGGCAGCCGGTCGAACTTGGCCTTCGCTTCCGGTCGACTCAGGTTTTGGGGGTCTGGGGCATACTTTGCCACAGGTCGGCGGGGTTCGGCAGCCCGCATCGCGCGGCGTCGCGGCCCGTGGCCGGGCGGGGCATTCGCCCCGCCTTGACCCTTTGAGTCCGCCGCCGACCATCGGCACGAATCAAACAGTCAATACGACATCTACGGAGCCACTCGCGCGCCCGTAAACGTCGACCTGGCCGCGGCGGCCTGCCACCGTTTCAGCCGCAGGCAGTTCAGCCCGATTTTGTCTGCATCGGCAGGCAAGCGCGCCTTGCCGCGGCGAACCTGACGAAGTACCGTTATGGTCGAGGTCTCCAGCCCCAGGAGGGCAACATGACGCTGTCCGTACAGATCGACCCGCTCTTGGAAACCCGCGTGGAGGAGGAGGCGCGACGCCTCGGCGTCAGCCCATCGGACTTCGTCCAAGACGTGCTGGAGCAGGCGCTCGGCTTGAAGAGCCCGGCAGACATCTATCGTCGCGTATGCAGTTTTACGCCGATGGGCGATCCCGATGCGTCGGAGAACGTTGCGGACAAGGTGACGGCGAGGCTGCGTGCGCACTATCCTGGTTGATGCCGGTCCGCTGATCGCGCTGTTCGCCGCCGATGATCGGCACCACGCGCGCTATCGCGACCTGATCCTCGAATCCGACACGCGCGGACAGCGCTTCGTCACCACTTGGCCCTGCATCGTCGAGGCGTCCTACCTCCTCGCTACGACGCAGAGACTGGAGATGTTGGCCTTCGTCGAAGAAGGCGGCGTTCAGGTCTTTCCGTTCGATGTGGGCCACCTCGGCGCCATGCGCGGCTGGATGCGGCGCTATAGCGAGCCGGGCAAACGGGAAATGGACTTAGCCGATGCGTCGCTCTATTGGTTGGCAACCCAGACCGGCATCACCGACATCATGACGGTCGATCGCAACGACTTCCAGCGCTACCGATTGCCGGATGGTCGGGCGTTCCTGGTGATCTGACGGGCGTTGCGTCCGCGAAGGGCTGGCGGCGCTCGTCCGCGATCTGGAACAGCACAGACGGATGGCAGCGGCGTTGAACAGACCCATGGCGTCAGCGCGCTGCATCCGGGCTACGGGGCTGGGCGCGGTGCTCGGTCCGCTGTGCGGACCAACGACCTCCTGGCGAGCGCCGTGGCCGGGACCACGATCGAGGCCAGCGCACGAACCGCCGCCCGCGCGCTCCCCGCCACGCCGGGGGCAGTCTATACTGCGCCCTTTTCCGCATTCTAAGGGCAGATTCGATGGCAAAGGGCAAGATCAACAAGGTGGTGCTGGCCTACTCGGGGGGCCTGGACACCTCGGTCATCCTGCGGTGGCTGCAGGAGAACTACGGCTGCGAGGTGGTGACCTTCACGGCCGACATCGGCCAGGGGGAGGAGGTGGAGCCGGCGCGCGCCAAGGCGACGGCGGCCGGGGTCAAGGAAATCCATATCGATGATCTGCGCGAGGAATTCGTGCGGGACTTCGTGTTCCCGATGCTGCGCGCCAACGCGCTCTACGAGGGCGAGTACAAGCTCGGCACCTCGATCGCCCGCCCGCTGATCGCCAAGCGGCTGGTGGAGATCGCGGTCGCCACCGGGGCGGACGCCATCTCCCACGGGGCGACCGGCAAGGGCAACGACCAGGTGCGCTTCGAGCTGACCGCCTATGCGCTCAAGCCCGACATCCAGATCATCGCCCCCTGGCGGGAGTGGGACCTGCTGTCGCGCGAGAAGCTGCTGGCCTATGCCGAGACCCACGGCATCCCGGTGGAGATGAAGCGCGACGGCACCAAGTCACCCTACTCGATGGACGCCAACCTGCTGCACATCTCCTACGAGGGCTATGACCTGGAGGACCCCTGGGTCGAGCCCGGCCCCGATATGTGGCGCTGGACCGTCGCCCCCGAGCAGGCCCCGGATCACCCGACCGAAATCACCCTGAGCTTCGCCGGCGGTGACTGTGTGGCCGTCGATGGTCAGACCCTGAGCCCGGCGGACCTGCTTGCGGAGTTGAACCGCATCGGTGGCGCCAACGGCATCGGGCGCGACGACATCGTCGAGAACCGCTTCGTCGGCATGAAGTCGCGCGGCTGCTACGAGACCCCCGGCGGCACCATCCTGCTCAAGGCGCACCGGGCCATGGAATCGCTGACCCTGGACCGGGAGGCGGCGCACCTGAAGGACGAGCTGATGCCCCGCTACGCGAGCCTGGTCTACAACGGCTTCTGGTACAGCCCCGAGCGCCTGATGCTCCAGGCCGCCATCGACCAGACCCAGAGCGTCGTCAACGGCGAGGTCCGGCTCAAGCTCTACAAGGGCAACGTGCTGGTGGTCGGCCGCCGCTCCCCGACCGACAGCCTGTTCGACGCCTCCATCGCCACCTTCGAGGAGGACGCCGGGGCCTATAATCAGGGGGATGCGACGGGGTTCATCCGGCTCAATGCGCTGCGGCTGCGGGTGGCGGGGAGGAAGCGGGGCTGAGGCTTTGGGGCCTGGGGCGGCGGCGCCTTGGCCGCTGCCGGTCCTGGGTCACGATGCCCACCCCAAGCGATTTGGTCTCGGAGGATGACGCATGCTGACTCGAGTCGAACTGAAGAATTTTGGCCCGCTAAGTACGCTGGCATGGTCGAATCTGGGACCCATCAATCTCGTGATCGGAGGCAACGGCAGCGGCAAGACCTTTCTGCTGAAGGCGATTTACAGTGCGTTGCGCACGCTTGAAGATTACAAGCGTGGCGACGAGCAGCGCTCAGCCGCGGAGATTTTGGCGGAAAAGCTCTATTGGACTTTTCAGGCAGAAAAGATCGGTGACCTGGTCAGTAAGGGAGCGGACGGGCCCCTATCATGTCGCATCATGCTCGATGATCACAAATTCAGCTACAACTTCGGCAAGGACACCAGCAAGCAGATTTCCGCGCTTAAGAATGGTGTTGAGCCGCGTTCCAGCAACTCGATTTTCTTGCCGGCGAAAGAGGTTCTATCACTCCAGCCGGTTATTCTGAAATCGCGGGAACAGGATAAAGTATTTGGGTTCGACGATACCTATCTGGATTTGGCCCGGGCGCTCCGGCAACCGCGAACCAAAGGAAGGAACTTCCCTGAATTCGCCGTGTCTCGTAAGAATCTTGAGGAAATCGTCGGCGGGGTTATCGAATATGACGAGGCCTCAGCCCGCTGGCAGTTCTTCACCGGCCGCTACCGGTTTCCGATGGGCGTCACGGCCGAGGGGATCAAGAAGATAGCGATTCTCGACACGCTGCTTGGTAATCGCTATCTCGATACACGCTCGATCGTGCTCATCGACGAACCGGAATCGGCGTTGCATCCGACGGCCATCTCGAAACTGCTGGATATTGTCGCGGTACTCGCCGGACGCGGACTCCAGTTCTTTCTCGCCAGTCATTCCTATTTCGTGGTAAAGAAGCTGTTCCTGATCTCCCAGGAAAAGGGTATGTCGATACCCGTTATCTCGGCTGTCGACAGCGGTTGGTTAGCCGACGATTTGAAAACCGGCATGCCGGATAACCCGATCGTCGCCGAGTCGATCCGCCTTTACAAAGAAGAGATCCAGGTTGCGCTGAAATGACTGACGTGTCCATCGTCGAATCGGGCATGGTTTTCGGCCCTTTTCCTGCGGAGGACTGCTGGGATATTGAAAACAGTGCCTGCTACCGCGCAATAAATCAAGGAGTTCAAATAGCCGAGTTTCTCCGGATCGAGCATCGCCGAAAAGGTCCGCCGCGCCTCTGGATTGTTGAGGCCAAGACCGGGTGTCCAAGACCGGGCCAGCCCGAGTTCGATGAATTTATCGGGAAGATATGCGTAAAGCTGACTAAAGGAATACGGATTGATTATTGATCAGGCTTCAGTTTAAACGGCCGCTGAAAGATGAAGCCTTGGGCCCCAGAATAACCAGCGAAATCAGCAGGCTCAACCGGCTCGTCTATCGGCTCTTGACCAATGCCCCATAGGCACCACTGGATAGAAAGACCCCCAAGGTCACTGCCGCAATGCCGAAATAGTCCGCCGTTTTCGGCACTTCCCCGAGCAGCGGTATCGCCGCCAGCATCGCCAGCACCGGTACCAGCGAGGCGAAGCTCGAGCCCAGGGAGGCCCCGAGGATGCTCACGGCCTTGGTGTAGGCAAAGAGCGAGATGATCGCCACCAGGACGCCCTGATAGAGCGTCTGGATCACCACGGCATCCCAGGGGGCCGCGGTGATACGGTGCGGCAGGAGCATGACGTAGACCGGCAGGTACCAGGCGGCGGACACCACCGAGACCACCGCGGTCGCGTGCAGGGCGGTGAAGCCCTTGGTGCCGGCGCGGCGCATGGCGACGGTGAAGCTGGCCCAGCACAGTGCGGCCAGGAGAAACAGGAGCTGTCCGCGCCAATTGCCGGAGGCCAGGTCAGTCAGGCCGGTGCCGACAAAGATCACGATGCCGACTGGAATCAACAGCAGGCCCGCCCGGCGCGGCCCCGCGATACGCTCGTGCAGGAAGAGGGTCGCGAGCAGTGCGGCCCACAATGGCATGGTGCCGGGGATCAGCGCACCGGCCTGCGCCGCCGGTGCGAACTGCAGGCCGGCCGAGGAGATGAGTACATAGGGCACGCCGGCGCCGGTACAGATGACGGTGAGCAGCGGCAGGCCAACCCGGCGGACCCCCAGCCCGTCGCGGATCACGATCGGCAGCAGCAGGGCACCCGCGCAGCCGAACCGCAGCGCGGTGATGTCGAAGGGGGAGAGGGAGGTCGTGACCCCATAGCGGGTCAGCAGGATCCAGCCCACCCAGATCGAGATGGCGAACAGTCCCCACAGGGCGCCGGTAATATAGGATGAACGCGGCAGGGGAATGGCGAGTGAAGACATGGGTGGACAGTGACCGCGGATGTCGGCGAAGAGGCGGAGGTCGAATCAGCCCAACTTAGGGCTTGTCCCGTCGTTGTCGTTGTCGTAATCGAGGTGATCGTGGCGCCCCGGATTCTCTCGCACGCCAAATTGCATCGCTGCTCCGATTACGACGACAACGACAACGACAACGACAACGATTGTGTTGTGCGATGACTCACGGCCGCCCGCCATCCGGGACGATTCGCAACAAGCGCCCATCCTGCTCGTCCGTCAGCACATAAAGGTACCCATCCGGGCCTTGGCGCAGGTCCCGTACCCGGGCGCCGATGCTGAGCTTGTCCTCCCCGACGACCCGCTCGCCGTCCAGGGCGATGCGGCGGACCTGGCCGAACTTGAGCGCACCGCTAAAGAGGTTTCCGCCCCAGCCCGGGTAACGGTCCCCGCCATTGTAGGCGAGCCCGCTGGGTGCCTTGGACGGGACCCAGACGAGTTTCGGGTCGACAAACCCCGGCCGGCTGGTCTCCTGTGAGACCCTGGGTCCCGAATACTCCAGGCTGTAGGTGACCAGGGGCCAGCCGTAGTTGCCGCCGCCGGTGATGAGATTGAGTTCATCCCCGCCCCGGGAGCCGTGTTCGGTGGCCCAGACCCGACCGGTTTTGGGGTCCAGGGCCAGGCCTTGAATGTTTCGGTGGCCCAGGGTCCAGACCTCGGGCCTGGCGCCCGGCTGGTCGGCCATGGGATTGCCGGGGAAGGGCTTGCCGTCCTGCGTCAGCCGCAGGACCTTGCCGAAATGGGTGCCGGGGTTCTGGGCCTGATTGCGGATGTTCGCCCCGGCGAAGGCGACCGGCGGGTTGCCGCCGTCGCCGATGCTCATCAGGAGCGACCCGTCCGGCAGCCACAGGAGGCGGGAGCCGAAGTGCTGGCCGCCGGCCTTGGTGTCCGCGTTGCGGAAGATGACCTGGACATCCTCCAGGCGGTGCCCCTGCAGGCGTCCGCGCGCCAGGGCGGTGCGGTTGGCGTCCTGGGTGCCCTCGGAAAAGGTCAGATAGACCAGGGCATTGTCGGCAAAATCAGGGTGCGGCGCGAGGTCCAGCAGTCCGCCCTGACCATAGGCCAGTACCTGCGGCACCCCGGCGATCGGCTGCGGGTCCAGGCGGCCGTCGCGCAGGACCCGCAGCCGTCCCGGCCGCTCGGTGATCAGGGCCGAGCCGTCCGGCAGCCAGGCGATTGACCAGGGGTGTTCAAGCCCGGCGACGACGGTCTCCAGCCGCCAGCCGCGCGCCTCTGCGACCTCGCCGCTGATGGGCGCGGGGCCGCTTGGGGGCGCGCAACCCGCGATCTGCGACCACGCGAGCAGGGTCAGGGCAAGGACGAGCGAAGGTCTCATAGGTGCTCCGAGTTAAACCGGGTTTCCCCGGCCGTTGGGTGCGATCAGAACTCATGTGGTGACCGAGATCCCGGGTACGTTGTCGTTGTCGTTGTCGTTGTCGTAATCGAATAATCCGACAAC
>NZ_CAIKKU010000379.1 GCF_903828115.1 uncultured Thiodictyon sp. | reverse complement strand
CTCCTTATGTCACGCCCTTTCAGGGCTAGGCCGAATAAACAACGCTATCCCAGGGCGTTGCCCTGGGCTGGTATATCACGCCCCTTCGGGGCTTGAGCAGGCGCAAGAATAGCTGGGACGGGGCACTAGGCCGCGGCCTGCGGCTGCTGCGCGGCCACCAGGACCCGGGCCATGCCGGGGCCGAGCCAGAACTCGAAGGGGGTCGGCAGCTCGGCCATGGGCCAGTCCGGGGAGAGGTCGCGCAGCGGATGCGGGGACTGGATCAGACGGTAGAGGTCATCGGCATAGAAGCGCTGGCGGTTCCAGGGGTCCTTATTGAGCACCAGCAGGGCCTGACCGGGGCCGTTGATGTCGTGCTTGCGCAGGACCAGGATGGACGGGTCCGGATAGTCCAGGCGGTCGATGCGGCCCTCGCCGGCGAAGGTGGGGGTCTGGTCCTTGATGGCGTTGACCTGACTGATGAAGCCGGTGATGTCGACGTTGGGCTGCTCCCAGTCGTTGGGAACGGTGGTGACGACGTCGAGGCGTTTGCGGAAGCCGTATTCGAAGCCCATGGGGATCATGATACCGCTGGCGAACATGGCGGTGAACAGATAGCGCTGGCGCAGGGCGTCGATATTGCCCTCGAACTCATCGAACAGGCGCCGCGTGTCGTGGCTTTCCGGGAAGCCGATGGAGGGGGCGATATGGCGGGTCGCCTCGTATTGCTCCAGCAGCCAGTTGCCGTGGAAGTCCCACCACTTGGCACTGTTGAAGATGGCATCGAAGCCGGCCCCGGCGGTGTCGCGGGTCTGGGCCGGCGAGCAGCCCAGGGTCTCGGCGACGAAGACGGTGTCGGGGTGCTTCTGGCGGACCCGCGCGATGAGGCGGTGCCAGATCTCGGCGGGGAGCTGATAGGCGGCGTCGCAGCGAAAGCCGCGAAAGCCGAGCCCGATCAGGTGCTCGACCACTTTCACATAATAGGCCAGGAGTCCGTCGGGGGAGTCCGGGAAGCGCAGGGCCTGCTGATGGTCGAATTGGGCCAGGTCGCGCCACACGACCTTAGTGCCGTTTTCTTCGATGCAGAAGGGGTGGGCGACGCGGCCGTGCTCGCGGGCGAACCACTGCGGGTGGGTCTGGACCAGCGGGTTATCCTCGGCGCAGTGGTTGATCACCAGGTCGATCATCAGGGACAGGCCCAACTCCCCGGCGGTCCTGGCCATGGCGCGGACCTGCGCGTCCGGGGTCAGGGGCGAGCCGGGGTTGTGCAGGGCCTTGTTGATGGCGAAATAGTCGGCGATGGAATAGAGGCTGCCCGAGCGCCCGAGCTTCTGAATGGGGTTGACGAAGAGCCAATCGAAGCCCATGGCCGCGGCGCGTTGCAGATGCGGCTCCCAGGTGTCGAAGGGCCCGGCGAGCAGGGGAAACAGGTTATAGATCTTCATGCTTGTCCTCGTCGTTGATGTTCGTTCTTCTGACGGCGGCGCCGGCCGTCTGGTCAGCCGCGGTCGTTGTCGTTGTCGTTGTCGTAATCGTTGTCGTAATCGTTGTCGTAATCGAGGTTATCGTCGCGCCCTGGATTGTCTCGCACCCGACGTTGTATCGCTTCTCGGATTACGATTACGACAACGACAACGACAACGACAACGATTGTGTTTGTGTCTACCTCGTTCTTGACGCGTTACTCAGCGTTCGCGGATGAAGTCGTAAATGTTGAGATAGTCCTGCCCCGGCTGGTTCCAGGAATAGTCGGCGCGCATGCCGTTCTTCATCAGTTCGCGGAAGTCCGCCGGGAACTCGAAATAGCAGTCGATGGCGCGCCCCAGGGCGGACTCCAGTCCGGGACCGTCGTAGTGGTCGAAGCGGTAGCCGTTACGTTGGTCCAGCGGGCGGTCGGAGTGGTCCTTGTCGAAGACGGTGTCGGCCAGACCGCCGACGGTGCGTACCACCGGCACCGTGCCGTAGCGCAGCGCGATCAGTTGGGTCAGGCCGCAGGGCTCGAACTGGCTGGGCACCAGCATGAGGTCCGCGCCGGCATAGATGAGGTGGGCCAGGTCCTCGTCGAAGCCGATTTCCAGGTGACAGTCGGGGCTGTCGTTGAGCATGCGCTTCAGGCCCCAGAAGTCGTCGTTGATGGCCTTGTCCGGACTTGAGCCCAAGAGGACGAATTGGCCGCCGCGCTCCAGCGTGTAAAAGATAGCATGACGCACCAGCCCCAGGCCCTTCTGGGGGTCCAGGCGGCCGATGAAGGCGACGATCGGCTTGTCGTTGTCGGCCAGCATCAGTCGGTGGCGCAGGGCGCGCTTGTTCTCGTACTTGCCGTCGAGATGGTCGACGCTATAGCGCACGGGAATGTCAGCGTCCACCTCCGGGTTCCAGACGTCGTAGTCGATGCCGTTCAAGATGCCGCCATATTTCATGTGATGGACATGCAGGGTCGGCTCCAGGCCGAAACCCTGGCCCTGGTCCTTGGTCTCGAAGGCATAGCGGGGCGAGACGGTGGTGATGAAGTTGGAATAGACGATGCCGGCCTTGAGCAGATTGAGCGCGCCCTTGTGATGGTTGTCGCCCATGCGCAGCCAATCGAAGAAGCGCTCCGGCGGGGTCAGCCCGGTGGCGCGCAGCAACTCCAGCCCGGTGAGGCCCTGATGCATGAAATTGTGGATGGTCAGGCAGGCGCGCGGGTGGGTCATGCCGAGCTGTTGGTAAAACTCGTAGAGAAACACCGGTACCAGCGCGGTCTGCCAGTCGTGGCAGTGAATGATGTCCGGGTTCTTGCCGGCCTTCCACAGAAACTCGATCGCGGCGCGGGAGAAAAAGGCGAAGCGCAACACATCGTCGCGGAAGCCGTAGATGGTGCCGCGGTTGAAGAAGTTGTCCTGGGAGTGCGGCTCGATGAAGAAGCACTTGCGGCCATGCACGAAACCGAAGAAAACGGTGCAGTGCACCGCGCCCGCGTACCAGGGCACCCACAGGTCGCGATAGACCTCGTGCAGCTCGAAGATGTGGTCGTAGCGCAGGTTGGTGTACTTGGGCAGGATGATCTCGACATGGTTGCCGCGGATGGCTTGCTCGCGGCTGATGCCGAAGACCACGTCCGCCAGGCCGCCGACCTTCGCCACCGGGGCCATCTCCGGGGTGATGTGGACGATGAACAGGCTCTGGCGATGGTGTTGCGGGGCCGGCGCTGGTAAGTGCGTCGACTCGGGTGCCGGATGGTAGCCGGAGTCCGGGTGCTCCACGGGGGAGGGGGGCGCCGCCGCCGCGGGCTCGGGGTCCAGGGCCCTGTCCAGGGCGGCGTCCGGCGCCGCGGTGGGGGCGGGTGCTGGTGCCGCGGGGGGGGGGGGCGGGGCTGGCTCGGGTAGCGTTGCCGCCGCGGGCTCGGGGTCCAGGGCCCT
>NZ_CAIKKU010000378.1 GCF_903828115.1 uncultured Thiodictyon sp. | reverse complement strand
GTATGCTTTCGGGCAGTCGCCACGCGCTGCGGGGAGACTCTAAACGCACGGAAGAGGGGTCTAAGACATTGCTTTGCAACGCATCCCCAGTGACGCCGTGAACGGATCGGTCCTGAGAAAAGGACAGATTCTTAGCAGCGGTATATCGACGACTATGCGGGCGTGCGGGTAGCCGCGAGCGGCCGGCGCTTTCTGATCGCCGGCGCCTGCGTCTGGAACCTCATGGACAGCGCCGGCCGGTATCGGGGTCAGGCGGCCAGGTTCGCCGAGTGGCGCTTGCTGGACGCCGATCCGCCGTCCGTCAACGAATGAGCAATCAATGAACACAAGGATCGCGGCGGATCGCGCGGCAGCGGTTCAGGGCGGGCCCTCGAACCGGACACAATTGGGCCGCAGCCGGAAGTAATAGTTCCGGCCCGCCTTGATATAGGCCAGCCGACGGCACTCGTTGAAACCGATGGTGTAGTCGAACAGGTACTCACCAGGGTCGAGCTTGAAGCTGTATTGCTGGTTGAGCCACAACCGGAAGACCCAATAGTCATCGATCCGCAGATCCATGGGGACAAAGAACCCCGGCAGCGAGAAGTCCCGGAAGACGGTCACCGTGGCGGCGGTCGCCGGGTTGGTCACCGGCAGCAAGGGGCCGACGAGGCCGCCGGCACAGCCTGCCAACAAGCCGGCGAACAGGGCCGCGAGCGGCGCGGGCAACCGCGCCCTGCCGGGCCACCTGGCGAAAGTCCTAGTCATGCGTACCCCACTGATCCCACCCGTTGAACCGACGCCCCGGCGCGGCGCGAGCGCGCGACGCCGGGCTTGATGATGCCCGCCCGGGTCGGCGAGCGTCAACCGCACCTTGTCCCACCGGGGGGCAATCCGGTATCGTTCCACCATGCGATTCACCGAGCCAGACGACAGCGACGGGAACCTGGTCCAGGCCTACGGACCGGCCGGGATCCTCGTCGGCGGGCGGACCTACGGCGGCGCCCTGATCCTGACCCCCGGGCGGATCATCACCGACTGGGGGCCACGCGACGCGGCCGGGCTGGGACCCGAGCACCTCCAGGCCCTGCTCGACCTGGACCCGGAACTGATCGTGCTCGGCACCGGTGCGGTCCAGGTCTTCCCCGCCCCGTCGCTCTACCGCGCCCTCGCGGCGCGCCGGGTCGGCATCGAGATCATGGACACCGGGGCCGCCTGCCGCACCTACAATATCCTGCTGGCCGAGGGCCGCCGGGTCGTCGCGGGGCTGCTGCCGCTACTAAAAACCCAAGATTTTTATAGATAAACAGAGATTTCAGTAAACAGTTAGTAAGCCCCGCCGCCGCCGGCCTGCCCGACACCCCGGTCACCATCCCATCGGAGCCGTCCCGTTCATGGACCGTAAATATATCCTCACCATCCTCGTGGCCGGCCTGCTCGGCTTCATCGGCGCCATGCTCCTGATGCCGCCGACCATCCAGGACGAGAAGGTGCGCCTGCCCTGGCGCGTGACCACCAACCGCGCCGGGGACACCCAGGTCTTCGGCTTCACCCTGGGCGAGACCAGGCTCGCCGAGCTGCGCCGGTTTTTCGGCGAGGACGGGACCATCAACCTGTTCGAGACCCCGGGGGCACGCGAACCCCTGACCGTCGAGGTCTACTTCGAGCAGGTCTATCTCCAAAGCCTGCGGGCCGATTTCATCATCACGCTGGACGTCGACCAGGCGACGCTCAAGCCTATGTACGAACGCGGGCTGCGCATCAGCAAGATGGAAAGCGGCGACAAGAAGATCAAGCTCGACCCGACGGATGTGGAGACCCTGCTCGCGCGCCCCATCCGCAGCATCACCTACCTGCCCCAGGCGCGCCTGGATAACGAGACCATCGAGAAGCGCTTCGGCCCCCCCAGCGAGCGCCGCCTGGACCCGTCCAACGGCATCATCCACTGGCTCTATCCCGATCGCGGCTTCGACATCGCCCGCAACACCAAGGGCAAGATCGTCATCCAGTATGTCAACCGCGCCGACTTCTCCCGCCTGGCCCTGCCCCTGGCGGGGGCCCAAACCCCTGCGGACCCGGGCACCGCGCCGCCCTGAGCAACCCGCTTGGCTTCAAGAATATCCCGCACTAGCGTAAAGTCTTCTCGGACCCCAGCGCCAACGTTCCGGTGGCGGAACCGCTGCGCGTTCCGCCCGCAGGCCCAATCAGGCGGCAGCCTCCGCCCACCGCTCCCGCCGCACGCCCCCCGGTCGATAGCCGAACTTTTTGGTAAAGGCGTTGCTGAAATGACTGACATCGGCATAGCCTAACCGGGCCGCCAACACCTTCAAGGACAGACCATCGCTCTGCAAGGCGGCGTGGGCGGCAAACAGCCGCAGGTCGGACAGGCAGGCGTGGATGGATTGCCCATACTCCCGCTTGAATCCCTCATTCATCGCCCGTACCGAGAGTCCGTAGCCTCGGGCCAACGCCTCCAGGTCCGGTACCGATTCATGCCAGGGGTCCAGTTCCCCGCGCAATTGCCGGATCGAACGAAGCTTGCCCGGCTCCGGTTGCGCTACGCCGACCATGTGGTCGGTCAACGCGACCAGGAAGTCCAGCACCCTGGCTTGGGCCTGGAGGGTGCGCAGATTTGCGGTGAAGCGATCGGTCAAACAGCCGTGCAGCAACGCCGTGATGGGTGGCGGTAGGGGACGCCTGGAGGCCGATGGCGCTCGCAGGATCCCCAAGGCGGCCAATAAGGCGTGGGCGGCCGGTTCGCCCAGGCTGCGCTGCAACGTGGACGCCCCGATGGTCAAGGCGGTCACTTCGAGCGGCGCGCCGGTTTCCGCCCAGTGCCGATGGTCGATATGGTCCAGGTGCGCGAAGACACAGACGGCAGGGTCGTGCTCCAGCCTGACCTTCAGGCCGGCGTCCTGCAGCACGCCCCGGCCGCTGCGCGCGCTCTGCACGAACAGCACCGGCTCGGGCAGTTCGGTCGCCACCTCCGACATCGCCCGCAGACCCGCCTGCCCCCGCGCAAACCGATGCGCGACCCGGCAGAGTTGCATCCCCAACGCCAGGTCCAGCATCTCCATCTCGCCCCGGTCGAGGCCCGCCGAGGGCGGCGCCGGGATCGCAATCGACGCGTGCCGCTCCGCCCCCGCCCGCACCGGTGCGCCCCCCGCGGCGCTGAGCCAACGGATCCGTAACGGCGTGGGGATGGCTTTCATCAAGGAGATTCTCAGGCGTGGTTATCGCCGCATGATAGCCCCGTCCAGCACCATTTCTTACATAAAAGAGTCTTGATTTTACATTATTTTACATCACGGCGTCCAAGGCCCGCCGCGGCGCCGGCGCGAGGATCTCCCCGGCTTGAAAAATCACCGGCGGCGAGCCTGGCGACCAACGCGACCGCATCGGTCCTCTCAGAGAAACGTTCGCGGCGGGGTGGAAGCGCCGTTCCCGGCCCGGATTCGTTGCGGAGGCGGCGGGGGCCAGCGGTGTCAGGAGAGGCCCCGTAGCCCGGATGGAGCGCAGCGAAATCCGGGAGCGGCCTCGCCGACGCACAATCAATCCGCCGACGCCGGCGGGGTCTGAATGCCGCTGCGCTCCATCCAGGCTACGCGGGGTGCCGGGCCCGGCGCAACCCCGGGGGTCAGGCGCGCACCACCACAATGCGCCGCCCGTCGGGGCTCTGCATCGCCTGGCTCAGGGTGCGCTCAGCCATCGGCGGCTGACCGGCGCGGCGGTCGAAGATCACGAGCCAACCCCAGTCCAACCCCAGACCGGCAAGATAGCCGTCCAACTGGTCCAGGCCCTCGGCCAGCGGGTCCGGGGCGCCGTCGCGCCAGACCTTGAGTTCCATCCCGAGCGTCAGTGCCCCGTAGGACAGACACAGATCCATGCGCCCGGAGCCGATGGCGTATTCACGCTCCAGGGTCCCGGCCCTCTCCCCCGGCCCCTCCCCCACCGGGGGAGGGGAGGAAGAGCCATTGATGACGCGGTGCAGGAAGGCCATCAAGACCAGGTGCGGGGCGATCTCGTGATAGGGCGCGCTGCCTAAGAGCGGCTGGCCGTGGCGGCGCCAGAAGGCGAGGAAGGCGTCAAGCAGTTGCGCCGGGTTGAGGGTGCCGTCGGCGTTCAGCCAGGTCGGGCTGATATGCGGCAGCGAGTCCTGCGGACCGCCGGCGAGTGCGCGCGGCAGCACCTCACGGTAGATCGGGTTGGCGATCACCAGTCCGCCGGCCCCGTCGCGGCGCAGCAGCCCCAGGTCCACCAGGTACTGACGGTCGTCCTCCGGCACCATGTCCATTTGGGTCCCGGCCAGCATCGGCTCGATCACCCGACGCACCCGCTCCTCGCGCAGCTTGTCGGCCAGTTGGTCCAGATGGGTGACCCGGTTGATGATCACCTCCCGGGCCAGCCCGGTGGCGGCGGCATCGCCCAACTGATCGCGGGCGCCGCGCGAGATCTGCTCGACCACCGCGCCCATGCCCTTGTCCACCTGCTCGCGATAGGCCTGCGCGACCTCGAGGTTGGCGTAGACCGCGCGGTAGCGGACCCCCTGGTTCAGATACTCCATCAGGGCCAGCAGACAGCTTGTTTTACCGGTTTGGCGCGGGGCGTGGAGCAGGAAGTATTTCTTCTGGTCGATCAGCCCCAGGACCTCGTCCAGGTCCCAGCGTTGCAGGGGCGGCAGACAGTAGTTGTCGGCGGGGCGGACCGGACCTTCGGTCGTGAAAAAGCGCATCGAATACCTCGCAGTCGCCGACGCGGACGAGTTGGCCCCAGCGAACATAGCACGCACCGCGGCGCACCGCCTGGGCCGGTATTCGTTGCTACCGCAACGTAGCCCGGATGGAACGTAGCGCAATCCGGGGGCGACGGGCTGGGGCATGCGCCCCGTCCGGAACCGTTTCCGCCGCGGCGGGACCGCAGCAAACGGCCGGGACGGGGTTGCAAACCCCGTTCCGCGCGGGCGCAAGCCGGAGCGGTCTCGCGAGAGCGGCGTCATTTTTTTCACAAAAAATGTAACTTCTTACATAACAAAGTCCAACGCTCACCGCGGCGCGGTCAGTAAACTGTCATCGTCATGGCCCGCCCACGGTCCATCGCCGCTTCCCATGGAGATCTTATGACGCACTGCACCGCTGTCCCTCCCACCCGGCGCGGCCGGCTGAACCGCTGGCTGCTCGCCCTGTTGGCCCTCCTGCCGCTGATGGCCGCGGCGGCCATCGTCGATGGCCCGAATAGTTACGTCTACGCCATCGCGCGGGGGGCGGACGGCATCACCTATCTCGGTGGGAATTTTACCTTCTGGGGACCGCAGACCGGCGGCTTGGGCGCGCTCGGTACCGCCGATGGCGCGGTCAATCGCAACTTTCCGCCCGTCACCGGCACCGTCTATGCCGTCCAGTCCGATGGCGCCGGCGGTTGGTTCATTGGCGGCAGCTTCACCGCGGTCGGCGGGCTGGCGCGGACCCGCCTGGCCCGGATCGACTGCTGCGGGGCGGTGACCGCCTGGGCGCCGGCCGCCGTCAACGTCGTCTATGCCCTGGCCCTGAGCGGGACCACCCTGTATGCGGGCG
>NZ_CAIKKU010000377.1 GCF_903828115.1 uncultured Thiodictyon sp. | reverse complement strand
TGAAGACGTGTGGTGTTCGCAAAGTGTTCGTGGCATAGGAAAGGGACACGGCATGTAGCCTTGGGAGCAGTCCAGATGTAGGATTTGCCCGATGCATCAGTAAGTGCGAATATTAGCAGAACTTGATGCGATTGCCCTGGCTCCACAGGGCCAGTGGCACGAGTCTTGAGGCTGCTCGCTTGCGGGCCTCGCCGCCAGCTTTCAAGCCAAGCAAGATCAGTTCCACGATTTCAGTCCACCGGCCCTCGGTTCCGAACTCGCGAGCAGGTGCGGGCGTCTGACTATCATTGACAAGAAGTTTTCCAGGGTCGGGATAAAACGGCGTGAAACTTGCGAAGCCACGAAGCCCGACGATAGGCGCGCTCAATACGTCGAGGATTAGTTCAGTCCGACGGCACTTCGGCAGTGCCTCCCAAGAACGGACCAACAGGTGATCGATGCTCTTGTCCAACCAGTGCTCCCTGGCTAATCCTTCCATTGAGCAATAGCTCAGCCCACGCCTGAAGATCTCTTCTGCACGCTCCGGAGACAGCCTCAGCACGAGTCGCGACAGTGCTTCCATCAACACGCGTAGCCGAGTTACCCAGAATGTAGAACGACCGCCTGCGCTCGTCGTCCTGGGGAGAACATATGTCATGGAGTTCGTGACGATGTCGACCAACTCGCTCACCTCATCGCCCGGTATCGCGGCAATGCGAGGTCGGGACCAGACGCGGTTAAATGTTGGATCGTCTTCGGATATGGCGAGCCGTAAGGCCAAGCGCGCGGCAAGGGCATAATCTGTCATGATAAGATGATCGGCGGCAAGCGCCAGAATGTCCGACCCGACGACCATGTGACCTACCGACGGCGGAAGGCCGACGACTTCACAGAGTCGGACCAGTCGGCGTGCAGCCACCCATCGCCTGTACTCAATACTCGAAAAGCGAATTGTTTTTCGCCGACGGACACCAAGGTCGAACAGAGGTCCGTCCTTCTCTTCGAGATCACCCCGCAAGGCATCAAGGAGTTCGTGCTTTTGGGCATGGGCATCGCACTGCAAAGCAGCAAGTTGCTGCCAACGAGTGAATACCGGAGGGACTTGCAACACTTCGGGCGAGGGTCCGAAAAAACCATGCTCTAAGGCCATCGCAAGCCAAAGGGTCCAACCTTCACGCGAAGGACCGGCGAGGGTACGACCGTTTCGCGGTGCCTCGCGAACAGTCGACAGGCTGCAACTCAGCAACCGCACCGCTTCTTCGTTACGATCGATTTCCAGCAGCAATGCCGCCTTTCGCGTCATCCATGCGGGATCGCAATCTTTCGGGCGCCACGCGATCAGCAATTCATCGAGCGCAGGAAAATCCAGTGCGTACAGTGCCCACAGGCACTTTTCATGATGGACTCGGTGGCTGACATCCGGATGGTCTTCAAGAAAGGACTGAAGGGCCACAAGCCGGCGCTCGAAGGCATTGCGGTCGAAACGCTGTCGGGCGGCGGTCAGCAGTGTCAGGGCCAGATTGCGCCAAGCCTCGCGAATTTCGGGCCAGCCAGTGGACCGCTCTTCCTTACCGCAGATTCTCCGCGCTATGCAATCAAAGTTATCGAGAGTGGCTTGGATCGCCTCCTCGAGTTTTTCCGAGAGGGGCTCCAACAGATTCTCACGTCGCCAGACCAGTTCCTGTATCGCAGACAGCCTTTCGATCGGCGTGAGTTCCGGCGCAGCACGAAGAATCGCCTGCTCCCAATCATCCATAAACAACCCAATGTAACCATGTTTGCTCGGCGGGATGATCAACCAGCCGGGATAAATCTTACGGTTGTGCTTCCAAGCCTCAACGATATCGAGAACCTGCTTCGGGAGACTCGCTGGTTCCGCGTCGAAGGTTGGTCGCGGTTCTTCGCGAGGTGCATCTATCGTAATGTCTTCAACCGGTTGCAGCCGCTCGTGAACCGGTGGTGAAAGGCTCGGATTGGGTGGGGACGGCCATTGGGTCACATCGTACGGCTGACCACGCTCCAATGAGTGGAGTAGCCATTCGGTGGCGTACTGGTGGCGTTGGTGCTCGGCCCAGGTGGTGGCTTGCGGGTGACAGGCCAAGTCGATAGGGACAACGCTACGCCCCTCCAACATGCGGCGGCGATGCGGGGACAGGTCAAGCCATCCCGCGAGGTAGATCTTAGGCGCGGACTCCCCCAAGTTATCGCGCACCCATCCCGACCAGTGGAGGAAGTTCGGGTCGTCGCCCGAAAATCCGATCAGGCAGAAAACCGTTTCCATCATCGCCTGCTGGACCGTGTTCACAAATGGGGAGAAGCGTCTGGGATAAGTCCGGTAGTCTTCTTCAGTGAAGACGAAAGGAACATGGGCGGGGAACGACCCATGCAGCTTCACGATGCGCGGCCTTGGCGCCGATGGAATTTCCTCTGTAGTCCGCACCACGCTATAGGCCCGCTCAGCGACGAGAAGCCTGGTCCGCTCCAGGAGGGTATCCCAATTCGTGGTGAAAACGTCTCTCCAGGGAAGGCGCAAGAGGCGGGCATGAATGTCGTCCGGAGCATAGTCATCATCCGGCACCAATTCCTGAATGAGCTTGTTCAATGCGCCCCGGCCGAAGGCTGCCTCGTATTCCTGGCAAAGGCGGAGAAAGCCGCTTGTCCCCGATGCCTCTGAAACGGCCCGATTCCGCCGCTCGCCGTCGCTTGAAGGATAGAGCCGATGGCACAATGAGGTGATGAGATCATGCCAAAGCGGGAATCCGAGCGTATCCGACATCGACTTCCTTGCGTTCCGGCTGAATCCCGACCCGACCATCACTGAGGCACAGCCGTCAGGTTGCTGCCAAAGGGCCTCGCGGATGCGATTGATATGACTCTGGTCAGGGAAAATCATAGGTTTCTCCAAGAGACTGCGATGATATCCCGAGCGGCTAAGATAGTCCGTTCCGGCAATACGTGGCGGCCGTATTGCAGGGCCTCAAGCGAAGCAATCCGGAAGCAATCCGGGACAGACCACGGACTCTTGGACAGTAATCAGTAAAGCGATCATCGTGGGTCTTCGACAAACACCTCGTCGAGCGTCTGGGCAGCGAGCACGCGCCGACCCCAGGCCATGAGGCGTTCGGCATCGGCCTGCTCCAGTCGCTCGATCGTCTCCGCGGGGAGGGCGCCGAAACGCTGCTCCAGCAGACCGCGAAGGAACAGCCCGGCACCGCGCACCTCCCCACGGGCCTCCCCGCGGCGCTCGACATAACTGACATATGGCATCTTCAGGCTCTCCTCGATCGCGAAGATCGCATCGGTGTATTGCAACTCCAGATCGTCCGGCAGATACAGGATCCAGTCGAGGAACCGGTACAGGTCGATGATCCGCTGTTTCGACAGCCCGCGCTCATAGAGTCGTCGCGTCAGCGCCAGCTTGCGCAGATAGCGGGCCTGGACATCGTGGCGCGTCGCCTGTGCCGCCAAATGGGCCAGCACGACGGTGGCGAACGGATTGTCCTCGGTCTCCAACTCGGCCTGTCGGGAGGCATAGTCGAGCAGCTTAACGCTCGGGAACACGAGCCCGAGTCGGCTGCCCCAGCGGCTGATTTCAAAACGGCTCGGACGCCAGCGGCGCGTCGTGTCCGCCAACACGGCGAGGCTCGCAATCTCGCATCCATAACGGTCGAAGAGCCGATAGGCATAGGTGAACATGCGGCGCGGAAAGGCCGCGTCCGGCTGGCCCTGGACCTCGACATGGACCAGCAACCACTCCTCGCTCCCGTCGACCAGAAAAACCTTGAGGAGTTTGTCAGCATAGCGCCGCCCCAGCTCGGCGTCTCGCACCACTTGGGCCAGTTCCTTGTCCAGGGTCTCAAATCCCCGCGACCAGTCGATCTCGGCCGCGGCGGCGGGGAAGAAAAACACCATGAACTCGGGAAAATAGACCTCCAGGATTTCTTTCCAAGGGCTATCGTAATCGTCGGCCATCTCCGGAACTCCTCCGCTCAGTCGCGGTGTCACTGTAGGACGCCAGAGCGGGCACGCGCAAGGGGCGGGACCGCGGGATCGCGCATGGAGCAACGGATCAGTTTCCGGTGACGGCGCCGGGCGACCGCGATCTCGTGCTGGTGGGACTCACGGCGGTATGCGCGGATCCTGAACAGCCCCCTACCTTTCTGCTAGACCAGCCCCGCGCTCACTCGCTGCGCGCCGACAGACGTACCTTGAATCCGCTGTCCAATTCCAAACGAGCGTCGAACCGGCTACCCTGCTCGTCAGTAAACCCCTTGATCAACCGCGTGCGCCCATCCCGGATCAAGCCCGCGATCTGAAGGTCCGTCAGCACCTTACCGCCGACCTCCCGCAGCACCGCGAAGTCGCAGCCGTCACGATAGCGATTGCAGCCGAAACCGCGATGTCCCTGGATGATCCGCCCTTGGCCACACTTGGGACAGGTCAGGCCCACGGGTCCACGATCGGTCGGGCCCGGCGCCGGCGCCGCCGGGGCGGACTCGGGGTGCGCCGCGGGGGCCGGGGGCAAGGGCGCGGTATTGCTTGCAGGGCGCGGCACCGGCGCCGGGTCCGGCGTCGGGCCGAAGTCGAACGCCACCCGCCCGTCCGCGCCCAGTTTCAGCGCGGCCTTGAAGGGCTTGCCGGCCTTGGACTGGAAGCCGTCGATGGGACCGATCCGGCCCTTGGCCAGCAGTTCCCGTACCTGGGCCTTGGTCAACTTGACCCCCGCCACCGTCTTCCAGACGGCGAAGGCGCAGCCCTCGCGATAGCGGCTGCACCCGAAGGCGCGGGCGGTCTCCATCAGCTCGCCCTGGCCGCACGCGGGACAGGTGCCGAGCCCGGCGGGACGCGCGATGGCGCCCTTGCGCGCGCCGCGGGCGGCGCCCGGCCGGGCGCCTTGGGCGGCGCGCGCCTGCTCGACCTGCTCCGCGGAGAAGGCTGGCCCCTGCCAGACCTGCGGGATCAGGTCGCGCACCAGGTCCAGGATCGCCTGGTTGAATTCGGCCACCGGCCGGGTGCCCTCCTCCACCTCGCGCAACTGCTGCTCCCAGGCGGCGGTCAGTTCGGGGCTTTTCAGCGGTGCGGCCACCCGCTCGATCAGCACGCGCCCCTTCTGCGTCGCCCGCAACTGTTTGCGTTGACGCTCCACGTAGCCGGTGCGGATCAGCTTTTCGATGGTCTCGGCGCGGGTCGCCGGGGTGCCGAGGCCGCTCGCCTGCATGGCCCGCGCCAGGTCCCGGTCCTCGATGGTGCGCCCGGCGTTCTTCATGGCGGCGAGCAGGGACGCGTCCGTGAAGGGGCGCGGCGGGCTGGTCTCGCGCTCGCGCACCTCCAGGCGCTCGACATGGACGTCCTGGCCGACCTTGAGCGGCGGCAGGACCTGCTCCTCGGCGGCCTCCGGCGGGTCGGCCGCGGCGGCCGGTTCGCCCCCCGGCCCCGCCGCCGCCCGGGGCGCCGCGTCGGTCGCCTTGGCGCGCGCGGCGGCACCGCCACCCTCGGCGATGGTCCACCCCGGGTCCATCACCCGCGCCCCCCGGGCGACGAAGTCCGCGCCGCCGATGGCGAGCAGCACGCGGGTCTCCTCCACCACCTGATCGGGCAGGAAGACACAGACGAAGCGGGTCTGCACCAGGTCATAGACCAGCCGCAGCGGCCCGCTCAGGCCCGCGGGGACCGACCGCCCGGTCGGCAGTATGGCGTGGTGGTCGGTGAGCTTGGTCTGGTCCACATAGGCGCGGCCCAGGCGGTGCCCGGCCGCGAGCCGGGCCAGGGCAACCGGGGCCTGGGGGTGGTCCAGGCCCTTCAGGATGGCGGGGAGTTGCTCCACCAGGTCCTCGCCGATGTGGCGGCTCTCGGTGCGGGGGTAGCTGATCAGCTTGTGGGTCTCGTAGAGTGCCTGCGCCAGTTCCAGGACCTGCGCGGCGGTCAGCCCGAAACGGCGATTGGCGTCGCGCTGCAGGGTGGTCAGGTCGTAGAGCGGCGGCGGGCGGTTGTGCTGAATCTGGATGTCCAACTCCCGCACCGTGCCCGTCCGGTGGGGTTCGATGGCCGCCGCGATGTCACGATGCAGACGCTCCGCCTCCTCCTTGGTGCCGATCCGCGTCTCCCCCTCCAGGCTGTAGCGGGCGAGAAAGCCCTCCGTCAGGTGGGCGATGAGTTCGTAGAAGAGGGTCTTGGTGAAACCGGCGATCGCCGCGTCCCGGGCACAGATCATCGCCAGCGTCGGGGTCTGGACCCGGCCGATGGTGCACAGGACGCGGTTGTGGACCGTGTAGGCGCGGGTCAGGTTCATGCCGATCAGCCAGTCGGCCTGGGCGCGGGCGCGCGCCGCGCGGGCCAGGTCGTCGTAGGCACTGCCGGGCTTGAGCGCGCGGAAGGCGGCGCGCAGCGCCTCGTCGGTGAGGCTCGACACCCAGAGCCGGTCGAAGGGCTTGCGGCAACGCGCCTGCTCATAGATGAGCCGGAAGATGTGCTCCCCCTCGCGCCCGGCGTCCGTGGCGCAGACCAGGCGCGCGTGGGCCGGGTCATTGATGAGGCCCTTGACGACCTGGAACTGGTCGGCGGTCTTGGGGTCGAGCGTGAGCCGCCAGTGCTCGGGCAGCATGGGCAGTTGAGCGGCGCTCCAGCGCCCCTTCCAGGGCGGGCCATAGTCGTCGGGCTCCGCCAGGTGGACCAGGTGCCCGAGCGCCCAGGTGACGCACCAGCCGTTGCCCTCCAGGTATCCCTGGCCCTTACGGTTGGCCCCCAGCACCCGGGCGATGTCCCGGGCCACACTCGGCTTCTCGGCGATGACGACGGTCGCCATGCGTCACCTCAGCCCGACCGGCCAACCCCGCTCGAACACCGCCGCCGCCACCAGATAGACCCACGCCACGTCGTACCCCCTGGAGCCATGCCGTTACCCATGCCGCATTAATCCTCTCACAAAGACACAAAGACACGGAGAAAATCGAATTGGCAACAGCACCGGAAACCGGGAAAAACAGATCCCACGCCAAGCCGCAAAGTTCGCAAACCAACTCTAGCGCCCTATGGACTTCTTTCTTTGTGTCTCCGTGTCTCCGTGAGAAAATCTTCTTCCCAGGATGGGCACGGCCAGGCGCGCCGCGGGGCGACGATTCGGTTTGCCCACCGGCCACGGATCGCGGATCATCGGGGCATCACGCCGCCGCCCCAAGCGACCCAGGCCCACCGCTGGAGTAACCATGCGCAGATACATCCGGCACACCACCGATTGCCCCGTCGATGTGCAACTGAGCGAGGTGGTCCCGCCCGGGCGCGAATACCTGCGCAACATCAGCCGCGGCGGCCTGTGCTTCCGCTCCCTGGTGGCGATCGAGATCGGCGCGACCATCCATATCACGATCCCGGTGGCGCAGCCGGTGTTCGATACCGCCGGCGTCGTCGCCTGGTGCGAGCCGACCCCGGACGGCTTCGAGGTCGGGGTGCGCTTCGCCGGGCAGGACCCGCGCAAACACCGGATCGTGGAACAGGTGTGCCAGATCGAGAACTTCAAGCGCGAGATCTGGATGGAGGACGGCCGACGCCTCAACGGCGAAGAGGCGGCCCTGGAGTGGCTGCGGCGGCAGCAGGTCTGAGTGCGGCGTCCCGTTGCGGCCTTCCTTGACCGAAAATCCGGCAGTTACTCACGCCAAGGCGCCAGGCTCAGCAAGAAATACAATAGGGTAGACAAAGTCGCCAGATCGTTGTCGTTGTCGTTGTCGTAATCGAGGTTATCGTAGTACCCCGGATTCTCTCGCACCCCGAAATTGCATCGCCGCTCCGATTACGACCACGACAACGACAACGATTGTTCTTGTGCCTTGCGTGTTCTTGACTCGTTACTTATCGGGGTTCGATCGTAGGGGCGGGTTTCAAACCCGCCCCTACGCGGGACTCAGCGCGCCCAGTCGCCCGTTTTATAGGGGTCCTGGCGGCTCGCGAGCCGCGCGCTCAGCAACGCGGCGTCCAGCGGCCGGGAGATAGAGGTAGCCCTGGGCGAGCGGGCAGCCCAGGCGCCGGAGTTCCGCGGCCTGGGTCGGACATCGTTCGGTCACTCAATCCAATGGCAACCAAGGGGGCGAACAGGATACTCTAACGCATTAACGCCAAGGACACCCGAGCGCAGGGGTCAGGCACGACCGGACCCGTCCGCACCCCGCCGCGGTCCGCCCCCGGGGGCAACGCTTTTTTTGCCCAACCACAACCCAGGGCTTCACGGCGGGGCCGCTGGCGCGTTACCGTGCCCTACTCAGAGCGCAGCGGCCAGACTCCGGCAATCGCGACGCACAGATTTTGCAGGTGACAAGCAATGGCAAAAAGCCCGACCAAGTTCAAGAAGACCGCCACGCCGGCCCCGTCCCAGATCAGCCCCCAAAGCGGCCCGACCACTGATGCGGCCGTCGCCGCAGCCGCGCCGCCCCCGGCAACGAAGGCCGCGACGCCACCCGGCGGCCCACTCCCGCTGCCGGACAGTGCACCCGGAACGCCGCCCGCCGTGGACGCCTCACCGGCCGGCGCGGTTGATCCGCCGGCGGCGCCCACCGGCGCGGCCCCGGCCGCACTTGACGCGCCCGTCGCCAAGCACTTCGGCGTCTTGCCGACCGACCAGCCCGCCCCGCAAGACGCGCCAGCCCGGCCCGCGCCCGCGACGCCCAACGCGGCACCGGCACCGGCGCCCACCGCGGCGCCGGACGCCGCCGTAGGCAGGGCCCTGGACCCCGAGCCCGCGGCGGCAACGCTACCCGAGCCAGCCCCGCCCCCACCCGCCGCGGCACCAGCACCGGCGCCCACCGCGGCGCCGGACGCCGCCCT
>NZ_CAIKKU010000376.1 GCF_903828115.1 uncultured Thiodictyon sp. | reverse complement strand
GAAGTCATCCGCTGCCCGATCCGCGACGCCAACATAGCGCCCTGGATTCAGACTCCAGCCTTGTACCTCGATCTCGGCCAGCGTCGCCAGCTTGCACACGCCAGCGATGTCCTGATAGTGCCCGTCGGGAAACTGCGCCTTCAACAACGCCGTCCCGCCAGCGCCGACTTCTGGCTGCTCGCCGCGATACAGGCGCACAATATTGGCGAGGAACTCGATTTGCTCGGGTTGAAAGTCGCGGATGGCGCGGCTAACCTGCCGGAAGAAACCACGGGCGTCAATGAAAAGCACCGTGTCGCGCTGCGCCTTGGGCTTGCCCTTGTTGAAGAACCACAGTGTGCAGGGCAGCGTGACGGTGTAGAAGAAGTTGGAGCCGACGGAGACGATGACATCGACGTCGCCGGATTCGATCAACTGTTTCCTGATATCCATCTCGCTGCCGCGTGCGTCGCCTGCGGAGTTCGCCATGACAAAGCCGGCACGGCCCTTGGCATTCAGCGCCGAGTGGAAGAGCTGTATCCAGAGGTAGTTGGCGTTGTCGGTGTTCGGCGTGCCCAGCGGAAAGCGCGGATCGCCCTTGATGCGTTCCTTATTCACGCCGGAGACGTTGAACGGCGGATTCGCCATCACGAAGTCGAACTTGCCGACGGCCTTGTGCGGGTCTTCATAGTAAGTGTTGGATTCGCGGATGTCGCCGGGCAGGCCATGCACGGCAAGGTTCATCTTGGCGAGCTTGACGGTGTCACCCGCCTTTTCGGTGCCGAAGGCGGTGATTTCGTCCGTGGCACGCTTACGGTGCCGGGCGACGAACTCGGCGCTTTGCACGAACATGCCGCCGGAGCCGCAGGCGGGATCGAAGATTTGGCCGTGGTACGGCTCCAGTATCTCGACGATCAGTTTGACGATGCTGGTGGGCGTGTAGAACACGCCGCCCTTCTGGCCTTCCTTTAGGGCGAAGTTGCCGAGGAAGTACTCGTAAATCTTGCCGAAGGCGTCACCCTCGATCTCCACCGGGCCAAGCAGGCGCAGCAGTTCGACGAGGACGTGGTTGTCGAGTTTGCCGTAGGAGCGCGGCAGGACGCCCTTGAGTTCGTCGTTGGCGAGTTCGACGGCGGCCATCGCGTCGTTGATGGCCTTGCCGATGGCTTCACCCTCAGGTAGGTCGGCCAGATAGGCGAACCGGGCGTTTTCGGGCAGGTAGAGCGCTCCTTCGGCCTTGTAGTCGAACGGCTCGATCTCGCTGGCCGGGGTGCCCTTCCTGAGGAGGGCGGTCTCGACTTCATGGAAGCGCCGCTCTGCGTAGCGCAGGAAGATCAGGCCAAGGACGGGTGTGGAAAATTCGGAAGGCTTGAGGCCGGTGTTGGCCCAGAGCTTGTCGGCGGTGGCCCAGAGGCGGGATTCGAGGTCGTTGAGTTCCATGGTTCGAATCGGGTTAGCCGCCCTTGTTTTTGGCCTGAATCATCATATTCAGGGCTTTGATAAGCGCAGGTCGCATGATCAATTTGCACTCGCTGAGTTTCGGCTTTAGAAACGTAACGAACAGCGCGATCTTGTTTGGCGGCGCGATCTTGAGCTGGGAGCAGTACTTTCCGGCGAAGATACCGTATTGAAGGGTTGCCGCCTGCGGAAGGGTGTATCCGGCACCGTTGGCAAGTTCTCTTGCAGTAGCTGTGTGCTTGGGTGACGCATGATGAAATTTCAGCATGGCCCACTGCCTGTCCGTTGGCGGATTCGCATCAAGCAGTTTGATGTAGTCGCCGGCAGTGAGCGCGTCGATTCTGTCGAGCGCCGCGTGTTGTTTTTTGGACAATGTAGCCAATTTGTTTCCCCCTGGGTGAATCTGAAATGCGCGTTGGTTAGCGATGCTATTGCAAAACTGGCTCACTAGGTGACCCATAGCTTATGCAGGACGTGCTGACCGGTCGGCACGGTT
>NZ_CAIKKU010000375.1 GCF_903828115.1 uncultured Thiodictyon sp. | reverse complement strand
CTTGAAGGCCTCGCCCAACTGCATAATGGCTTGCTGGGGCGCGCACTTGGTTACTTCGAGCATCCAGGGGAATTGCTCGCGCTTGATGGCGTTCAACTGCCGGCGCAAGGCCGCCTCATTGGGTTTAGCCAAGAGCGGGTTGTCCTGGCACGCCTGGTACTGCTCCTGCCACTGCGCCAGCGCCCAGTTGTAGGCGAAGCGCGCGGTCCCGGCGGCCCGCGCCAAGTAGGTGCGCTGGGTGTTGTTGGGATCGAGCGCGATCTTGTGAGCCAGGATCATCGTTGGGAATCCGCCACGGGCAGCAGCAGCGACAAGTCATCGCGTCGCTGGCCACCAGCGGTACGCTCGGCCGTGATCTTACCGCTGGTTTCCCAGCGGCGCACGGTCGCGAGCGAAACCCCGAGAGCTTCCGCCGCTTCGCCTATCCTTACTTTGTACACTTTCTTGCTCATTTTTAGCAAGAATATACAACTTTAATCGCAACAGTTCAAGCCCTCTTGAGGTTGAGACTGCTACCGGCCCCGAAGGTCCGAGACGGTGCCCTCGTCGGTGAGCTGGACGGCCTGGGCCCTGACCATGGTCAGCCGGTTCACGGCGAATCCTCCCGACTGTCCCCCGCGCTGAGCCGCGAAGACCCGCCGACCCCCTCCGTGCAGCCGTTGACACGGCACGCATCGCGCGTAAACTCTCCCCGCTCTCCTGTTTCTGTCACCGGCGAGGAATAGTGCAAGCCAGCAGCCTCTTTTCACCTGGCTTTCCCGCGATCGCCCGAGCGTTGGAGACCTTCGGCCTCAAGTTCTCTCCCGGCGGCGCGCATATCAGCCGGACCATGATGTTGGCAGAACTTGCCGCAGTGCTGGCGGCGGTTCCCGTCGGCGCCGGTGCCGCCGATTACCGCGAGGCCATTCTTCAGCGCAACGTGCTGGGCAAGGACACCGACAGTACCAGACAAAAATCGCTTCGTCACTTGCGCGAGCTATACGCGCTTGACGAGGCCAGACCCATTTTCGGACTCCTGCGCAAGCTTCACGCCAGCGACGCCGCGAGCCTGCCCCTGCTGGCCGTCCAAGTGGCCTGGGCGCGTGATCCACTGTTCCGGGCAACCACCCCACCGATCATGGACGCAACGGATGGCCAACGAGTTGAAACGGCCAGCCTGGCGCACGCATTGGAAACCGCGTTTCCAAGTCAGTATTCAGAACCGAGCCGGAACCGGGTCGCACGCAATGCCGCCTCCTCTTGGACCCAGTCCGGGCACCTCGCCGGTCACATGAACAAGACCCGTCAGCGCATCAAGCCGACAACAGCGTCCGTTACCATGGCCTTTTTCCTGGGGAGTATCGCCGGCTACCAGGGCGTGGCGGTGTTCTCTAATCCCTGGTGCGCGCTGCTTGATCTGACTGCCGACCGGGCCAGGATCATGGGCCAGGAAGCCCATCGGGCCGGACTGCTCAACCTGCGCGCGGTGGGCGAAGTCGTTGAACTGAGCTTCCCGCTGCTCGCGCAATTCCACATCGAGCCGGCATGAACGCCATCGACCGCCTCCTCTCCAACTACTCCCGCCAGGTGCGCCTGCCCTGGGCTGCCCACACCTCGGGCAAGCAGCGTGTCTGGTTTGCGGTGTATCCGCCGCCGGAAGAACGGCGGGTGCGGGCGCGGCTGCCGCAGTTTGAAGCGGTCACGCTGGAAGCAAACCACGGCTGGGCCACCGTCGACCTCACCGACCTGCTGCCGCAATGGATCGCGGCCCACGAGTATCGCGAGGCCATCTTCGCCGAGCCGGAGCAGTTCAGCGCCAACAGCGAGCTCGAAGACTTGGCCGTCGAGCGGGTGCGTCTGGCCTGGGCCGGTGAGGATGTCAATGCCGCCGGCGTCGTGGCGGTCACCGGGCTGGCGACGCTGTTCGACTTCATGCGGGTATCCAGCCTGATCGAGCGGGTCGAAGATTGCGTTCGCGGCCGCTTGCTGGTGCTCTTCCCGGGCGAATACGCCGGCAATGTCTATCGCTTCATGGACGCGCGCGACGGCTTCAACTACATGGCCGTTCCCATTACCTCAGCCGAGAGCTTCATCAACCCGTGACGAACCGCGCGCTTTACTTCCGTGATCCCACCACCCTTGAGCTGCTCAACAACGGCGTCTCGAAGGTATCCGAAATCGGGCACGACGCGGGACAGATCAAGACGCTGCGCTTCGAGCTGCAGAACTTTGTCTGCGATGGTGAATACGCGCGCGGGATGGAGCGGATTCTCAAGGCATTCCTCGCTGGACTGGGGCGCGAAGAGCAGAAGGCGGTCTGGGTCAGCGGCTTTTTCGGCAGTGGCAAATCCCATCTCGTCAAGGTGCTGCGTTACCTCTGGGAGGATTACCTCTTTGCCGATGGTGCCACCGCCCGCTCGCTGGTGACGCTGCCGGCGGAAATCTCCGAGCTGCTCATCGAATTGACCAATCACAGCAAGCCACTGGGTGGTTTGCGCGCCGCGGCGGGCACGCTCGGCGCGGGCTCCATGGACAACGTCCGCCTGGCGTTCATCCAACTGCTGCTGCGCGCCGCCGGCCTGCCGGAGAACCTTGCGCAGGCCAGGTTCATCCTCTGGCTGCGCTCAACCGGGCTGGAAGCCAAGGTCGAGGCGTTACTCCAGCAGCAGAATCGTCAGCTCGCTCGCGAAGTCCTCAGCTTGAAGCTCTCCGTCCCCCTGGCCGACGCGCTTGTCAGTGCCGAGCCCAAGTACGCCACCGCGGCCAACGCCCAAGCGGCCATTCGCGACCAGTTCAAAGACAACAACTCCCCCACCGTCGATGACGCATTGGAGATCGTGAGGCAGATCTTCGGGGGTGGCGGCCAGCTTCCCTGCACGCTACTGGTAGTGGACGAGATCCAGCAGTTCATCGGCGAGAAAATTCAGCGAGCGAACGACGTTCAGGAAATCGCCGAGCATGTCTGCACCGATCTTGGCAGTCGCCTGCTCTTGGTGGGCACCGGCCAATCCGCGCTGCACAGTGCCACACCCACTTTGCAACGGCTGCAGGCCCGCTTCGCGGTCAAGGTGCAACTCTCGGACACCGACGTCGAAAGCGTCATTCGCAAGACCGTCCTGCGCAAGAAGCCTGAGCAAGAACCGAACATCGCGAAGTGCCTGGAGGCCAACCAAGGCGAGCTGGCCCGTCACCTCCAGAACACCCGCCTCGCCGCCACCCACGACGACGACCAGTTCTTCGTTGCCGATTACCCCTTGCTCCCCACCCGCAGAAGGTTCTGGGAGAAGGTACTGCGCAATACCGACCACTCCGGCACCAAGGCGCAGTTGCGCTCCCAGTTGCAGATCGTCTTCGAGGCGACGCGCCAAACCGCGGCGGCGCCCGTCGGCACCGTGGTGCCGGCCGACTTCATCTACGACCAGATTTCCACCGATCTACTCAACTCCGGCGAACTGGAGCGCGAGTACGACGAAATCATCCGCAAGCAGCGCGACGGCACCCCCGACGGCGATCTCCGTTCCAGCCTGTGCGCCCTGATCTTCCTGATCGGCAAATTGCCCCGCACACCGGGTGCCGACGACGGCGTGCGGGCGGATGCCGCAACGCTGGTGGACCTGCTCATCAGCGATCTGAAGACCGACCGTCAGAAGCTGGAGCAGGCAATCCCCAAACACTTGAAGCAGCTCGTCGAGACCGGTGCGGTCATGGCGGTGGAAACCGAATACCGCCTCCAGACCCGCGAGGGTGCCCTCTGGACCCACGACTTCAACCGCCGCCGCACTGCCGCACTCAATGATGATCAGCGGATCAATTCCCGGCGCGCGGAACTGCTGCGTGAAGGCACCAAGCAGGCGCTCAAGCCGGTCTCTTTGCAGCAGGGTAACTCGCGCCAGCCACGCAAACTCGCCTTCGAGCTGTCCTCCAGTCGGCCCACCGCCGGCAGCGACGAAGTCACCCTCTGGGTGCGGGATGGCTGGAGCGACGCCGACAAGTCGGTGCTGAACGACGCCCGCGCCGCCGGTGTCGATAGCCCGCTGCTCTTCGCCTACCTGCCGCGCACCCACCACGAGGAATTCAGACAGGCCATTGCCTCCGAGGTCGCCGCCCAAGAGACGCTGGACGCGCATGGCCCGGCCGGCACGCCCGAGGCCATCGAGGCCCGCAAGGCCGTCGAAACCCACCTGGCGGTGGCGCAGCACCGCAGTGCGGAACTGCTCGGTCACATCATTGGCGGCGCCAAGGTCTTTCTTGGCGGCGGGCAGGAGGCCAACGGCGTCGAACTGGCCGATAAGGTACAGGACTCGGCCGACAGCGCCTTAGTGCGGCTGTTCCCGAAATTCTCCGATGCCGACCACGCCAACTGGGGCCAGGTCGTCAGCCGCGCCCGTGGCGGCGATGTTGGCGCGCTCGCGCAAGTGGGCTACCCCGGCAACCCCACACAGCACCCGGTCTGTCGCCGTGTGCTCGATCTCGTCGGCGCCGGCAAGAAGGGCAAGGAACTGCGCGAGCATTTCAAGGCTGCCCCCTATGGCTGGCCGCAGGACGCCATCGACGGCGCGTTGCTCGTCTTGCTGGTCGCCGGCAATCTGCGCGCCACCAACAACGGCCAGCCCGTCCAGGCATCGCTGCCGCAGAACCAGGTCGGCGTCGCCAGCTTCTATGTCGATGTGCCGCCGCTCGACGTACAGCAGCGGCTCGACCTCAAGGCCCTGTTCCAGAAGACCGGCATCAGCACCCAGAACGGCAAGGAATCCGAGGCCGCCGTTGAGTCCCTGAAAAGGCTGCTGGCCCTGGCTGAATCGGCCGGCGGGGCGGCCCCCCGGCCGGACACGCCGGATGTCCAGGACCTGCGAGACCTGCAACTGCAGAGCGGCAATGCGCAACTGCTCAAGCTCCACGGGCAGAAGGACGATCTCGCCGCCAAGCTCGCCGCATGGAAGAAGGCCGCTGAGGCGATCGGCAAGCGTTGGCCTGCATGGGAACGCCTGCTCGAAATTCACCACTTCGCCACCGGTCTGCCGCAAGCCGACGCCTGCGCCCTCTCCATCGTCGCCATCACCACCGGGCGCACCTTGCTGGCAGAGCCCGACCCCGTCCCCGAGCTGACCAAACAGCTCACGACGGCACTGCGCAGCGCCCTTGGTCAATGGCAGGACGACCTCGCCGCCGCCTTCCAGGCGGGAGAGGCCCGGCTGGCCGCCTCCGCGGTCTGGGGCGGTCAAACGGATGAACAGCGTGCCGGGATTGCCACGGCCTGCCAGCTCGCGCCGCCGCCGGCAGCCGCCATCGGGACCGACGACGACATCCTCGCCGCCTTGCGAGCCCGCACCCTGACCGACCGGCGTAACCTGCTCGACGCCGTACCGCAGCGTTTCACGCGCGCGCTGGAAGAGGCCGCCAAGCTGGCCACGCCCAAGGCCGTGCGCGTCGTGCTGCCCGGCGCCATCATCAACAACATGGACGAGTTCGACGATTGGCTCGCCGACGTGCGCCTGCAAGTGGAAGCCAAACTCGAAGAGGGTCCGGTGATCCTATGAGTACGCTGTCTACGCCCCTGCGTCGCCAGTTGGAACGTGCGGCCCGTGAGGCCCGCAATCTCGCCGTGGCCGGCGCCCGCAAGTCGCTTGAAGCGCTGGCCGTGCATGAGCCTGACCCTTACCGACACATGGACGAGGCCCAGCGCACGCACCGCCGCAGACTGCGCGCACAGGCCAAGCAACTGGGCGATGGCGAGAGCCGGACCCGGCGCGGCGCTTACGCGATCGAGCACCTGGTCGAGAAGATCGCCTACGACCAGTGGCATCGGCTGCTGTTCGCCCGCTTTCTGCTGGAGAACGATCTACTCATCTCGCCCGAGCACGGCGTGTCCGTGTCGCTGGACGATTGCGAGGAACTTGGCCCCTCGCTGGGCCTGAAGGACGCCTGGGCGGTCGCCGCCCGCTTTGCCGCCGTCGAGTTGCCGGAGATCTTCCGTGCGGATGATCCGGCGGGCGGGGTGGAACTCCCCCTGGAAGACCGCCAGGGACTCATCCAACTCGTCACCGGTCTTCCGGTGGAGGTCTTCACCGCCGGCGACAGCCTCGGCTGGTGCTATCAATTCTGGCAGGCGGAGCGCAAGGACCAGGTCAACGCCGCCGGCAACAAGATCGGCGCGGACGAACTGCCGGCGGTCACGCAATTGTTCACCGAGGATTACATGGTGGACTTTTTGTTGGACAACACGCTCGGTGCCTGGTGGGCGGGCAAGGTGCTAGCGGAAAATCCAGCACTGGCCGAAACCGCCCTGAGTGAAGATGAACTCCGCCAAGCCGTCGCGCTGCTCGGCTGTCCATGGAGCTATCTCCGGTTTGTAGCCAGACCGTCGGTAGCCAGACCGTCCCGGTCTGGGCCTGCAGAAGAACCAGACCGGGACGGTCT
>NZ_CAIKKU010000374.1 GCF_903828115.1 uncultured Thiodictyon sp. | reverse complement strand
CCCTTATGTCACGCCCTTTCAGGGCTGGCCCGATCAACCGACGCTATCCCAGGGCGTTGCCCTGGGCTGGTATGTTCGACCCCGTTGGGGTCAGTACGCAACATAAGATGGAACCGGGTATTCGGTGAACCAATTCCCCAAGGCTCCAGCTTCGCGAGTCCGCGCGAAGCCCCCCACCGCAGGCGCCGGGAAGCAGAGCTTCCCGGACTGCCGTTACCAAGCGGAGCTTGGTAACGAGCGGAACGAATCAATCGAACGAATCAATGAGAGGCAACCAATGAACGTCATCGCCCAATTCACCCTCATCCCCATCGGCACCGGCACCTCGCTGTCAGGCTACGTGGCGGCCTGCGAACGCGTCCTGGCAGCGACCGGGCTGACCTATGAGATGCACGCCAATGGCACCAACCTGGAGGGCGAATGGGAGGCGGTCATGGACGCGATCAGGCGCTGTCATGAGACCCTGCACGGGATGGGCGTGCCGCGCATCTCGACCAGTGTCACGCTCGGCACGCGCACTGATCGGCCGCAGCGGATGGCCGAGAAGCTGGCCAGCGTGCGGGCGAAATTGGCAGACGAGAACGGATGATCGGCGCGGACGCAATCTGCCAACGGTGGCCCCCCCGGGGAATCAGGCATCGAGGCGCTGACGGGCCTTGGTCAAATTTCCGGCCATGGGGCATCGTCGCGTCGTAGGGTGGATAAGCACAGCGCAGTCCACCCGCGGCGGCGCGGGATTCGGTGCGCTATCGCTTGTCCACCCTACGGCCGGAACGATGGTCAAGGCACCTTGGAGGAAGGCACTGCTCAAGCAGCAGCGAATACGGCCTCCAACGAATCAGCCGTTAGCGCCCGCTCAAACCAAGCGGACAGTTGCGCGGATTCCGCCTCCACCAACCGGGCCCTGAAGACCTCGGGCAAGGGTCCAAACCGGACCACCAGTAAGTGTTCCAGCATTTCGCGCCGACTCTCTTGCAGGCCTTCCTGGCGGCCTTTTTCCCGGCCCAATTCGATCCCCTTGCGAATCCCGATCCGCTCCGCACTGGTTACGTATCGCATTTTGATCTCCTCTTCCAACTGCTGGATGTCCTCCAGATACGCCGTTTCCAGCGCCTCCGGCAGCACCAGCAGCCAGTCTACAAAGGCATACAGGTTTACCACATCCCGGCGGCTGAGTCCGTGTCGGTACAGCCGTCGCGTCAGCGCCAGTTTGGACGCCAGGCGCCCCGACGGATCGCCCTGGGTCGCCTGTGCCGCCAGGTGCGCCGCCACCGCGAAGGCAAACGGGTTGTCGCTGGCAGCCAGGGCGTCCTCCCAGCCCCGGTAGTCCAGCAGTTTGACCACCGGAAATTCCAACCCGGCCCGACAGCCCCAGAGCCGCCGCCAGTATTCACAAGGTCGCCAATCCACCTGCGTGTCGGCCAGCACCGCGAGACTTGCCAGCGGCAGCCGGTAGCGGTCGAACAGTCGGTAATAGTAGACGAACATGCGCTCGGAAAACGCCGCTTCCGGTTGTGCCTGGATCTCCACATGCACCAGCACCCAGGTCTCTTCACCGCTCAGACGCCAGACCCTGACCAGCTTGTCTGCATAGCGCCGCCCGACCTTCGCCTGCCGGGTGACTTGGTGCAACTCCTTGTCCAAAAACGCATAGCCCCGCGCCCAGTCGATATCCGCCTGGGTTCTGCCCCTCCAAGGCTGAAGCCTTGGACTCCATCCGGGAGGTGGCCGGAACGATGATCGAGGCCGGCAGGCCTCAACCGTCCCCCTCCACCCCCCGCACCAACGCCAGCATATCCGCATAACTCAACCTCCCCCCGTCCCCGGCCCCTTCCAGCAGCCCGTCGGCCAAATCCCGCTTGGCGGCATGGAGCTTGAGGATCTGCTCCTCGATCGTGTCCTTGGCCACCAACCGGTAGACGGTAACCGGCCGCTCCTGTCCGATCCGGTGGGCGCGGTCCGACGCCTGGTCCTCGACCGCCGGGTTCCACCAGGGGTCCATGTGGATCACATAGTCGGCGGCGGTCAGATTGAGCCCCACCCCGCCGGCGCGCAGGCTGATCAGAAAGAGATCGCCCTCCCCGGCCTGGAAGGCGGCGACGGCGGCGCGGCGCTGGGTCTCGGGGGTCGAGCCGTCGAGATACTGGTAGCGGATGCCGCGGGCGTCCAGGTGCGCGCGGATGAGCCGCAGGTGGTCGACGAACTGGCTGAAGACCAGGGCCTTGTGCCGGTTCTCCAGGAGTTCCTCGACGATCTCGGCGAAGGCGTCGAGCTTGGCGCTCGGCAGGTCGCTGTCGGGTAGGGCGAGTTGGGGATGGCAGCAGGCGCGGCGCAGCCGCATGATCTCGGCGAGCAGTTGCATCCGCTGCTGGCCCTGGTTGGCCTCCGGGCTCTGCTCCAGCCGTTCGATCGCCTGGCGGCGCATGGCTTCATACAACGCCATCTCGCCCTCGCTCAGTTCGAGCCGCAGGGTGATCTCGGTGCGCGGCGGCAGTTCGGCCAGGACCTCGCTTTTCAACCGGCGCAGGATGAAGGGCCGCAGCAGTTGGCGCAGCCGCGCCCGGGCGCCCTGGTCCTTGTTCAACTCGATGGGATTCGCAAAGCGCCGGTTGAAGCTCTCCAGTGACCCAAGCAGGCCGGGGTTGATGAACTGGAACAGGTTCCAGATCTCGCCCAGATGGTTCTCGATCGGGGTGCCGGTGGCGATCATGCGAAAGCCGCCGTTGAGCCGCATGATGGCTTGGGAGCGCTTGGTGAGCGTGTTCTTGAAGGCCTGGGCCTCGTCGGCCACGATGGTCTCCCACTGCACCGCGGCCAGGCGCTCGCCCTCGCTCTGCATGAGCCCGTAGCTGCAGACGATCAGATCGAAGGGGCCGGCCTCCTGCAGCACCGCGGCGCGATCCCCGGGGCCGAAGCGCTGGGGCCGCAGCGTCGGGGCGAAGCGCTGCGCCTCCGCGACCCAGTTGGCGCAGACCGACATCGGCGCCAGCACCAGGGTCGGGCCCTGGGGCGCCCGCGCCAGGATCAGGGCCAGGGCCTGGACCGTCTTGCCGAGCCCCATGTCGTCGGCGAGACAGGCCCCGGCGCCCCAGTAGGCGAGCCGGGCGAGCCAGCGGTAACCCTCTGTTTGGTAGTCGCGCAGTTCCGCCTGGAGGGTCGAGGGCAACGCCGGCTCCAGGTCGCGCATGGCCGCCAGGCGCGCCAGGAGCGCCTTCCAGACGGGTGCGCTCTCGACCTCCATGCCCTCGACCAGCTCCGCAATGGCCGGGGCCGCCAGGGGATGGAAGCGCCCGGCCTCGGTGAGTCCGCGCAGGCCCTCGAGGCGCCGCCGCAGGGCCTGGCTCAGGACCAGGAAGTCGTCCTCGCCCAACTGCACGAAGCGCCCGCGGGCCGCCGCCGCCAGTTCCAGCAGCTCGCGCATGGCGAGTACCCGGCCGTCGGCGAGGGTCAGGGTGCCGCCGATGGCGAGCCAGTCCCCCTGCTTCTTGACCGCCACGCGCATCTGGCCCAGTTGGGCCTCGGCGCTCAGCGCGATGCGCTTGCCCTGGGGCCAGTCCAGCACCACCGCGTCGCCGAGTGCGTGGAGTTGTTCCAGGGCGCCCAGGGCCTGCTCCGGGTCGTCCAGGTGCCAGCTCCAGCCGTCGCCCCCGGCCAGTTCGGGGCAGCGCGCGGAAACCTCCAGCGCTGCGGCCAACTCGGCCTTGAGGTCGCGGGTGCAGCGCACGGCCTGGCCGGCACGCTCGGTGAACAGGGTCGCGCCGCCCTGCCCCGGCCGCAGCTCGGGGCCGGTGTCGCCGAAGGGGTGCACATGCAGTTCCAGGCTCAGGCCGGCGTCGCTGGGGGCGAGATGCAGGTGCGGGCGGGGGTCGGCGGGGACCGTCTCGGCACTGCCGGCCGCACCGCCGCCGATGTCCGAGTGGACCGTCAGCATGGGTGCCACCGCGGTCAGCCCCTCCAGCAGCCGCGCCTCGCCACCCTTGGGGACCAGGAGCCCCTCGGGTCCCAGGATGCGGGCGATCTGCCGGTGTCTGGCGTCGAACTCCACGAGCCGGATGCGCTGGGGCGACTCGGCCACCGGCAGCACCGTGCGGTCCGCGGGCGGGAAGGGCTCGATGCTGACGCGGATGTCCTTGCTGCGCCGCACCGCCGCCAGGGTCGGACCGCCGCGGGTCAACTCCACCGGGGTATCGGGGGCCGTCGGGCGGATCACCACCGGGTGGCCGACGGCGGCCAGGAGGGCGCGGTCCAGATCGAGCCGGTAGACGGTACGCAGTTGGCTGCCATACCAGGTCTGCTCCTGCTCCTTGACGATACAGGCGAGGATCGCCCGGTCCCGCGGGGTCAGGTAGGGAAAGCCGTCGGTCTCCTCGGCGAGCTTCATCAGCGACACGGCACGGCCCTGGGTCCAGCCGCCGCGCTTCATGCGCTTCTGCTCCCGGGGGTCCAGGGTCACCCAGTCCGCGTGCAGATCGAGCAGCCAGGCCATGCGCTGGTCGGGTTCCGGCGCGGACCCGGCGCCGGTCTCGCCCGCGGCCGGCTGGGCGCCGAGCCCCTTGAGGGCCTCCAGCGCCAGCTCCCAGGCCGGCTTGGGCGTCAGCAGTCCGGTCATCAGGACCAGACCGGTCGGCACCTCGCCCAGCGTCGGCAGTTCACCCTTGAAACCGCTGGCCCGCAACGCGGCCAGGGCCTCGTGCGCGTACCAGTCGAGCCCGGCCTTGGCCGCCGTGCGGGCGCAGTCCGCGACGGCCTGCAACGCAACCGGCGACAAGGATTTACCGAGCCAGCCGAGCGCCAGGGCCTGACACAGGATCGCAAAGGCACCCTGCACGGTCAGCGTATTGCGCAACCAGGCACTCTCCTGCAATCGCATCTGTCCGCCCAGGACCGCGGCCAGGTCGCCGATCAGCCGATAGGCGTAAGCAACCGGATCGGTCACGTTGGCCCGCAGACAAAGCGCCACCTGCTTGCCGACCAACTCAAAGTCGGCCCGCCCGCCCCCCTGCCCACCCCGGCGCAGCAAGGCCATCAGGTAGAGCACGCCCGGGATGCCAGGGGTATAGAGGTTGCGCTTGCGGGTCAGCTTGCGGATGGCCAGTTCCGCGGCCTCGAAACGCTCGATGGCCTGGGCATAGTCGCCCTGCAGGAAGCACAGCCAGCCGTGCAGGGTCAGGGCCGCCGGATCGCCGCGCCCGGCGAGCAGGGCAGGAACCTCAGTGACGAGGCCGCGCAGCAGCCGCTGCTCGGCCAGGCACTCGGCGGCGTCCGGATGGGCCGCGACCAGGGGCATCAGCAGGCGCTCCGTCACGGCGTAAGTGGCGGGGTCGGCGACGAGATCCAGCGCCGACTCGCGCAGGAGCGGGCACAGGGCCAGGATCAGGACCCGCGGCGCCAGGGTCGCGAGCCAGGCCGGGTCCGGCGAGCGCGTGCAGACCTGGGCCAGCAGGGTCACCTGGGAGAAACGGACCTGGCTTGCGGATTCGCTGCCGGTGAGCCCAAGCAGTTCCAGCACCTTCTTTTCCTGCCCGGCATAGAGTGCCACGCGCAGCATCCGCAAGCGGCGCTCCTCGCTGGGCTGCACCCAACTCGGGGTCTTTGCGGTCGGGATGATGCGCTCCGCCGCCTTGGCGATGGCAGCGAAGGTCCCGTCGGCGACGCTCTCGCGGGTCAGCGGCTCGAGCAGGTCCGGGTGACAGGTCAGATTGTTCTGGCGCTGCCCGATGAGCCCCTCGCGCAGCAGCCGCTCGCGCAATGGCTTGCCCATCAGCCGGGAGAGTGGCGCGCCGTCCTGGCCGCGCCAGCCCAGGGCGTCCAGGACCTGCTGGACGCTGGTCTGGCCGACCGGCTCGCAGACCACCGACAGCACGCGCAGGATGCGCTGCTCGTCCGGGCTCAGGGCGTCGTAGCGGGTCCGCGGATCAGCCACGGGCGGTCTCCGGGAACACGAACCCGAGCTTGGCGAGCCCCTTGCGGAAGGCCGCAAGTTTCGGCTCCGGGACGCAGATCAAGCGCTCGCCGGCGCGGGTACAGTTGGGCGCGGTGACCGGGTCGGACGACAGCATCGCCGCGATGGCGGGGTCACGGCACCGGATCAGGCGCGCGGGTCCGGCATCCACGAGCGCGCCGGCGCGCTCCCCGACGCTGTCCAGCAGGTGACGGACCTGCGGCGGCAGGGCCGCGTCCGCCGCGGACTCGATGAAATCCCGGATCCGGTCGCGCTCGGCCGGGTCGGCGCTGTTGCTCAGCACCGCGTCCGGGTCCAGGACCCAGAGGTCCGCCGACGATGGCTTGCCGACCCGCTCCAACAGCAGCCGTTCCCCGGGCTCCGGCGCGCGCAGCAGGGTGAGCCCGAGGTCCGGACCGACCGCGAAGAGCGGCCGCCGTTCCTGCGCTGCCGGCCGGTAATCCCCGGCCAGACCCAGGCAGAAGGCGCCGAGCGGATTGATGCGGATGAATCGCAACCCGTCGTAGCGGCTGAGGAACTGGAGCTCGTCGGTGCCCCAGGCGTCGCCATAGTCGGCCCGCGCGAAATAGGGCAAAGTGTAGGCAACGTCGATCATACCGAGGGTGGCCAGATACTCGAACAGGTAGGCCAGGCAATAGCGCGCCTCGAGGATCGCGAATCCCCTCCCCAGGCTGCCGTACTGGGGATCGCAGAGATACAGACCCCAAGGGTTGTCGGTGACCGCGAAGGAGTGGCCGCGGGCCTGCATGTGCCGGAAGCACTCGTCGATGTCGATCCACAGACCCACCGGGCAGTCGCGCAGCGCCGCGGCGATCACCTGGCGGCGTTCGGCCGGCGCGCTCATCCGCGCACCCTTGGCGGTCTGGCCCTTGATCAGGTCCACACGGCGAAGCTCGTCCGGGGCACCCTTGAGCTGCCAGCGCTCGAACAGGTGGGCCACGATCTCCCCAAGCGGCTGCGACAGTGCCTTGTTACCCCGGGCGGTCAGGGTCAACTTGCCGCCCTCCTGCTTCGCCAGCCCCCCGGCCTGCAGCAACAGCGGCCAGGCGAAGGGGCGGATCGGACGGATGGACCCGCCGGCCCAGCGCTCGGCACCCTGATCGTCGCCAGCGGCATACCAGTCGCCGCCGAGCAGGACCGCCTCCAGCCGCGCCACCGCGGCACTGCCCGGCAGCCCGGTCTTGGCCCCGACCGCGACCGCACCCTGGCCGATCAGGCGCAGCACCGCCGGCAGGTCATGCCGCACCAGGTCCTCGGTATCGACGCGCCGCAGCGGTTCGGACCCATCCGCCTCCCGGGTCATTGACGGGAGGGTCGCGGGCAACTGCGCATTGGTCAGGGTCGCGATGGGCCGCTCCATCGGCGGCGCGGTGAGCGCGGCCAGGCGCGGACGCAGGTCCTCCGGGATCTCGCCCTGATAGAAGAAGAGCGGCAGGACGCTCGGCGGCCCCGCATCCCGGTCGGACCTGAGCGAAGACCAGGAGCGCGACTGGAAGTGGCCCGGCACCGCCCCGTACTTGGCCCCGAAGCGGACCGCGTCGAAGGACCCGCCCCAGCAATGGACCGCCTCGGCGATGGCCTGGACCTCCAACTCCGACAACCGCCCCCAGACGAGACCGAGATCGCCGGACAACAGGAAGTCGGCGAGCGCGGCGACCAGGTCCCCCTTGCGCGCGGAGCGGTCGGTGATCGGGGTCAAGGTGCGCAGTTGCTTCAGGTCATGCGCCGTCAGCACTTGGAGGATTTCATGCAGGTTCATGGTGCGTTCGGCCGGTGGGTCTTCGGGCTGGGGGTTATCTGGCAGCGGCGCGGCGGCGGCTTGGTCATCCGCTTGGCCGCCTGGCGTCGGCGGTGTCGGTCGACCTTCCGACCGGACGACCCCGCCCCGACGAGCGGGCGAACGGCCTTGGCAGCCGGCCATTCTAACGCAGCGCCGGCTGCGTGACCTGGGACGAGGGAGTCCGCGGGTGCGATCAGAACTGATGATCAGTTCTG
>NZ_CAIKKU010000373.1 GCF_903828115.1 uncultured Thiodictyon sp. | reverse complement strand
TTCTGGATGCCGCTCGCCTTCGAGACGCGCGAGGCCGCGCCGACGCCGCCCCCGGTCTTGGGGGCGCCCGTCCCCCGCGCGCCGCTGACCGCGCGGCCCCCGGCGGGCGTGCCGCTGGCGCCGTGGCGGGAGCTGCGCACCCGCTTGCAGCCGCACCTGACGCGCTGCCGCGAGGGCGGCGCGGTGGACACCGAGCGGTTGGTGCGCTGGCTGAGCCGCGGCCGGCAGGTGGAGCGCATCCCCCGGCAGCGGCACCGCCGCCGCTTCCCGCTACTGCTGGTCCTGGCCGATCGCAGCGAGCACCTGGCACCCTACTGGTCCGATCAGGAGCAACTCCTCACCCGCCTGGCCCGCGACGCGGCCCCCGGCACCCTGCTGATCCGGCCGATTCACGAGACCCGCGCCGCGCCGGGTTGGCCCGGCGGCGCGACCGCCGGTCCGCTGCCGCCCCCCGGGACCCGGCTGCTCCTGGTGGGGGACCTGGGGTGCCTGCGCGGCGCGGACCGCGCGGGCGAGCGCCGCTGGCTGGCCTATGCGCGGGCCTTGCAGCAGGCCGGGGTCGCGCCCCTGGCGCTCCTGCCCTGCGCCCCCGCGCGTTGCCCGGCGTCCCTGCGCGCCGCCTGGAATGCGCTGCCGTGGGAGCGCCCCCGCCTGGACGACGCGCACGACGCCTCCGACGGGACTGAGGGCCCGCTCGAGCGGCTCCTGACCCTCCTGTCCGCCGCCATCCGCCTGGAGCCCAGTCTGGTGCGCGCCGCGCGCCTGCTGCTGCGGGCCGGACGGCGCGACCCGGGCCTGGAGTCGGACCTCTGGCAGCATCCCGCCATCGTCGCCACCCACAGTGATGCCGCGAGCTGGGACCCGGAGCGGGCCAACCGTCTGCGCGCCCGTTTCGACGCCTTGAGCGCGCCCGTGCGCGAGCGGGTGCTGCGCCTCCAGGAGACCTGGCGCGGCTATCTGCCCCGGGAGATCTGGTACGAGGAGTTGCTGAGCCTGGCCCCGGACACCCGCGCACTCCCCGTCGTGCGCGCGGACGCCGGGCTGGCCGAGCGCTTCTATGTCGAACTGAGCGAGCGGGTGCGTGCGGGGCGCGCCGCGGACCTGGGCGAGGGCGCCCGCCGCTGGTACCGGCGCTGTCTGAGCCGCTTGAGCGACCAGGCCTACGCGGGGCCGGTGGCCGAGGCCCTGCATCGGCTCACCGCCTTCTGGGACCCCCAGGACCTGGACGCCGTGCGCAAACCGGGCTACGACCCCTTATACGGGAGTGATCCCGGGTTGCAAACCCACACACTGGAACTGGTTCAGGCCGGTGCCCGGCTCTGGGCGCGGGAGTCTGGGGCCGGCCTGTCGCCGGGCGGCCCGGTCGCCGCCAGTCCGCTTGCGTACCTGCGTAGCGGTAACCGGGAACTGAGTATCGCCGTACTCGACGCTGGAGACGAGTCCCAGCGGTTTTGGGAATGCGGTGAAGCACCGTCTTGGGCGCAGGCCTGGGGTTGGGACGCCTATGGCGCCTGGGCGCAGTTCTCCGTCCAGGCCGCCGATGGGGGCGAGGTGAGCCAGCGCCTGCGCTGGATCGAGCCGGGGAGCTTCGTGATGGGCTCGCCGCAGGACGAGCCGGAGCGCGATCCCGACGAGGGGCCGCAGCACAGGGTGAGGTTCACCGAGGGCTTCTGGCTGTTCGAGACCGCCTGCACCCAGGCCCTGTGGCAGGCGTTGATGGGTGAGAACCCGAGTCGCTTCAAGGGGGCGGGGCGTCCGGTGGAGCGGGTGAGTTGGGACGATGCCCAGCGCTTCGTCGAGGCCCTGAACGGGCGCGTCCTTGGGCTCGCGGCTACGCTGCCGAGCGAGGCGCAGTGGGAATATGCCTGCCGGGCCGGGACCACGACGCCCTTCTCTTTTGGTGAGGACATCGATGCGGAGCAGGTGAACTACGACGGCAATTACCCCTACCGGGGCGGTAAGCAGGGCCAGTATCGGCAGGCAACGGTGGACGTGGCCAGTCTGTCGGCGAATCCCTGGGGTCTCTACGAGATGCACGGCAACGTCTGGGAATGGGTCCAGGATCCCTGGCATGACGACTATGAGTGCGCCCCCGGCGACGGCTCGGTCTGGGAGTCCACGGATACCGGCGCGGGTCGGGTTGCCCGCGGCGGGTCCTGGCTCGCCTTCGCGCGCCTCTGCCGTTGCGGGTACCGCTACCAGTACACGCCCGAGTACCGCTACGATAGTCTTGGCTTCCGTTGCGCCCGAGTTCAGGTCCCTGAGCCAGGCAAGCCCAGCGGGTCGGACGCGGAGTGTGCGAGCCTGGCGCGGCCCGGCCCGCGGAGCGGATGGGGCCGGGCGGCACCAGGCCCGGCAGGCGCACCGGGGCAGGAGCCGCCGACGGTCGTGTTGCGGTTGGACGGTGCCGCCGCCGCGGCGACGCTCCCCGCCGCCCCGGCGATCGAGATCCGCAGCGACCGCGAGCGCCTGACGCTGCACCGCCTGCCCAGGCCCGAGTGGGCCAGCGCCATGGGCCGCGACCGCTATGGGCTCTGGGTGGAGATTGCCGTCGCGCCCGCAACGGCCGAGCCGACGGTACCTGGCCGCCAGGGGCGCAAGCGCACTGCCGCACCGCCGGGCACTCCGGGCCGAGACCTCGAGCCGATCGTCCAGCGCCTGCGCTGGATCCCGCCGGGGCGCTTCCTGATGGGCTCCCCAGAGGACGAGCCGGGGCGCAGGAACGCCGAAGGCCCACAACACCAGGTGACTATCGGGAGAGGCTTCTGGCTCTTCGATACCCCCTGCACCCAGGCCCTATGGGTCACCGTCATGGACGACAATCCGAGCCGGTTCAAGAGCCCGGAGCGGCCGGTCGAGCAGGTGAGTTGGGATGATACGCAGGGGTTCGTCGCGCGCATCAACGAGCGCATCCCGGGACTCGCACTGACCCTGCCGAACGAGGCGCAGTGGGAGCACGCCTGCCGGGCCGGGACCGGGACGGCGCTCTACAGCGGTCCCATCGCGATCCTGGGGCTACATAATGCACCCGCGCTGGACCCCATTGCCTGGTATGGTGGGAACAGCGGGTGCGCTTACGACCTCGACGAGGGCCATCCGACGACCGGCGAGTACTGGAAAGAGATGCAGTACGAGACCAAGAGGGCGGGGACGCGCAAGGTCAAAGGCAGGCAGCCGAATCCTTGGGGTCTCTATGACTTGCTCGGCAATGTCTTCGAGTGGGTCGCTGATGCGTGGCATCCCGACTATGAGGGTGCGCCGGAAGATGGCTCGGTCTGGGAGTCCAGTGAGGCCGGCGCGGGTCGGGTTATCCGCGGCGGGTCCTGGGGCGGCGGCGCGCGCGACTGCCGTTGCGCGTACCGCGTCCAGCGCACGCGCGAGGGCCGCGATGGTCTTCTTGGCTTCCGGTGCGCCCTAGTTCAGGAGACCTGATGCAGGTTAGGAGCGGAGCACCGCGCGC
>NZ_CAIKKU010000372.1 GCF_903828115.1 uncultured Thiodictyon sp. | reverse complement strand
GTTGTCCTGGCACGCCTGGTACTGCTCCTGCCACTGCGCCAGCGCCCAGTTGTAGGCGAAGCGCGCAGTCCCGGCGGCCCGCGCCAAGTAGGTGCGCTGGGTGTTGTTGGGATCGAGCGCGATCTTGTGCGACAGGATCATGGTTGGGAATCCGCTACGGCCTGTGTGATGTCATCAAGCAGTTTCTTGTTTCTGGTCGAACGACTGCCGTATAAGCGGGCGGAAAAGACAGTGATGAGTTCAAGCACGTCGGTCGCAAGGTCCTCCTCACATGCGGTGTCCTGGCCTTGGTTGAGAATGACAACCTCCACCTGTTTCCCTTCACAGATGGCAAAGACCAGTTCAGCGCCGAAAGGTCGTAGCGACGTTGTCCGCCGGGGGTGCGTTCGCAACTAATCTTGCCGCTGATCTCCCAGCGCCGCACGGTTTCAGACGAGACGCCAAACGCCTTGGCAACTTCTTCGATTCATACCATGTGTGGATTTTTAACCATGTATCTGGGTAATATAGGGCTTTCAACGCGACAGTTCAACCCCTTTGCCCCGGGTGCCCTACGCGGCCGCAGTCCGTGCCCGGTCCGGATGGCCGGGGCCGTCCTGCTCGCGCTGGTGGTGGTCAAGCGGTTCCTGCTCGATCTGGTCGGGAGCGGCACCGTTGCCCGCATCGTCTCCTTCATCCGCGTGGGGGTCATGATGCTCGCCATCGGCTATCTGGCGCCGCGGGCCGCGGCGGCGACCGACACTCGATCCCTGAATGACGCCACAAACCGGAGGCAATGAGATGCCGCTACGCCGCGTGAGACAGCAACCCGCCCCCGCCCGTCGGCGATCCCCGGCGTTCTTGCTGAGCCTCCTCGCCGCCGCCTTCGGTGCCACGGCCGACCCGCGCCTGCGTTGTCAGATCGAGCAGGGCGGCACCGTGCAGGTGCTCGACGTCGCCCCCGTGGCCGATCCCTACAGCGTCGCGCCCGTCACCGTCAACGGCCGCTTCCGCTTCAAGGCCGTGGTCATCGGTGACGCGCGGCGGATTGCCTATATCAATCTCTATACCTATTTTCAGACCGAGCGGCGCCTGATCTTGTTGCATCAGGCCAAGTATATCGCCCCCACGCTTGCGTCCGATCCCGCCGCGACGCTCACCGGGTGGAATTATCTGTATTCTCCCGGGCGGGAGCGTGAATTCCAGTATGGTTGTACCCTGGTGGAGGTAGCCCCATGACCAGACAATTGCGCCTGGCCATCGCGCTGTGCTGTGCCTTAGTCCGGTGCGCCCTGGCCGCGGCGCCGCCGGAGGGGCCTGCCGTTTCACTGGTAATGGTCGGCGACATCATGCTGGATGAGACACCCGGAGCGGCGATCGCCCGTGGGCAGGACCCCTTCGCACCCTTTGCCGCGATCCTGGACGGTGCCGACATCCGGATCGGCAACCTGGAGTGTGTCGTGGCCACGAGCGGCGAGGCCGAGCCCGGGAAGCCCTATAGCTTCCGCGCCCACCCGCGCACCCTGGAACCGCTCAAGCGTCATTTCGATGCCGTGACCCTGGCGAACAATCACTCCGGCGACTTCGGCCCCGGCGCCTTTGCCGAGATGCTCGGGCTATTGGATCAGGCCGGCATCGGCCGCTTCGGCGGCGGTGCGGACCTGGCGCAGGCGCACCGGCCGCTGATCATCGAGCGCAAGGGGCTGCGGATCGCGCTGCTCGGCTACGACGGCTTCCTGCCGCGCAGTTTCGAGGCCGGCTACGACTGGCCGGGGGTCGCCTGGAGCGAGGACGAACAGGTCGCGCGCGACATTGCCATGGCCCGCACGGCCCATCAGGCCGATCTGGTCATCCCGGTCATGCACTGGGGCTGGGAGCACGAAACGATCGCCAACCCGCGTCAGCGCCAATTGGCCCGCCTGATGATCGACGCCGGGGCGGACGCCGTGGTCGGCGGCCACCCCCACGTCATCCAGGACACCGAGCAATATCGCGGCCGGCCCATCATCTACAGCCTGGGTAATTTCGTCTTCAACGGCTTTAGCGAGGCCACCAACAACACCGGCTGGGTGCTGCGCATGGAACTGGACGCGCAGGGCGTGCGCCGGTGGCGGACCCTGGTTGCGCGGATCGACGCCGAGGGGATTCCTCATCCCGATCCGCGGGGCGCGGGCGACTGTTGGGAGCGGGGGCAGGAAGTGGCGGCGCCCTGCGGGGGAGAATCGCAATAGAGTGATTGTCCGCAAATGAACGCAAATGAACGCAAATCAGAATGCGCCTGAGCGTAGCGCAGCGAACAGCACGCCACACCGGAGGTCGAGGCTTTAGCCGGTCGGGGTCGATGCTGCTTCACCTGGAATCGGCAATTAGTCACGCAAAGCGATCGTAATCTGCGCTCCGGGTGTCGTTGTCGTTGTCGTTGTCGTAATCGTGGTCGGATTGTTCGACTACGACAACGACAGCGTACCCGGGTTCTCGGTCACGACATCAGTTCTG
>NZ_CAIKKU010000371.1 GCF_903828115.1 uncultured Thiodictyon sp. | reverse complement strand
GTTGTCGTTGTCGTAATCGAACAAACCGATCACGACAACGACAACGACAACGACCAGGACAGCCTACCCGGGATTTCGGTCACCACATCAGTTCTGATCGCACCCGTCTGGAGGTGTTGCTCCCCGGGCGCGGTCGGTCGGGGGATTGACACGAACGAGAAGCGTTCTTATTATCAACCTCAGGTGAACAACGCGCATCCAACACCGGAGTCGACCATGTATGTCTGTGTCTGTAATGCCGTGACCGACCGGCAAATCCGTGCGGCCGTGCGCGCGGGCGCCAGTTCCTTGAACGACCTGCGCGAGGGGCTCGGGCTCGGCGGCACCTGCGGTACCTGCCTGCCCTGCGCCGCTGAGGTGTTGCGGGCGGCACTACGCGAAGACCCGGGCACCGCCGCCGGTGCGGGACAGGGCGGTACTGTCCCCGCCTTCGCCTGAGAGACGAAGGATCGGACCGGCGCGCGGGGCCTGGCCGGCGCTCAGCCGGGCAAAGTCGGCGCGTTGACACACTCGATGGCGGGCCCAAAGCGCCCGTGGCGCACCCGCACCAGTCCCGCGTAGTCGATCCGCAGCCGATACCACCGCGCGTCGGCGGCCCCCAGCAGGTATCCCACCACCGCGCGCATCACCCCACTGTGGCAGACGATCAGGAGGTGCCGGCCGGGGTAGAGCGCCGCCTGGCGGTCGTAGGCCGTCGCGATGCGGGTGGTAAAGGCTGCCAAGGGCTCCCCGCCCGGCGGGCGATGGGCGGCCGGGTCCCGGTACAGTGCCGCGAAGGCGGCGGGGTCGTGCGCCGCCAGGTCCGCGGGCGTGCGGCGTTCCCAGTCGCCCATGCCGATCTCCCGGAGCGCCGGTTCGATCGCCAGCGGCAGGCCGTGGCGAGCGGCCACTTCCATGGCAAAGGGGCGACAGCGGGCCATGGGCGAGCTGATGACCTGATCCCAGGGGCAGGCATCCCCCAAGGCTGCGCGCAACTGTGCCCAGCCGGCCGCGGACAGCGGGTCATCCACGCGGTCGCCGCGAAACTGCCGCCCGCCCGCGGGCTCGCCGTGCCGGATCAGGTCTATCAGTGTGTCGGACAAGGTGCTGTCATCCTGAAGAAGGGGAGGGCGGGGGGGGGCGAACCGAGTGCGGCTGAGGTCGTGAGCCGATTGGGTGGGCGGCTGCATTCTACCTTGCCACTGTGGTGGGGGCGTCAACACCTGCGGCGACAGCGGGTGCGATCAGAACTGATGTGGTGACCGCGATCCCGGGTACGCTGTCGTTGTCGTTTTCGTTGTCGAATAACCCGACCACGATAACGACTCCGACAACGACAACGACAACGATGCCCGGTCCGTGAGAACGTCCGGTAGCTGTAGCCACCCGGCGACATCCGCCCCTGCCGCGCATCGAGTCACGTCGCTTTGTTGGTATAGACTATGGGTTGCAGAGCCCGCCCAGGGCCGGTGCGGTCCCGTCGGCGGGGCCGCGAACCCATGGATCCACAATAGGATTCAACAGAATGAGCCTAACGAACCCGACGCGGCCAAGCCGCGGCAGCATCCTCTTTCTCGGTGCCGACCCGGCCCTGGGCACTGCTATACATCCACATCTCGCCGGGTTCGGGCTCGACCTGGAGAGCTTCCAGGTCCCTGCCGAGTTGGACCGTCGCCTCGCGACCCCAGGGGACCCGCCGCCCCTGCTGGTGCTGGTCGATCTGCGGGCCTTCGCAAGTTTCGCCCCCGCCGCGGGCCCCGGACCAGGGCCGTCGGTGCCCCTGGTCGGCCTCGGGGACCCGGGCGATCTCCAGCAGCGGCTGGCGGCGCTGCACGCCGGGTTCGCGGCCTGCCTGTCGCCGGACCTGCCGGCCGCTGACCTCGCCGCCCGGCTGGCGGCCCTGGTCGGGCCGGCCGATGGGCCCGCGGCGCGCATCCTGGTGGTCGACGACCAGCCGGTGGCCGCCCTCTTTGCCGAATGGGTGCTGCAACAGGCCGGAATGGTCACGCAGCGGGTGTCCGACCCGCTTGAGGTCCTGGCGGCCCTGGATCGCTTCATGCCGGACCTGGTCCTCATGGATCTCCACATGCCCGGGGTCAGCGGGATCGAGTTGACCGGGGTCATCCGCGCCCAGGAGCGCTATGCCGACCTGCTGATCGTCTTCCTCTCCGCGGAACTGGACCCGGCACGCCAGTTGGAGGCCCTGCGCATCGGCGGCGACGACTTCCTGGCCAAACCGGTACCCCCGGCGCAGTTGGTGGCCTGCGTGCGCCGACGCCTGCTGCGGGTGCGCCAGCGCGACGCGGCACGGCGGGCGGCGGTGCCGGACGCACCGCCGGGCCTCGCCGGCCGGGAACGCCTGCTCGCCCGGCTCGATCGCCTGATCCGCTCCCCGTCCGGTGAGGACTGGGCCCTGGCCTATCTCGAACAGGAGGGGGACGAGGCTGCCTTGACACGGCTTGCCGCGGCCGTTACCGCGCGCGCTGGGGCCGAGTCCCTGGCGGCACGGGTGGGCGAGCAGGGTGTCGGCGTGCTCCTGCGCGGCGGCGCCGGGCGTCCCTTCAGCGCCGCCGCGCAGGCCCTGGGGCAGTGTGTGCGCGCGGACCTGGAGGCGGGGGCGGGCACCGCCCCGGTGCCGCGCTTCGGGGTCGGCTGGTGTGCGGTCGCGGAGAGTGGCGGGGAGTCCGTCACCCTGGTCTCGCGTGCCCGCAAGGCCGCCCGCATCAGTCTCCAGGCCACGCAGGGCCGCGCGCAGGGTTATGTGAGGGCGTCCTCCCGGGACGCCGCCGCGGCGCGCGACCCGCTGTTGGCCGCCATCGCGGCCGGACAGTTCCAGATCCTGTTTCAGCCCATCGTGCCGCTGCACGCGGCGGCGGCGGAGCGCTATGAGGCCACGCTGCGCCTCACCGGCCCCCAGGGCGAACTACTCGCCCCCGGCGTCTTCGTCCCGGTGGCCCTGCGGGCCGGGGAGACCGCCCGAATCGACCGTTGGCTGCTCGCCGCCGGTCTCGACGCCCTGCGCGAGCGCCGCGCCGCGGGGCGGCCGGTGGAACTCTTCCTGCATCAATCCATCGCCGCCGCCGCGGACGACACCTGGGTTGAGCGGGTGCGCGACGAGATCGCCGCCCGCGACCTGATCCAATGCCGCCCGATCATCCAATTGCAGTTGGCCGACGCGGACCGCCACCTCGACCTGGCCGCCCGGCGGGCCGAGCAGTTGAACCGCTTGCGCATTCGGCTATGCCTCAACGGATTCGTGGTCGGCGAGCGGGGCGAGCGGGTGCTTGCACGCCTGCCCGTCGCCTATGTGCGGCTGGCGCGGGAGGCGGCCCACGGGTTGTCGGATGGGCGCCTGCTGACCCTGTTCGGCGACCCGCGCGGGCGCAAGACCCTGGTGATCGCCACCGGGGTCGAGGGACCCGAGGCCATCACCCCGCTCTACCGCGCCGGGGTCGATCTGGTGCAAGGGTCCTATGTCCAGCCGCCGACCGAGTCGATGGATTTTGATTTTGCGGACGCGGGGACTTAGGCGGCCGGTGCCTGCCGGCGCCGCTTCAGTAATGCAAAATCCACCGGCGTGCGACGGGCGCTCACGGCGGGGGCCAGTCGGCAGCGGGGCTGTCCGACGCGAAGCGGCGCAGGCCCTTGCGGCCTAAGTGCCGGGCTAACAGGCCGGGCGGCATTCGCAGCCAGTGCGAACGCAGATAGAGCAGCCAAGCGGACACCGGGGCGGCACGGGCAGCGCGGGGCCGCGGCGGTAGTACCCGTGTGACCAGGTGCTCCATGACCGGCCTGACCAGGGCACCGGGTGCGAACCGCGCGTGGGCCTCCTCCATCGTTGCTGTGGGAATCGGGGTAGCCAGTATCCGCCGGGCAAAGTACAGGGCGTAGTAGAGCGGGCGGCCGAGTTCGAGTGAGGCCGCCCGCCCCAGGAGGCGCGACCAATAGTCCGGCGCTATGGCATGGGTGGCAATGAGCGAGTCGATATCGAGCAGGTCCCTGAATCCATCGAGGATTGCGCCGTCGTAGAACAGGTGGGTCGCCGTGTGCAGCAGCATATCCGGCGGACTGAGGATCGCGACGCCCGGGGTTGCGGGCAGTGCGACGGCGTCCGCCCACATGATCTCGGGGGCTGGATTCAGGCGGCTGGTCAACGGGAGTATGCGATGGTGCACGTCGACCTCGACGCCCCGCTCGGGATGGTGCAGCGGCGGGATCTCGTGCATCCAGGTCCGATAGTAGTGTTGATCGTAGTCATTGAGGGTGGCGGTGACCAGGCCGGCCGCCCGCAGGGCCGCCTCCGCTTCGCCGAGAGCGGACCTGCGCACCATGAGGTCAAGGTCATTCATACCGCGGCCGCGGGCGAAGGGAAACCCCGCGCTGAGGTAGGCGCCGCCCTTCAACAGGACGAAATCGATCCCGCGGGCGCGCAGAATCCGATGCAGATGCCGAATCTCACGGGCGACTCGCACCTGCAGGAAATTAGGGTAGTACCTGGCCGATGTCAGCAGGTCCCAGGCGGGCTCGGGGCAGGCGTTGGCGCAGCCGGCATCCTCGATCCGATAGCTCAGGCGGGCCAGACAGCGGTGCTGGCCGGCACCCCAGAGGGCGTCCGTCCACTGTTCGGCCGTGAACCGGCGGACGCTGGTCGGCTGTCGCCAGGCGGTGAGGGCCGCCGATTCGTGGCTGCTCATGCGCTGGACGCGAGGTCTTCGATCACTGCGACCGCCTGATCGAGGTCGCTGAAGTCGAGCGAAAAGCACGCGCAGGCACGTACCAGGGCCGTGAGATCCAGAAACCCGCGCTCGCCGAGCAATCGGTAATTGAAGGAGTTCTGAGCCAGACGGGTGAAGGCCTCGCTACGGGGCAAGGTGCGAACCGCGGTGGTCCCGCCGGCCCTGAAGCAGGGAAAAACGATCCAACCGGGCGCGGCGTTCTCCAGTTGCCGGGCCAGGCTGTCGTGTGGAGGGCGCACATGGGCCACATCGCCCTTGCGCGTCTTCTCGAAGACGGGTCCCATGACAGCCTCCGGCGCGAAGTCGCGGATCACCTGGATCGATCGATTTTTCAGTGGAATGGCCCGCGGCAAGGGGGCGACCGTCGCGGCCCCCGGGAGGATGACCCCGAATTCGTCCGAGAGGAAGCGCCAACCACGGAAGGCGAGTGCGGTGGACAGGGTGCTTTTTCCCGAGCCCGGCATGGCCGGCAGCAGCAGGGCGCGCCCGCCCCGTTCGAGTGCACCCGCGTGCAGGAGCAGATACCGGTGGGCACGGGTGCCGATGCACCAATTGATGCCCCATTCCAGGAGCGGAAAGGCATGGGTACGGGGATAGGGCTCAAAGGGGGGGATATCATCGATCCAGAACTGCGACTGCGCCCCCCAGGGTCGCCGCAGTGGCGAACTGGCGGTGACCCGGACGCTGAAATGGGCAAGCCGCGGGTCCTCGAGGACCTCGGTGCCCAGATAAATCCGCGCGAAGGTGTCAGTCACCTCCCGGAGCCTGGTCTGAAGCCGGATGACGAAGGGCCCGGTGCGGTAGAGCAATCCCTGTGCGGCCAGCCGATGCAGATCTCCCCGATCACCGATGCGCTCAGTCCTCATCGTCTCGCCGATCGACGATCTCCAGTGCCATCAGGTCGCCAAGGATGCGCCCCAGTTTGTCCTGCCAGTCGGCTGAATCGGGCGTTTCGCAGACCCCGGCCAGCACCGCCGATAACTCGGTCAGGGTCAGTGGCCCCCGTTCCAGGGTTCGGACGATCTCAGTGGGTAGCGGGCTCAGGAGATGGGTCTCCCCGGTACCGCGGTGGTAGAGGCTGCTGTCGGCTTCCCAATGGGCCCAAACAAGTTTGTCGGCTGGACAGACCTCGTAGAACGGCGGGCGGTTGGTTGCGCTGCTCGGCATCGGGGTCTGATCATCCTGACCGGGTGCGCCTGTTCCATGGCGCTCGGGTTATTGCGGGCAACTCCGGCCGGAAAAGGTCGGATGGACGGAGGTGAGACAACTGGTGGTGAGCCCCATGTTGTTGCCCGGGCTTCCCTCCCCCTGGGTGTCCGGCGGTCCGATCTGGGACAGTGGAAAAACACACTGGGAACTCGGGTCGGTGCCAGCTGGTAAGCAGTCAACGGCGCAAGTCGGATTGTTGTAGGCGTCTCCCGTGTCGCTCGCGGCGCGATAGAGTTTGGCCAATTGGACCGGGGTCGGACCGGTGAACTTGGTCCAACCGCCACCGATAAACTCATCCGGCTTGAATACCGCTCCGACGGTGTAGCTGTAAGTAGTGCCGCCCACGATCACGCTTCCGCTTGAAGCGAAATAGTAAGGAGGTGTGTCGGCGGAGGTGCCGATTGCGATGACCGGCACGGTAACCGTGTCGGGGCGCGTCCCCTTTTGGAAGATGTAACTGAGGCCGGCGACGCGGGCGAATCCATCCGACGTGCCGCTGAGCGCGGGATTAAAGGCGGCTCCTTGACTCGCGTCCCTGCTTAGGTCGATGCACTGCGAGGTGCTGCCCAAGGCATAGGCGGCGCCGCTCGGCAGCGTAGCAACCAGCGGGGCCGCCGCCGCCGCGGCACGCAGCAGGCGACGGCGTGTCTCTTGGATTTCGTCAGCGCCGCACGGATCAATGCTTGCGCTTTTTCGGCTGCTGTTCATCGGTGTTCCTCGAAGGGGTAGGCGTTCTTGCCGGGACTATCAGCGACAATCATCCGCAACGACAAGGCAGTGAACGGTTGTCGGCGCGGGGCTTCCGGGCATCCCTGGCGACCGTCCGGTGTGATGAGCGGGCGGAATCGCTCAAGTTAACGTATTGTGTCAAAATAAACCCGCTTTCCACGCGCCAAATGTGAGAAAACCACTCTTTGATCAGATACTACCCAGTACGCTGGAGGTACGCAAGACATGCTGACTGGATTCTAGTCCCGCTCGGCACTTGGTGGGAGGTGCCGCACGCGTGGGCGACCGAGTTTGGCGTCTCCACTCTGCTCCGGCGCTTGGCCTCCGTACCAGCGGGTTTCCGGGGGAATAATTAAGCGATCTGGACGCCACGAGCCCACGGTTCCAAGGCGGTTCAAGCTCGCCGCCACCGTCGTCCGCCGGAGGACGAGGCAGCCTGGCATCTTCCCAGACGAACCGCAGCAAGGCCTAAAGCCAGCAGCGCCAAGGTGCTGGGCGCCGGTGCGTCGGACCAGGCCGCCGTGATGTCGAACGCGAACTGCGTGCCCCCGCTTTCGGCGCCGAGGGTGGTGCTGGCGTCCGTCAGCAGGTACAGGGTCGTAACGAAGCCCGTACCCGGCGCCGTACTATCGAAGCGCAGACCTGCGGTGACCGCATTCGAGCCCCCGCCGATCGGGTCTAACCGCGTACCCTTGAGGATGCTGGTAAGCGAGAAGAGTCCGGTCCCGACTGGGGCGCTTTGGCTGTAACTCGGGCCGAAGCCCACGTTGATCAGGGTGAGGTCGGCAAGATCGCCTAATCCGCTAAGACTTATCGCGTTGAACAGGTTAGCGATGGTCAGGGCCGTGGTGGTGTGGCTGGGGTCGAGTGTGCCCAGGTTGACCGTTCCACAGACCTGATTGCCGCTGGGTCCGGTAATGTTGCAGGACTGACCGCCGTCTTGGAAATTGACGTTGTTGCCGGAGAAGTTGAAGACAGGGCCCACCGCGTCGCCGGTCAGGGTTCGGGTGACGTCCGGGGCCTCGGTCGAACTGATGGCGAGGGTCCCGGTGACGGTTTGCTTGCTGGTGGACGGTGCCATGGCCGCTGCCGCCGTCATGCTGTAGTTGGTGCCCCCGGTTGCGCCGTCGGCGAGCGTTCCGACGTTGGCGCCGCCGCTGAAAGTGGCATTCGGCGTCGAACTCGTGGCTGGACCAAAGGTGACCGCGTGGAGGTCATAACCGCCCCCGGTCTGGTTGCTGACGCTGACCGCTTGGGCCGGCGTGGAGGCTGCCCCGCCGATGCGGGCGTAACCGAGTTGGACGGCGTTGCTGTCCGCGCTCAGGGTGGCCTTGAATGCCTGACCTTGGAGGGTGCGGTCGAAGGTCTGACCGGCCCCCGTGAGCCCGGTTGCACTGCCCAGGTCCGTGTTGAAGTGCATGGTGGCGGTCTTGTCACCCGCGGAATCGGCCGCGAAGGTGAGGCTGAAGGTCTGGGTGCCGTTGTTTGCCTGGATCGAGGTGTTGCCGGGGCTACCAGAGAAATTCAACGGATTGACGCCATCCTTCGAGGTGCTGTTCACCGTCAGCCCGGTCAGGCTCAGATTCGTATCTCCCGCTCCGGTATAGGTGTTGGTGATCGTCACCGACCGCGTGACCGAAGGGTTGAGGTCGGTCTTGGTGATCAGGACCTTGCCGAAGTCGATCGCGGTGTCGACAGGGTCGGTGCCCGCCTTGGTCTGGAACTTGGGGCCGACCCCGGTGGCCACGAAGGTGACGTTCTTGGTCGTGTTGGCGGTGTCACCGGTATAGGCGGTGCCGTCGGCGTTGACGCCGGTAATAGCCCCGATCGTTGCGGTACCGGTATTCGTGCCGAAGTCGGTCGCCCGGTAGGTGTAGCCGCTCGCTGCGCTCGCCCCCTCGGCCAGATTGCCGCCGTCGGCGGCGCCGGTGCGTGAGAAGGTACCCAGACCGGTGCTGCCGGTGGTGGCCTCGCCGAATGCCACGTTATAGAGGACCGTCGTTCCGGTCGTGGACACCTTGCTATTGGTGGCGGTGGCATTGCCGACGGGGGTGACTGAGGTTTGGCCGATGCGGGACGGGGCCAAGGTCGATGGGCGCAGAATTGTTGACGCCGAGCACCGAGGCGACATAGGTGCCGACGAGTTGGACCGTCGTGTCGGGGAGCATGGCGGAGGGGCCGGCGCCCCCAGGGTAGGCGTTGGTGATCACCTGTTCGCTGAGCACCAGCTTGACGGTGCCGTTGTCAGCAAGTTCCGTCCCCCCGCTACCCCCGATCTGGAATGCCTGACTGACCGGCATCTGGACCCAGGAGACTACGTTCGGGTTAAAACCATCCACCGGCCCGCCCGCCCGCATGATCCAAGGTGTTGTAGGGTCGGCTGGCTGGCTCTGTGCCAGACCCAAACCGGCATTAGGCTGGAATGTTGTTACGCCGGGGGCACCGGCTGGGGGCGCCACCGGGCGGCTGGTTTCCACCTGCGCACCCGTGACCTCGACCGCTGAGCCATTCGCGAGGATGGTCACGCGGGCGTTGCTGATCGGGGTCAGCCACGCATCGTAGTTCCCCTGAAAACCCCCGCTGCCATCGTCGACGGGCCAAGTCCCGGTGAGCCCGGTGCCGAGCGGGCGGGTCCCAATCAAGCCGCCGCCCGGTGCATACTGCTCCCCTAAGGTCCCTGCCTGACCGGTGGCGGTCAGTGCGACGTACTGGAGGTTGAGCGGCTGGGCATACTTGAGGGCCGTAGCGTCGTAGGTCCAAGTCGTCTGACTATTGGTCGGTGTGCCGTCGAGGCCCCAAAAAAACAGGGTATCGGTGTTGGCGGAAATAGTGGCCGTGGTGCCAAAGCCGCAACCCTGGCCCGCGACCCCACAGCCTTGCGCGTATTTCTGGTAATTATCTGTATTAGATGTCCAAATGAAGCTGCCGGCCACCGGGCCGATCTCGGCACCATCAATCACGATAGCGTCCGCCGACCGAGCCCCCATCGCGAGGGCCGTGCCAACGGCGAGAGACAAAAAATGTCGGTTTCTCATAACTTCGCCTGTTCGCGGCTAGGGTCGGGTGCCTTGAGTCGGACCACTCAGGGGGATTGTCTTTTCGTTGCTGCGGGCGTTGCGGCCCGCCGCCACCCCGAACGCGTGAGTTCCGGCGGCTCCCCGCCGGACACTGTCTCCCGCCCGGGCCTCAGCATCGGTGCTGAGTTCCCATAAGCATTTTTCGCGCCAAAAATATTTAATGTTTATATTTCAATCCGATGTCTTGAAAAGACAGGTTGGCATCCGGTCTACGAACCTGGAACTGTAAAAAATCCTGACAGTTGAGGGGCAGGACGTTTACTTTTACTCCAACACGGCTTTGCTGCTTACAGACAATGCTACCGACCTCGCGGCGCTAGGTCAAACCGATGTGCGCCCCTTGAGCCGACAGCCCTTAGGAGTGCGTCTGCCCGACTGATTCAACCTCCCCGGGTTCCGGCCGCGCCGCAGCCTTGCACACGCTGACTCGAGGGGCGCCCTTGAAGCCGCGGCCTGCATGCACCACTTGGGTTAAAACCACACAACGCGACGGAGTTATAGCTCATGCGAATGGACAAACTGACGGCCAAGTTCCAGATGGCCCTGGCGGACGCCCAGAGCCTGGCGGTGGGCCGCGATCACCAGTTCATCGAGCCCATCCATCTCATGACGGCCCTGCTGGACCAGGAGGGCGGGACCGTCCGGCACCTGCTGGTGCAGGCGGACGTGAACGCCAACCGGCTGCGCTCGGCGCTCGGCGAGGCCCTGGACCGGCTGCCGACCGTGCAGGGCGGGGCGGCGGGCGATGTGCACCTCGGCAATGACCTGAACCGGTTGCTCAATCACACCGACAAGCTGGCGCAGCAGCGCGGCGACCAGTATATCTCCTCCGAACTCTTCGTCCTGGCCGCCTTGGAGGACAAGGGCGTGCTGGGCACGGCGCTGCGTGAGGCGGGCGCCACCAAGGGTTCCATCGAGCGCGCGATCGGGGCGGTGCGCGGCGGCCAGCCGGTCAACGATCCCAATGCCGAGGAGCAGCGCCAGGCGCTGGAAAAGTACACCATCGATCTGACCGAGCGGGCGGAGCAGGGCAAGCTCGATCCGGTGATCGGCCGCGATGACGAGATCCGCCGCACCATCCAGGTCCTGGGTCGGCGCACCAAGAACAACCCGGTGCTGATCGGCGAGCCGGGGGTGGGCAAGACCGCCATCGTGGAGGGGCTGGCGCAGCGGATCGTCAACGCCGAGGTGCCCGAGGGGCTCAAGACCAAGCGGCTCCTGTCGCTCGACATGGCCGGCCTGATCGCCGGGGCCAAGTTCCGCGGGGAGTTCGAGGAGCGGCTCAAGGCGGTCTTGAACGATGTGGCGCGCCAGGAGGGCAACATCATCCTGTTCATCGACGAGTTGCACACCATGGTGGGTGCCGGCAAGGCCGAGGGTGCGATGGACGCGGGCAACATGCTCAAGCCCGCGCTCGCCCGCGGCGAGCTGCACTGCATCGGCGCCACCACGCTCGACGAGTACCGCAAGTATGTGGAGAAGGACGCGGCCCTGGAGCGGCGCTTCCAGAAGGTGCTGGTGAACGAGCCCAACGTGGCGGACACCATCGCCATCC
>NZ_CAIKKU010000370.1 GCF_903828115.1 uncultured Thiodictyon sp. | reverse complement strand
CTGGACGTAGGCTTCATCAAGCTGGTTGAGGCTGTGGTCGCTCAGGTGCATCGGTCAGTGGCGCGGTATCATCGGGCAGCGTAGGGGGAACATACTGATCGGGCTGGAGGCAGCGGTCAAGGGGTCTCTGAACGGCTACATTACGATCACGATTACGACAACGACAACGACAACGACGGTAAACTTGTTCTTGACTCGTTACTTAATGAATGCGGATGCGGACAGGACCTTCTCCACCACGTTCGCGGGCAGCGGAATATAGCCCATGGAGTCGGCGATCTTCTGGCCCTCGGTGGCACCGTACTTCACCATCTGGCGCAGGGCGTCGGCCTTGGCGTCGTCCTGATCCTTATAGAACAGCATCCAGGTGAAGGTGGCGATGGGGTAGGACTGGTCCCCAGCCGGGTCCCAGACCCAGGCGATCAGGTCGGGCACATCGCTCCCCGGCAGGGTGCCCTGCGGGAACTGCGCGGCGGCCAGGGCCGCGGCACCGCCCGCGGGCCCGGCGGCGATGAACTTGCCGGACTGGTTCTCCAACTCCGCGATCTGCTTCCAGCCGGTCAGCTTGGCGTAGCCATACTCGACATAACCGATGGCGCCCTCGTTCTGCTGGACCTGGGCGGTTACCCCGTCGTTCTTGGGGGCGGCGACGAACTTGCCGGTGTTCGGCCACTGGGGGGACTTGCTGTGGCCCACGGTGGTCTTGAAGCTGTCGCTGATGGCGGCCAGGTGCCCGGTGAAGACGTAGGAGGTGCCGGAGGAGTCGGAGCGGGTCACGACGGTGATGGGCTTGTCGGGCAGGGCGACGCCCTTGTTGGCGGCGGCGATCAGCGGGTCGTTCCACCTGGTGATCTTGCCGCTGAAGATCCCGGTGTAGGCCTCGCGCGACAGCTTCAGATCCTTCACGCCCTTGAGGTTATAGATCAGCACGATCTCGCCGGCGGTCATGGGCAGCAGCACGACGCCCTGCTTGACCTTGGCCTGCTCTTCGGGGCTCATGGCGGCGTCGGAGGCAGCGAAGTCGACGGTCCCGTTGATCAGGTCCTGGATACCGGCGCCGCTGCCCTTGGACTGGTAGTCGATGCGCACGCCCTTGGTGGCGGCGCTGAAGTCCTTGAACCACTTGGAGTAGATCGGGAAGGGGAAGCTCGCGCCGGAGCCGTTCAGCTTGACCTCGGCGCCGGCCTGGGCGGAGACGGCGAACAGGGCAGCGAAGCCGGCGGCGACCGCGGTCTTCAGAAAGGGCGATTTGCGCATTACTATTCCTCAAGCTGTGGATCGTCCGGGGGCTGACAGACCCGTTGGGCGCCAGTATCGCGGACCGAACGGGTGCTTTGATGAATATTTCGTGACGGTTGTGTGACCGTCCGCGCGCGGGAGAAACCGCTCCCTGGCGGTGTATAGTCCTGCTCCGGACGCGGGTAGGGGTGCCGACAAGACAGTCCCGGCGCCCCGCGCCCCTGGCCCCAACCCCACCCCCCACTCAACGAGAACCGAACCGACATGGCCTACGAATGTGTGATTGACGGTCAGATTTACGTCTTTGAGGCGGACTACGGCGAAGAAATGGAAACCGCCCGGATCATCGTGCGCAGCGCCGCCGGCGGCCCGGAGGGCCTCTTCTTCGTGCAGCGCGACGGCGCCCTGGAGGCCGCCGACGACCTGCCCGGCTTCGGCCCCAACCCCGTCGCCGCAGACGGGCTCTGGCCCCTGCCGCCCACGCAGGCGATCGAAGACGCGCAGCGGATGGCCGAGCAGAAGGGCCTGGACGACTGACGCCTGGAGTCCAAGGCTTCAGCCTTTTTGTTGTTCGGAGTGTACCTTTCATGATACGTTGTACTACATGAGGTACATTCGATGACGGACGATCAAAAACGGGTCACGGTCGCGTTCTACCGCACGAACCTTGGGAGGGAGCCCGTCAGGGAGTGGCTAAAGGCGCTCGATCCTGCGGACCGCAAGATTGTCGGGGATGATCTGCAAACTCTGGAGTATGGCTGGCCGCTCGGAATGCCGCTGTGCCGGGCCATCCGCTCTCACAAGGGCCTCTGGGAAGTGCGCAGCAACTTGTCGTCGGGGCGGATCGCCCGCGTCCTGTTTTGCATGGCGGGAGGACGGATGGTCTTGCTCCATGCCTTCATCAAGAAGACGCAGAAGACCCCGGACCATGAACTGAACGTCGCTGCCAAACGTATGAAAGGTGAAAAAGATGATTGATGAAAAAAACATCGGTTCCAGCCTCGAAGACTTCCTCAAGGAGGAAGGCCGCCTTGAAGACGCGCGCCAGGTCGCGGCCAAGCGGGTCTTAGCGTGGCAACTCCAGCAGGCAATGGAAAGTCAGCATCTCAATAAGGTGAAAATGGCCAAGCGGATGCAGACCAGCCGCTCGCAACTGGACCGCCTGCTTGACCCCGACAACGACAAGGTACAACTCGACACACTGAACCGGGCAGCGGCCATCGTCGGCAAGCGTCTCAAGATCGAGCTGATCGACAGCCCGCGTTGAGGCCAACGGACTCGCCCTGCATCCGTACCCATTCGGGAGCACGCATCCATGTTCCGCATCTTCTCGAAACTCGGCTGGCGGTGGTCGCTACCGCTGCTCCTGCTGGCACTGGCAGGGCTTTTCTATCTCCTCGCCATCGCCATGAGCTGGTCCGACTACCTGCCCTTCAACACCTATTCCGAGGGCTGGCGCATGGGCACCCTGTCCAAGGTCAGCGTGCGCGGCAATCCGTTGTTCAAATCGGTGGAAGGCGAGTTGCTGATGGGCAACGACAGCAGCGCCGCGTCCGTCAACGACGGCGACCAGGTGCTGTTCACCAACCCCTGGGCCTTCTCCGCCCCGCGCTCCGACCTGCCCAAGATCCAGGAATTCACCGGCCGGGCCGTCGCCATCCATTATCGCCAGCTCAGGTTCCAAGTGACGCGCATCAACGGCGATACGGACTATCGGGTGGTCGAGGTCAAACGGGTCAACCCGGAGGCCGCCCCGCGCGGCTGCGGGGCCGCGGGGTCCGCCGGCGCCACCCGCTCGGACGGCGAACGCATCGGCTACATCACCAAGGTCAGCCACCGCGGCAATGTGCTCAAGAGCGACGAGGTGATCGTCCAACTCGGTAACGCCGGCAATCAGTTCCAGGCCATGTCGATCCTCGATGACCAGATCGCCGCGTGCGCCCTCGAGTTCCTCAAGAGCGGCCTGCGCGTGCGGGTGAACTATCGCCAAAGCCTGATCCGCAACCCCGCCCGGCGCGACACGACCTACGACATCATCGGCATCTGGCCGGCGCCGAAGACGCCCTGAGGCTGGCCGGCATCGGCAACTGCGCCGCACCGACCAAGGTGGGCTGCTGTCGCGGCCTTGATCACTATTCCGGCCATCTCCAGGGTGACATCCG
>NZ_CAIKKU010000369.1 GCF_903828115.1 uncultured Thiodictyon sp. | reverse complement strand
TTATCTGTTCAGTAGAACATCTTAAGTTCATCATTTCTGATGCATGGAGCGAGGAAAGCAAAGCCATGAGCTATGCCAAAAGCTGGATTGATGAATTTACACCGTGGATCGAATATAGGGATTTATGCGTTTAACTATAACTTGTTCTTGACTCGTTACTTATCCCTTCTTACCGCCGATCTCGAAATGCCATGTTGACCTTTGAGCGTGTCAGTTACCGGTACCCAAAGGCGCCCGGTTGCGCCTTGGATGCGGTCAGCTTCACCATTCCCAAGGGTGCGGTGCAGGGTTTGCTGGGGCCCAACGGGGCGGGGAAATCAACCGTGATGGGTCTGATCTGTGGGCAATTGCGGCCCACCCGCGGGCGCTTGATCCGGCCCCGCTCCACGCGCGTGAGTCTGGTCCCGCAAGAGTATGCCTTCTACCCGAGCCTGACGTGCGCGGAGAACCTGAGTTGCTTTGCGGGGATATTGGACCTGCCCCGGCACGAGTGCCGGGCGCGGATCGCGCAGGCGGCGGCCTTTTGTCAGCTCGACGCCACGCACTTGCGGCGCCGAGTCCAGGCGTGTTCCGGCGGGGTGCGCCGACGCTTGAACCTGGCGATCGGCCTCTTGAACCAGCCTGAATTGGTGCTGCTCGATGAGCCCACGGTCGGCATCGACCCGGTGTCGCGCCAGGCGATTTTGCAACAAATCGGCGCGCTCGCGGCCCAGGGGGTAACAGTGGTCTTCGCCTCACACCAATTGGAAGAGGTCTCGCAACTCTGTACCCAGGTGGTGCTATTGCAAAATGGACTGGTGCTCGCGGACCTGGCGATGCACACCCTGTTGCATGACTACACGAGCCTGGAAGACTTTTATATCCGTCACACCAAACGGTACCTGGACTCGGTCCCGGCCGCTGAGGTCGCCGCATGAATGAGTCGGCCGCTATCGACCGGTCGCCATCGCTCCGGGGCCGCATCGTCAAGCCGCGGGTAGTTTGGTCATTGCTGATCAAAGACTGGCGCTGCCTGCGGCACGACCGACATGGCCTTGCGGCCCTCTTCATCATGCCTGCCCTCTTTATCCTGATCATGAGCCTGGTCATGCAAGAGGCCATGTCCTACGACCATCAGCCGCAACTGCCCGCCATCGGAATCATCAACCAGGCACCCGCCGCCCTTGGTCACCGCCAGTTGGCCAAACGCCTGCAGGCCGAGTTGAGCGGGCGTGTCTTCACCGATCAGGCCGCGTTGCTGACCGCGCTGCAAACCAAGGATATCAGTATCGGGATTATCCTGAGCAGCCCCGCGACGACGGACGCGCAAGACATCGCGCCGTTGCGCGTCGACCTTCTGGTTGACGACATGACGCCGGTGCCGGTGGTGAACGCCCTGCGCAGCCGGATTGAACAGAGTTGGGGACGGCAGTTGCCCGGCCTGTTGCTCGCCGATGCCGATCCGCTGGCGCGCGCCCTGATGCCGTCGAGCATGCTCGATCCGACGCTGATAAGACCCCAGATCGAGATCAAGAGCCTCTACGAGGTCAAGGGTCACACGCGCTTTGGTTCCGTGCAGCGGGTGCTGCCGGCGTGGCTCGCCTTTGGCATTTTTTTCATCGTGCTGCCGCTCTCGGCGGTCTTCGTCCAGGAACGCCGACTCGGCACCTTGAGCCGCTTGCAGACCATGGGGGTTGGCAACGGCTCGGTGATCTTGGCCAAGGCGCTGTGTTTTGGCGGTGTGAATGCCGTGCAGGTGCTGGTCATGCTGCTGGTCGGGGTGTTCCTGATCCCGCAATTGGGCCTGCAGGCCCTGTCCCTGCACTTTGACTGGCTCGCCCTGGGGCTGATGACGGCTGCCACCAGCCTGGCGGCCTTGGGCTTGGCGTTGGCCCTGTCGGCCTGGGCCCACAGTGTCGAGCAGGCCAATTTAGTCGGCGGCGCGCTGAATGTGATGCTGGCGGCCATCGGCGGCATCATGGTGCCCAAGGCGGTCATGCCGTTATCCCTGCAAACCATGACTGCACTGTCACCGCTGGGCTGGGCCAATGACGGGCTGGCCCGCATCTTCCTGGGCGAACAACAGTGGTCGCAGTGGCTCGGTGACGCCGCCCGGCTGTCCGCCTTTGGCATCGTCCTGTTGTGTCTAGCCGCCTGGCAACTGCGTGCGCAGCGCTGACAGCGACCTGAAGAACTCCGTCTCCCGGGCCGCCAGCCCATCGGCCGCGGCTTGCAGGAGCCGCGGCGACAAGGGCGCGCGACCCTTGGCCATCCGCGCCAACTCCACGGCAAATTGGCGCCAGGCATCACCAATTGCCGTCAACTCGATGGCCTTATGTGCCAGCGGCTCACTCTGCAGGAACTGCGCCGATTCCTGCAAGAACGCCGCGTACAAGAAGCGAAACCCCGCACCGCCCGTGCCGATCACCTCTTGCATGCGCACAATGTGCAGCAGCAAGCGGGTCGTCTCCCGGGTCGGGATGCCCGCGTCGAGTTGCCCCAGTTGCTTCCCTAAGAAGCGAATGCCTTTGACCCCGATCCACGGCAGAGCCGGCTGCAGCATTTCCCTGGCCACTTGTCTTATCGCGGGGCCGATCTGGCCGCGTATATCCTGGGCGGCCACGTCTTCTGAGAAATAAAACAAGCGCCCTTTCGGCGCCAGCTTGCCGCGCACAAAGCGCGCGCGCTGCAGATCATCGCGCGCGATACGGTGAGTTCCTTCCAGCACCGAATCACTCACTGCGTAACTGTCGCCCTGCTGCCCATAAATGATCAGGTTATGGGCATTGAAGTGAAAGCGCAGATTCTCCGGAATGTAGGGCAGCCAATAGATACAGGCCTGCAAACCGACGGGCTGACCCTGGGCCAGCAGCGCATCGAGCCTGACCTGCCCGGCCGCACTGTCGGTGAATTGCTGCATTCGCAACGGCAGTTTCAGGCGCCGCCGCAGGCGCGCGATGATGCGCCCGGGCAGCGCCCGGTAGGCCACCAAGGGCATGCCGTAGATCTTCACAAACGGCAGGTAGGAAAAGCTCAAGCCCGAGGCCAAGCCGAAGCACATGGCCTCGGACAAGGGCCAGCCATGATGCGCCAACAGACTGGCGGCGGCCGTGCTTTCGCAGTGGGAGCCCTGGCGGTGCTGAAAGTCAATCACAGCGATCCAGGTCCTGCGCCGACATGCCCAGTACCCGTGCATAGCGCTCACGCAAGGCCGGGCTCAAGGCGGCAAAACCCTTGGGTCCGAGATGCCGCTTGACCCGCCAAGACCACAGGCCGACCGCCTCGGCCAACAAGGACTCATCCAGCCGCAACCGGTACATATGGTAGCGCAAGGGGGAGTCCAGGCCTTGCGCGATGCGCGCCCGGCACTCGGTGCGCAGGTGATCGAACCAGTCCACCTCGTCCAGGCCGGCTTGCTCTTCGGGTTCCCACCCGGCCGAATGCACCCCCTGGTATTGCCCGGCGTCGTCGAGCGCATATACCACTCGCCGTTGCCCGGAGAGGAGCGTACTGTCGTGGGTTTCCAAATCGGTCGTGCGCATGACGGTAGCCAATTACATTTACATTAGGGATTGCCGATAGCGGCATTTTCGTTGTCGTTGTCGTTGTCGTAATCGATGTTATCGTAACGCCCCGGATTTTCTCGCATCCCAAAGGGCATCGCTTCTCCGAGTACGATTACGACAACGACAACGACAACGACAACGACTATGGTCAGCCTGATCTTGACTCGTCACCGAAAAAATGACTTCAAGATTTGTATCTCATTCGCCGGGCCTAACCTTGGCAAACCGTCAAATGCATGAAGCCGCTGCTGAAACGCCCACTCTCCGGCACCATGCACAGGATGGTTTGCCCCGCTCTCAGGCGCCCGCTGTGCAGCAACTCGTCGAGCATAATGTAGATCGACGCCGCACCGGTGTTGCCGCAACGGCACAGATTGGTGAACCAGGCCGTGTCGGCAATCGGCAGTGCCAAGGTCTTGACCACGGCCGCCAAGGCCGGGGCAAAGTACATGGACGACATGTGCGGCAGAAACCAATCGATCGGACCCTGGATCAGGTTACGCCGTGCCATCAGGTCGCGCAACGGGTTCTCGAAACAGGCGCGCACCACATTGTCATTGAGCAGACGCACATCTTGCTTGATCGCCATCACCGGGGCGGCCGTCCGCGCTTCGGCGTCCAGTTGCATCCAGCCCACGATCTGCCCCTGGCATTCCTGCGCGCCCGCATACATGCAGGTCGGCAGCACATCGGCGGCAGAGAACAAATCGATCCAATCGATCCGCAGCGCCAGGGACGGCGGCCGCGCCCGCGGCTCCAATAGCAAGGCACCGGCGCCGTCGGAGAGCATCCAGCGCAGGAAATCCTTCTCGAAGGCAAGTTCCCGGTGCTCCTGCAATTGGCGCACCTGGGCTGCGCATTCGGACGTAAAGCACTCCGCACGCAATAGCGCCGACGGCAGGTCCGAGCCGGTGGCGACGGCGCTGGCGTAGTCCCCTGCCGTCACGCCCAAATAGGCGAATTTCAGGGCGCTAAATCCCGACAGGCAAATGCCGCTGGTGGCCACCACTTCGCGGATCGGGACGCCGAGTTCACCATGCACCATCACCGCGTGATTGGGCATGGTTTGGTCGGGGGTCGAGGTGCCGCAGACCAGGGCGGTCGTTTGCACCGCGCCCGGGGCAAACAGGGCCCGGACGGCTTCGGCGGTCATCTCGGCATTGCTGTGGGTGGCGACTCTGGACGTGACATCCAGCGCATAGTGGCGCAGCCTGATGCCGTTGCTCTTGAGCACGATACGCTTGGCGCGCGAGGGCCGCGGCCCCACTTGCCCCAATACCGATTCGATTTGGGTATTGTCGACCGGCGCATTGGGTAAGAACGCGGCGCTGGCCGTGATGTAGACCGCCCGGCTCATGGGGCAAACTCGGGCATACGCTCCGAACCATTGCCTGAGGGCAACTCCAGGGCCGCCTGCCTGGCCCGGGCACGGGCGGGACTCACGGCAAAGACCAATTTTCGCAGCGCTAGGGTGATGGGCACCAGGGTGCAGATCAGGATGATCAGGATACACAGATAGACCAGTACCCCCAAGCGTCTTGCCGAACTGCCTTGAGGCCCGATCCTGCGCAGCAGCAATGACCAGAGGTAAAAACTCCGAAAGCCGATTCTCTCGCTCCACGCCAGGGCCGGATCGACATGGCACGCCTCCAAACCGCGCAGCAAGGCCGTGCCGCGCTGCTCGTGATCGGCGGCCAGGGCCGGCACCAAGGCCAAACCGAAGCGTCGGCATTGCGCGATCTGCGCCGCGGCCAGGCCCGCGTCGGGCAAGCCCAACGGCTGCTGCTGCCGCTTGCCCGACAGCACCCAGCGCAGCGTGGTGATAAAGGTCGCCAGTGGGGGCGCGGGGTCCACCAACGCGATATGGTCCAGCAAGTGCGCCCCCAGGCCGCTGAGTTTTCGGGCGACTGACTGTTGCGCCATCACCCACATATTGCGTGCAGTGACCACCGTGATGACCGGCTTGCCGATAAGTAAGGCGTGCGCCTCGGGGCTGTTCAAGAAGCTCGCAATCGGCAGGGCCGGGGCCAGGTACCATACGGGATAGGCCAAAATCACCAAGGCATGGTCGGCGGCGCCGGGCAATTCGATTGGATCGAGGATCGGCCCCACACCCTGAACAGCTTCCGGAAAGATCTCCAGAAACCGTAAAAAGGGCCAGGGGAAAGGATAGGCTTGGCGGGGCGCGAGGTCAATACAGTCAACCAGGATTCCAGCCTGTCGCAGCGGCGCAATGATGCGCTCGGAGACGGCGCGCGTTTGACCTGTTTGCGAATAGCGAAGGAGTAAGACGCGTTTTTGAACCATGCCCATTTCCGAATAACGATAGTTGTCGCTTTATAGTTTCGTTGTCGTTGTCGTTGTCGAAATCGACGTTATCGTCGCGCCCGGAATGTCCTCGGACTCCAAAGTGCATCGCTTCTCCGATTACGATTACGACAACGACAACGACAACGAATGTGTTCAGCTTGTTACTGACTCGTTACTTACCGTCCCCATGGTGGCCGCTGCATCGGGCTTCACCCGGCGTGATACCCTGCTCGGCGCTAGCGCGGCGATCCCATCCACCGCGAGCTCGGGACTCAGGTTGGGCGTCAGCCCGCGCGGCTGACGCGGATGGGGTGCAAAGCCCTGCCCACTCCGCTCCAGGTCGGCCTGACTGCTGCTGAAATAGCGTGCCGCCTGAACTGTCTTAGGCAGATTCTTCAGCACATGCCACAGGCTCCAGCGATGTTGCCATAGGCGTCGCGCGAAGCGTCGGCGGTAGCCTTGGCTGTCGTAGAAACGACGGACCTGCGTGTTATACAGGGCGTCCATCTCCGCCCGCGACGTGAAGCCCTTCGGCAGGTAGACGAAGTTGAGACAGTTCATCAGCCGCCAGTCCTCGTTGAACTCGCCCGACTCGCCGGTGACACACTCGTCCCAGATCGGCGCGCCGTACATGGGACTGAACTTGCTCATATTCATTTCGTCGAGCTCGAGCGAGTGTATGAAATCGCTGGTGGCGGCGATCGTTTCCGGGGTCTCGCCGGGCAGACCGAAGATGAAGAGCCCCTTCGCTCGCAGCCCGGCGGCATGAATCTGCTCGACCGTCTTACGAACGTCGTCCAAGCTGACGCCGGCCTTGTGCCGCTGCATCATGCCGGGATCGGCCGACTCGATACCCATGGACACCATCAGCCCGCCGGCGCGCTTGAGCAGGCGCAACAGTTCGTCGGAGGTGTGGCCGGTGCGCACGGCACAGTTGAAATCCATGTGCAGCGGGTGCGCGATCAGCCTTTCGCACAACTGCGTGACGCGCTGCCGCTGAGCGGTGAAAAGATCATCGTAGAAATTGATGTGGCGGACGCCGAAACGGTCGCGCAGGTACTTCATGTGCTCATAGACGTAAGCGGCGGAGTTCGTCTTGTACAGGCGCTCGAACACCGTGCGGTCACAGAACGAGCAGGTGTAAGGGCAGCCGCGAGACGTGACCATGGTCGCGCCATAGCGCTTGACATAGGAAAACAGCGGCAGGTGGTAGCCGCGGGGGAAGCCGGCGAGCTTTTCGTAGGCGGGGAAAGGCAGGTCGTCGAGGTCGAGGATGCGTTGGCGGCGTGGGTTGGAAACGATGTCCTCGCCCCGGCGCCAGCAGAGATTGGCGATTTCCCGGGGGTCCCGGTTCTCGGCCAGGTCGAGCATCGTACCCTCGCCTTCGCCGAGGCACAGGTAGTCGATTTCCGGGAAGTGTCGCAGCAGCGCCGAACCAATCGCGGAAACGTGCACATTGCCGAATACGATCCGGACCGCAGGCCGACTCGCCTTGATCTGCGCCGCGATCTCGACGGCATCCATAAAGCCGGAGGTCGTGACCGAAAAGCCCACCAGGTCCGGATTCGTCGCCAATACCACCGCGGCCGTGGCGGCGAGCGACGCGGGCGCGCCGGGGCCGAGACAATCGTGTACAGCGCACGGATGCCCATGCTGCTCCAGCCACGCCGCCAATTGCAGGATGCCCAGCGGCGCCATGCGATTGGCCAGCAGCGAAAAGTCCGGCTGCCCGGGGACGAAATTGAATCCGGCCGGGTGAACGAGCGTGATTCTCATGTCAGCACCAGAGGGAAAGTGGCCTGCCGCGAATGCTGCCGCAGTCCGTCGTCGTCTTGCGTGGGCAGGCACCCCGCCGGGCGCGGGCCATGCGGCGATGATAGCGGCACGCCGCATTCAACGCTGCCTGCCGCCCTGCGGTTCCCTAGCCTCAGGAGCGAACGCAACGCTCGTCACGGGGCTGTGGCTACGCCAAGTCAAACACTTTAACAGGCGGGCGGCAAAATGAAAACCGTCGTGGCGCGCTTGGACCATGGCTGCTGTCGTAGGACCGGGCGGGCCGCAACTCCAGTGGCGAGTTGCGCGAACATTGATTACACGCCGCACGGGGCGCCCGGGACGGCGCCGGGCGCGCTCGCGGGAGTTTAGGCCGCGGAAATTATCGAGTACACTACAAATGGCAGTCTTGGTACGGAACGCCCGGCCCCGCGCGCGCCGGGTCTCAGCCAGTCATCAATCGAGGAAAAAGTGTCAAATAAAATCAACCTCTTCGCCGTCTCGTCCGCGGTACTCCTCGCCGTTGCCCTAGCCGGGTGCGCATCTAATTCCGCCAGACAGGACGCTGCAACACCGGCGGCGGGAACCACCAGCAGCGGCCAGGTGGTCGATTCCAGCAAGGTCGAGGCCGGGACCGGGCGGGCGGTCAAGGGTATCGGTGACTGGGAGGGCGAGATCTCGGGCATCCCGGCGGCGAACAGCAAGTTCACCAAGCTGCAGATCGGCATGCCGATGAAGCAGGTGACCGACCTGATCGGACAGCCGACGGATCAGGGGGCCTACATCACGGGTAAGGCGTTCATCCCCTTCTATTTCGGCGGCGACAAGCATCGCTATGAATTGGTCTACAAGGGCCAGGGACGACTGATCTTCGCCGGCGGGTCTATCGGTGATTTCTCCGCCGGGCATTTGATCTGGATCATCCACAATGCGAATGAACCGGGCTACCGCTAATCCGCGGCAGCGCGCGGGCTGACGCTGTTGGCCCGGACCCAATGAGCCTTACCCCGGTCGGTGTGGTACGCCGCAGCGCCATCGCCGCCGGGGTGATTGCTTATCCGGTACTGGCGCATTACAGCACGGCGACGTCGACCGCCAACAGCTTCCCGGCCTTAGGTCTGACCGTCTCGCTGGCACCGGTGCTGGCCATCGCCGCGTGGCTGGCGTGGCGGTCGCCCCGCCCGTTCGCCATGCTGGTGCTGTGCGCCGCGGCCGGGTGCCTGCTGTGGCTTTACCGGGATACGCTGGAGCGGCATTTCGGCTGGGTCTATTTCATCCAGCACGCCGGCATCTATGTCCTGCTCGGCGCTGCGTTTGGCCTCACCCTGAGGCGTGGGCGGGCGCCCCTGTGCACCCGTTTTGCGCAAGCGGTGCGCGGCAGTCTGAGTCCGGAGGTGGCCCGCTACACGCGCCGGGTCACGCTGGCTTGGACGCTGTTGTTTCTGGGCATCAGCCTGATCTCCACGCTGCTGTTTCTATTTAGCAGCATCGCTGTCTGGTCGGTCTTCGCCAATTTTCTCTCACTGCCCCTGATCGCACTTATGTTCATCGTAGAGCATCTGGTACGGCGGCGGTGCCTGCCCGATCTGGAGCAACACGGCATCATGGACAGCATCCTCGCCTTCCGCAACACCCCCAAGGTCGGTCCCGACGCGTCCGTTCATTCCCCAGATCGCGCGCGCCGGGCCGAATGGATGCAATGGCCGGAACGCGGCAACGTGGCCGTGGCGCGCGTCATGACTTGGCCCTCGCCGCGCCTGGGGCGCCACCGCGTACGCGGCTTGTTGTGCGGCATCAGTCTCTTGTTGCTCGGGTTCAATCCAGCAGCGCGGGCCGCCCAATTCACGGTCGGCGAACTCATGGCCGCATTGGCTGACACCACGCATGGAACGGCCTCCTTCACCGAGCACAAGTACATCTCCATACTGGACCTGCCGGTGGAGTCGTCCGGCGAACTGCTGTTCGTCCCCCCGGCCCGCCTGGAGAAACGCACGCTCACACCCAGGGTCGAAACTATGGTGCTGGACGGCGATACCCTGACCATCGAGCGACGGGCCCAGAGAACCGTGTTTCAACTCAAGGATTACCCCGAGGTGGCAGGCATGATTCTGGGCATTCGCGCCACGCTGGCCGGCGACCGCAAGGAACTGGAGCGGGTCTATCAGCTCGACCTTGAAGGCAGCCGTGAGCGCTGGACGCTGGTGCTGACACCGCTGGATGGCCGCATGACGCGCGTGGTCGCCCGCATCCGCATGGAAGGGACGCGGGAGGAGGTACGCACGGTCGAGATTCAACTGACGGACGGCGATCGTTCGGTAATGAGCATCCGTAAGAAGGTTTCGCCATGAGTCGACGCGGCGGCGTCGTGATCGGCCTCTGGCTGGTCGTGCTGCTGGCGTGTCTCTGGGTGGTGCTGCGCACTCACTTCACGGCCGACCTGTCCGCCTTTTTGCCGCGCACCCCCACCCTGGAACAGCAACTCCTCATCGACCAGATTCGCTCCGGCATCGCCTCGCGCCTGATCCTGATCGGCATCAAGGGCGGCGACCAGGCCGCGCGCGCGCGCGTTTCACGCGAACTGGCCGCACGCCTGCGCACCGATGCGCAGTTTCTGCACATTGCCAACGGCGAGCCCCTGGGCCTTGAGCGGGACGCCCAGGTCCTGCTGGAGAACCGCTATCTGTTGAGCCCGGCAATGGATGCCGATCGGTTCACCGTGGCGGGCCTGCGCCAAGGCATCGCGGAGAACATCGAGTCGCTGGCCGCGGCGGACGGGCTTTTCAGTAAGGCCTTGCTGCCGCGCGACCCCACCGGAGAATTCACCCGGTTGCTGGACGCCATGGGCAGCGGCCAGCGGCCGCAAACACTCGCTGGCGCCTGGTCGTCCCGCGACGGCCGGCGCGCCCTGCTCCTGGCCCGCACCCGTGCCGACGGGGCGGACACGGATGGACAGTTCAAGGCCGTCACGGCCATCCGGGCCGCCTTTGCGGCGGTGTCCGAGCCGGGGATGACGGCGGCGCTGACCGGTCCCGGCCCCTTCTCCGTGACGGCTCGCACCACCATCAGACGCGACGTCTTAACCCTCTCCGGGCTCGGCAGTCTGATCATCATCGGGCTGCTGCTCCTGGTCTACCGGTCGCCGGTGGCATTGCTGTTGGGCTTGTTACCGGTGCTGTCAGGCGCGCTGGCCGCCGTCGCGGTGGTCAGCCTCGGGTTCGGCATGGTGCATGGCCTCACGCTCGGCTTCGGCACTGCCCTCATCGGCGAGGCGGTGGACTACTCCACCTACCTCCTCATTCAATCCGAACGCACGCACGGCACTATCAGGAACACCCAGAGCGACTGGAATGCGGCCTTCTGGCCGACCATTCGGATCGGCGTGTTGACCTCCATCATCGGCTTTGCCTCGCTGCTCTTTTCCAGCTTCCCCGGTCTCTCCCAACTGGGCCTGTTTGCGATCACCGGCCTCGCCACCGCCGCCCTGGTGACCCGTTTCGTCCTGCCGAGCCTCCTGCCGCGCGGCCTGCGCGTGCGCGATGTCAGCGCCTCCGGCCGTCGGCTGCAGGTCTGGGTTGCGTGGGCCGGCCGCTTACGGGGACCCGTCCTGGTCCTCTTCGCGGCCGCCTGCCTCGTGCTGCTGGTGAGGCATCAGGACCTGTGGAACCGGGAACTGGCCGCCCTGAACCCGGTGTCCGGCGCCGACCAGGCACTCGACGTCGCCATGCGCACCGACCTGGGCGCCCCCGACGTGCGCTATCTGGTGGTCGTGACCGCGGCCGAGCGCGAGGCGGCGCTCGCCACCAGTGAGGCAGTGGCGAGCGTACTGCACCGGCTGCAAGCCGCGGGCCTGATCGCGGGCTTCGAGAGCCCCGCCGCCTATCTGCCCAGTCAGGCGGTCCAACGTCGGCGCCAGGCCAGCCTGCCGCCCGACGCCGAACTGCGCCAACGCTTCAGCGCGGCCATTGCCGAACTGCCGCTGCGGCCGGAGCGCTTTGAGCCGTTCTTCGCGGACGTGGCGAAGGCCCGCGGCCAGGCGAGCGTGCGCCCGGAAGACCTCCAGGGAACCTCCCTGGCCGAGGGGGTGGATGCGCTGCTGATGCAGTCGGAGGGGCGCTGGAGCGCCTTGCTGCCGCTGCGCGTGGCGGCCGGGCAGCGCCTGGACGCGCGGGACTTGCACCAGGCCCTGGCGCAGCCCGGACTGGAAGGGGTCTATTTCATTGATCTGAAAGGTGCGGGTGACGACCTCTACGAGGGCTATTTGCGCGAGGCCATCGTGCTGTCGCTGGCGGGTCTGGCCGCGATCTTCGGCCTGCTGTTGGTTGCCACCCGCTCGTCGGCTCGCGTGTTGCGCATCGCCGCCCCGCTGGTCGCCGCCGTGGCCGTGACCATCGCCGGGCTGGTCCTGGCCGGTCAGCAACTCACCATCCTGCACCTGGTGGGCATGCTGCTGGTAGTGGCCGTCGGCTCCAACTACGCCCTGTTCTTCGACCAGGGGGCGGTCGCGGGGGGCATGGCGCCGCGGGTCCTGGCCTCACTCGTACTCGCGGTCGGCACCACCGTGGCCGGTTTCGGCATTTTGGCCTTCTCCAGCGTGCCGGTGCTCAACGCGGTCGGCTGCACCGTCGGGCCGGGCGCGGTGCTGGCCCTGGTCTTTTCCGCCATCCTGACGCGACGCGCATGAGGGTCCCTCCGCCGGCCCACGCGCGCCGCCAATGGCGCCCCACGCCGCTCTTGCAGGCGAGCTTGGCGTTGCACCTCGGGGCCTTGGGGTCGCTTGCGATCCAGCCGGGCTGGTGGCCCTGGGGTCTGGGTGCGGTGGCCGCCAACCACCTGGTTCTGACCGCGGTCGGCCTCTGGCCGCGCAGTCGTGGTCTCGGCCCCAACTGGGTGCGACTGCCGACGGCGGCGGGGCAGATCGCGATTACCATTGATGACGGCCCCGACCCGGAGGTGACACCGGCGGTGCTCGACCTGCTCGACCAATTCAACGCCCGCGCCAGCTTTTTTTGCATCGGCGCCAAGGCCGCGCGCTATCCCGAACTGTGCCGGGAAATCGTGCGGCGGGGTCATGCCGTGGAAAACCACGGCCAGCATCACTATCGTCACTTCGCCCTCCTCGGGCCGCGCCGTATGGCCCGCGAAGTCGCGGCTGGTCAGGACAGCCTGGCCGCCGTAACCGGCCAGCGGCCATCTTTCTTTCGGCCCACGGCCGGCCTGCGCAGCCCCTTTCTGGAACCCATCCTGGCCCGCCACGGCCTCTATCTGGCCAGTTGGACCCGTCGCGGCTATGACACCCGCAGCCGGGACAGTGACGACGTGGTTCGTCGCTTGACCAGTGGTCTGGCCGCCGGCGACATCCTGCTGCTGCACGACGGCAACGCGGCCCGCACCGCGGGGGGCGCGCCGGTGATCCTGGTTGCGCTGCCCCGTGTTCTGGAACTGGCGGCCGCCGCCGGCCTCACCACCATTACCCTGCATTCGGCCCTGGAGCGGCCCCCGCTATGATCGTCAGCCCCGCGGCCCTGCGCAAACGCCTCATCGACCAGGCCAGCGAACCTTACCGGGCAGCAGGCAGGTTTGCCTACCATTTCGCCCGCGGCAAGCTCGGTCGCGACCCGGTGTTCGTTGGTATGCTGGAACGCGGGATCTTCCCGGACGCGGCCCGCATCCTCGACTTGGGTTGTGGTCAGGGCCTGCTGGCGGCCTGGCTGCTGGCCGCCCGGCAACTCTATGATGCCGGCGATTGGTCGGCGCAGTGGCCGGCCCCCCCGCGGGTCGCCGATCTGCGCGGCATCGATCTCCTGACGATCGATGTGCAGCGCGCGCGACGGGCCTGCGGCGGGTGGGCGCGCTTTGAAGCGGGTGACATGCGGCAGATGGATCTTGGCCAGGCGGATGTCGTGGTCATCATGGACGCTGCGCATTACGTCGATGGGCCGTCGCAGGACGAACTTCTGCGCCGGGTGCGGGCCGCCCTGCCGCCCAATGGCCTCTTCCTGACGCGCGTGGGAGACGCCGGCGGCGGTCTGCGGTTCCAGTTGAGCAACTGGATCGATCGCGCGGTCGCCCTGTTCCACGGCCTGGGCTGGCGGCGTTTGTATCCCCGCCGCCTGCCGGATTGGATCCAGGCGCTGGAGGCCCTGGGCTTTCGGGTCGAGACCGTCCCCATGAACGGTCTGCTGCCGTTCGCCAACGTCATGCTCATCGCCCGCTTGGGCGAAGGCGCCGGGGTCGGGAACCAGGTCAGTGCAATCGCAGACGGCCACCGGCCCGCTCACGACGCCGGTGCGCCTTTCCCATAACGGAGGCATGATATGACGGCGTCCGCGGCGGCCGTGACCGTCCATCAGACTGAGACCCTGCTGTTCTTCACCCTGCTGCAATTGACGGTGATTATTCTGGCCGCCCGCCTGGGGGGAGGGGTAGCGCAGCGCCTCGGGCAGTCACCCGCGGTGGGGGAGATCATCGTCGGCATCCTGCTCGGGCCGTCCCTGTTCGGCGCGCTGGCGCCCGCCCTCTTCGCCTATGTCTTTCGCTCGGCCCCGCCCGCGCCGATGCAAATGTTGTCGCAGATCGGCCTGATCCTGCTGATGTTTCAGATTGGCCTGGAGTTCGATTTCGCGCACCTGCTGGACCGCCAGCACCGCCGCGCCGTCACCTATGTTGCCGCCGCCGGGATGGCAGCGCCATTTGCCCTGGGCTTCGGCTTCGGTTACGCCACGGCGCCCATGCTGTCACCCGGTGTCGACCCCGTCGCCTCGGCGCTCTTCATTGCCACCGCCTTCTCCATCACGGCGCTGCCCATCCTCGGGCGCATGATGATCGAGTTCAAGATCACCCATCAGCCCATCGGCGTCATCGCCATCAGCGCCGCCGCGATCAACGACGTGGTCGGCTGGCTGCTGCTCGCCCTGGTCACCGCGCTCTCGCTGGCCCAGTTCAACGCGCTTGACTTCGGCCTCAAGGTAGCGCTGGTCGCGGGATATTTCTTGACCTGGTGGTTCGGCGTGCGCCCCCTGATGAAGCGTCTCATCCGCATCAGCCAGGCCGGACCGGCGCCGACGGGCGAGAAGGCCGGGCGCGGCAAGCTCACCCACAATCTTCTCGGTATCCTGCTGGCCGGCATCTTCATCTCCGCCATCACCACCTATCAGATCGGCATCTTCGCCATCTTCGGCGGTTTCATGATGGGGGTGATACTCTATGACGAGCATGAGCTGATCGCGGCCTGGAAGGAACGCATCGGCCACTTCGTCATGGTCTTCTTTCTGCCCATCTTCTTCACCTACACCGGTCTGCGTACCAATATCGGGAGCCTTAATTCCACTGCCGCTTGGGGTTGGTGTCTGTTGCTGATCGCCCTGGCGACCCTTGGCAAGTTCGGCGGCAGCTATCTCGCGGCGCGCTGGGCCGGGCTCTCGCACCAGGAGGGCAAGGTGCTCGGCATCATGATGAACACCCGCGCCCTGATGGAACTCATCGTGATCAACGTCGGCTATGACTTGGGCGTCATTTCCCAGCAGGTCTTCACCATGCTGGTCCTGATGGCCATCTTCAGTACCGTCATCACCACGCCGGGCCTGCGCCGCTGGCTGCCGGGCTTGGGGATCGGAATTTATGCTGCCCACCCCCGTCACGGAGGTTAAACATCTAATACGATCGTTGTCGTTGTCGTTGTCGTTGTCGTTGTCGTTGTCGTTGTCGTTGCCGAGGTTATCGTAGCGCCCC
>NZ_CAIKKU010000368.1 GCF_903828115.1 uncultured Thiodictyon sp. | reverse complement strand
GGAGAAGCGATGCACTTTGGGGTGCGAGAGAATCCGAAGCGCTACGATAATCTCGACAACGACAACGACAACGACAACGACAACGACAACGACAACGACAACGACAACGAAAATGGCGTTACAGGCGGTCCCGAATCGAATTGTTTAACTTATTAGTGAACCGTTCCTAACGTACTTCCGTACCGTACATCTGCGAAGAGGAGCAATCATGCACAAGCATCCGATCGGCCTTGGCGTTCTGCTGGTACTCACGGTCTGCGCCAACCCCCCCGTGCGGGCGCAGGGTGCCGACGACGGCCCCGGCGCCTATCGAGCGCCCGCCGATGTGGGCCGGGCCTCCGGTCAACCGGCACCGGTGCCTGCCCCGGGCGGCGGTTATCAGGTCCCCGGGTATTCCGGGCCGGCCTATGGTCAGCCGGGAGCGGGGTCCGCGCCGGGCGGCGGTTATCAGGTCCCCGGGTACTCCGGGCCGGCCTACGGTCAGCCGGGAGCGGGGTCCGCGCCGGGCGGCGGTTATCAGGTCCCCGGGTATTCCGGGCCGGCCTATGGTCAGCCGGGAGCGGGGTCCGCGCCGGGCGGCGGTTATCAGGTCCCCGGGTATTCCGGGCCGGCCTATGGTCAGCCGGGAGCGGCGCCCGCCCCGGGAGCCGGGGATCGGCCCCCGGGGTACTCCGGCCCCGGCCCGGGCTACGGTTACGCCCCCCAGGGTGGGTACGGACCCGGTAACGGCCAGAGGCCCGGTCCCGGCGGCGACGGACCCGGCTATAACGGCCCCCCCTACGGCGGCGATCAGCCGCCCCCCCGCGCGGGCGGCGACGGCTTCAACCCGATGAAGAACATGCCGAACCCCATGAAGGCCTTCGGCGGGAACCGCAACAACTGATCCACGGCTGAAGCCTTGGACTCCGGCCCGGGGCGGCCGCAACGATGATCAAGGGCGGGGGTGCCGTCCCAGCCGCCGCCCTTGTCTGTTGTCCGCATCGCGGCTAGCATCGCTGCCTTACCCAATCGCGGTACGGTTGGAATTTCTAATTACGTTAAGGGGAGTTTTCCATGGCCTTGTTTGACAGTCTGATTGGTGAACTGGAACAACGCTTCGGCCTGGGCGAAAGCGCCGGCGCCTTCGTCGCGGACACAATTCGTTACATCGTCGCTACGGACCATGGGGGGCTGCGCGGGTTCATCGATCTTTTCAACGAAGCCGGGCTCGGCCACATCGCGGCCTCCTGGGTGACCAAGGTGCGCGAGAGTCTGCCCCTGACCGGGGCCCAACTGGAGGGCGTCCTCGGTAGCGGCCTGATCGACCGCCTGGCGAGCCGGTTTTCGCTGCCGGACTCCACGGCGCGCGACGCGCTGGCCTACGCCGTACCCAAACTCGTCAATTTACTCACACCCGCCGGCTTCATCCAGGACCCGATGGAGGGGGAGGTCGCGTCCTTCCTCGAGCGCTCTGCCGCCGGTGTCACTCCGGTCGCGGCCGCGGTCGGCCCGGCTGCCCTGGTTAAGCCGGCCATCGCCGCGGTCAGCCCGGTCGCGGCCGCGGTCAGTCCGGTCGCCGCGGCTACTCGGCCCGCTACCGTCGCCCCGGCCGCGGTTGCGTCATCCGCCGCCCCGGTCAGTCCGGCCCCCCCGGCGGCCCCGCCGCCCCAACCGCCACAAGCCCGGGAGTCGCGCGGGATGCCCGTCTGGGGCTGGTTGGCGGCGCTCGCCTGGGCGGGACTCCTCGGCTACTGGGCCTGGCACGGACCCGAGCAGGCGCAGGAAGCGCTTGCGGTCGCCGCCGTGCAGCCCCAGGCGCTGCCGGTGCCCCGCCTGGCCCTGAGCAATGACGACGGCAAGGTCCAATACGCGGGTGTGGTGGCGGATGAGAAGTCCCGCGCTACCATCCTCGATGGACTCAATAGTGTGTTCGGTGCGGCCAATTGCTCGGGCGAACTGGCGTTGGATCCCCGGGTGGGGCCGGCGTCCTGGCTTGCCGATCTTGGTGCCCTGCTGCCGCGGTTCAGGCTGCCCGGCGCGGACCTCCTGCTGGAAGGCAACGACGTCAAGGTCGGCGGTTGGCTGTCCGACACCGAGCGCTCAAAGCTGCTGGATGCCATCAAGCGACAGTTTGGAAGCGGTTTTTCGTTCGGGTTCCTGGGGGACAAGACCGGCGAAGCCGTCAAGACGGGCGCCGATCGGACCCGGGCCGCGCTCGCGGCCCTGAGGGCGGGCTACGGCGGTGCCGATCTGGTCAAGGCCCTGAATCTCTGGGTGATCAACTTCTCGACCGACAGCGCCGAGGTTCCGCTCGACAGCCTGCCGCTCGTCACCGCCGCCGCCCAGGCCATCCTGGGCGCCCCGCCAACCGTCGTCATCGAGATTGCCGGCCACACCGACAACAGCGGCGATTCGGCCAGGAACAGGGCCCTGTCGGAGGCGCGCGCCGTATCCGTGCGCGAGGCGCTGGTCGTCGTCGGGGTGCCGGCCGGGCGACTGAACGCAAGGGGCTACGGGAGTGACATCCCGGTGGCGAGCAACGAGACCCCGGCCGGCCGGTTCCGTAACCGCCGCATCGAGTTCAAGACCCAGCAATAAAGGGGCGCCGGGTGCGATCAGAACTGATGTGGTGACCGAGATCCCGGGTACGTTGTCGTTGTCGTTGTCGTTGTCGTAATCTAAAAATCCGACCACGATTACGACAACGACAACGATGCCCGGTCCGTGAGAACGTCCGGTAGCTGTAGCTGCTGAAGCCTTAAGACTCTAGAGGATGGCGGTTGGCCGGAACGATGATCAAAGGCCCGTGGCTCCCTCACTCCCGATCGCGGCGCTCGACGGTCTCCGGGTCGGCGATGATGGGGCGGTAGATCTCGACCCGATTGCCGTCCGCAAGCGGGGTGTCAAGCGTCACGACCCGGCCGAAGATGCCGACCTGATTGCGCGCCAGATCGATCTCCGGGAATTGTGCGAGCAGGCCGGAGCGTTGTATCGCATCCCGTGCCGAACTGCCGTCCGGCACATCGAGCTTGAGCCAGGTCTGTTTGAACTTGTCCGCATAGGCGACGCCGACGTGCATGGTGACCTCCGGGGGTCGAGCTTACAAAGTAACAAGTTAAACGCAATCGTTGTCGTTGTCGTAATCGTAATCGGAAAATCGCTGCAACTTGGCGTGCGAGCGAATCCGGGGCGATACGATAACCTCGACAACGACAACGACAACGACAACGACAACGACGCGAAAAGCATTTCCCGATGGACTTGTTTAACTTGTTGGTGAACCGTTCCTTTGCGTCTTTGCAAAAAAAGATGCCCCCCAGGGTCAACGATCTTTTCCGACTCAGGCCGCCACGTGGCTGTCCGCCGACTGCTCCGCGGATGTCGATGCCGGCGCCGGCGCGGCGGCCTTGGGGTCGCGCTTGCGCGCCGCCATGGCCTCGCGTTTGGCGCGCTGTATCGCCTCGATCCGCTCCGTGCGCTGCTCGATCAGGCGCCGCGTTTCGGTCTGTTTCTGCTTGGTGCGCCCGCGGGCGGCCATCTCGCCCTTGGCGTAGCTGAAGAACTGCGCGAGCGGGATATGGGAGGGGCAGACATAGGAGCAGGAGCCGCAGCCGATGCAGTCCATCAGCCCCAGGCGCACCGTGCCCTCCAGGTCCCCGGCGCGGGCATGGGCGGCCATGTTGAGCGGCAGCAGGCCGCAGGGGCAGGCGGTCACGCAACTCCCGCAGCGGATACAGGCGGAGCGCGGGGCGGCGTTGATCTCGGCCGCGGTCAGGGCCAGGACGCCGTTGCTGCCCTTGACGATCGGGACCCGGGTGCCCGGCAGGGGCGAGCCCATCATGGGACCCCCGCTCACCAGGCGCGCCGGCTCCTCGCGGAAGCCGCCGCAGTGGTCGATCAGGTGCTGCACCGGAGTGCCCAGGGGCACCCGCAGGTTGCGCGGCCGGTTGATGGCCGCGCCGCTCACCGTGACCAGCCGTGCCACCAGGGGCCAGCCCAGACGCAGGGCCTGGTGGACCGCGAAGGCCGTCGCCGGGTTGTGGACGACGACGCCGATGTCGGCGGTCAGGCCGCGGGCCGGGGTCTCCTGGCCGGTGATGGCCTGCACCAGGTGCTTCTCCGAGCCCATGGGGAAGCGCATGGGCAGGTGGGCCACGCTCACCGTCGGGAAGGGCGCGGCGGCCTGGGTCATGGCGTCCTGCGCCTCGGGCTTGTTGTTCTCGATCCCGATGATGATCCGCTCGACCCCGAGCGCATGGGCCATGATGCGGGCGCCGTCCAGGACCCCTTCGGCGTGCTCGCGCATCAGCCGGTCGTCGCAGGTGAGGTAGGGCTCGCATTCGGCCCCGTTGATCACCAGCGTATGCAGACTGTACTTGGTGCGCAGGTTGAGCTTGACCGCCGAGGGGAAGGTCGCGCCGCCCATCCCGACGATCCCGGCCGCCGCGACGCGCGCGGCAATCTCCTCGGGGGTCAGGGCGAAGGGGTCGGGTACCCCCTCCAGACCCTCCACCCAGCGGTCCTCGCCGTCGGGTTGCAGGGTGATGGTGCGCACCGAGAGGCCGGAGGCGTGGTGGGCCGGGAAGCTGCCGATGCCCATGACCCGACCCGAGGTCGGGGCGTGCACCGGGGCGGACATGGGCCCCTGCGCCTGGCCGATGAGTTCTCCCTTGGCGACCCGCTGGCCGCGCCGCACCGCCGGGGTGGCCGGGTTGCCGATGTGCTGTTGCAGCGGGACGTGCAGCAGGGGCGCCAGCGGCAGGTCCTCGATCGCCTGCCCGGCCGCCAGTTGTTTGCGGTCTTGCGGGTGGACGCCGCCGCGGATCTTGAACAGTCTCATGTCGACCTCCTGCGCTTAAGCGGTTGCCAGGGCCGGGTTCGGCCAGAACCAGGTCTGGAGGGTCGGGGCGACGGGCCGCATCTCGATACACTCGGTGGGGCAGACCTCGAAGCACTTCTCGCAGCCGATGCAGGCGTCGGCGAAGACGCTGTGAATCATGTTGTTCGCCCCCATGATCGCGTCCGTAGGGCAGCGCTTGAAGCATTTGGTGCAGCCGACACAGAGGTTTTCATTGACGTGGGCGACCGTTGGGGCCTTCTCCGCCACCCCCGCCAAGTCGACCGTTTTCCCCAGCAGGCTGCCGAGGGCCTCGGCGACCGCCCGTCCCCCGGGTGGGCAGACCGTGGGCGGGGCGGTGCCGGCGGTAAGGGCCTCGGCCGCCTGGCCGCAGCCCACATAGCCGCACTGTCCGCACTGGGAGCCCGGCAGCAGGGCCAGGGCCTGCGCGGTCAGCGGATTGCCCTCCACTTTCAGGTAACGGGAGGCGAGGCCGAGGATGCCGCCCAGGACCAGGCCGAGGAGGGATAGACTACCGATGGCGGCGAGCATGATTCAGTGCCTCTGATGCGAGCGGTAAGCCGCTCCTTTGAAAGCGTATCGAGCCGCGAACAAGCGCACATGCAGCACGTCCGAGGTGCGCTTGCGGACCTCGTCTCAAGCCCTTCTTTGCTTAACTGCACTGCAAACCAGGTGCCAGGAGGTGCGGGGGCCGAGATCGCGCGCCCGGGACCGGCGCGGGGAATGCCGGCCTGCCGCACAAAGCCCTTATCGATCAGTCGAATCGCTTGTCGTGCGGCGCGGCGCGGCGGACCGGGTGCGGGTTCCTGGGCGACGCCCCGCCGCGCTCAGGGCTGTTGACGACATGACAATACCCATGCCGCGACCCAGCAGAATTGTCGTAATATCGACAGCGATGCCTATAGCCCCGCACGCGGGTCGTGCAAGACCGACCGGCCCGGTATGCTTGGCGCATCGCCGTGGCGTCCGGCCTTGCTCCTGGTCCCAACCCCTCGCCCGCCGGTCGGCCGGTCGTTGGTCCGCACAGCAGACCCTACGGCACCGTAGGGTCCGCTGTGCGGACCGAGCGCTGTCGACCGGAAGGACCAGCGCGGCCGGCGACCCGAACCCCAACCCCTGACGCCCAGGAGAACACCGTGTCGGCCCGACCATCCCCGGAGTCCCCGGAAACCCCGGTACAACTCGTCGCCACCGCCCTGGGCGAGTTCCTCGCCGCCCCCCCGCCGGGGACCCCGGGGGAGGTCATCGAGGCCCTCACCCTGATGGCGGGCAACCCGCGCGACCCGCTCTCGCCGCGCCTCTTCTTCGAGGCCGTGGAGCAGGCCCCCTCGGCGATCTCCATCACCGACGCGCGCGCGACCATCCTCTACGCCAACCGCGCCTTCGAGATCCTGACCGGCTTCAGCCGCGTCGAGGTGATCGGACAGAACGAGGCGATCCTGTCCAACCAGGCGACCCCGGACAACGTCTATCAGCACCTGTGGCGGACCATACAGCGCAAGCAGACCTGGACCGGGACCCTGGTCAACCGCACCAAACAGGGCGGGGACTATCTGGCGGAACTGATCATCGCCCCGGTGCTCGACCGCACCGGCGAGATCAAATACTTCCTCGGGATGCACCGCGATGTCACCAAGCTGCACGAACTGGAGGGTGAACTGCGCCGCCAGAAGGCGCGCATCGAGACCGTCCTGGACGCCGCACCCGTGGTGGTGGTCCTGCTCGATGCCGCGGGCCGGGTGATCCTCGCCAACCAGGAATACCAGCGCCTGGTCGGCGACCTGCGCGGGCAGGAACCGGCGCAGACCCTGAGCACGGCGCTGCGCGAACAGGTCGGGCTGGACCCCCTGGCCGAGTGCCTGGCCGGGCGCGCCTTCAAGGACCTGGAGGTCAGCATCGTCCTGCCGGGGGCCAGCGGACCGCGCTGGTTCTCCTGCTCCGGCACCCCGGCCGACGAGGTCGACCCCAGCGCCCGCGGCTTCTTCGGCCGCCAGAAGCCCGGCGAGCGGCGGATGCTGCTCCTCGCCAACGAGGTCACCGCCCGCCGCCGGGAGGTGGACCGGGCGCACCTGGAAAACCTGCGCGCGCGCCTGGCCGAGCAGCAGTTGGCCCATGGGATGCGCGAGGCCCTGGCCGCGGCCATCTACCAGATCCAGGCCCCCATGAACGTGATCCAGGCGGCCGCCGCCATGGCCCGCGGCGGCAATGCGAGCCTCGCCACCCTGGCCGGGATGCTGGATGAGATCAGCCGCTCCGGGGCGCGCGCCCTGGACACCCTGAAGGCGGCCCTGCCGGAGGGGCCGCGCGAGCCCGGGGTCATGGTCAACGTCAATGACCTGCTGCGCCAGGTCCTGGTGCTTGCGACCGACCGGCTGCTGGCCGCCGGGATCGTGGTCGACTGGCGCCCGGCGCACCTGTTGCCGGAACTGCCGGGCCACCAGGATTCTCTGAGATCCCTGTTCAAGCACCTGATCGACAATGCCATCCAGGCAGTCGGCGAGTCCGGCCGGCCGCATCGGGACCTGCTGCTCGCCACCCGCCTGGTGGACGGGGCGGTGGAGGTGGCGATCCAGGACAACGGCCGCGGCATCCCGTTCGAGGACCGCTACCGGGTCTTCGAGCCCTTCTACATCGGCTGGCGCAACCGCCGCGGCCGGGCCGGTATGGGGCTGGCGATGGCCCAGGAGATCGTCACCGAGCACGGCGGCAGTATCGAGGTGGACCCGGACTTCCAGGACGGCTGCCGCATCCTGCTCACCCTGAACGCCGTGTCGGCGGATGAGTGAGCCCATGAATCGCGACCCCCTGGTGCCGGTCACCGCCACTGAGGCGGCGCGGCTGGATCTGCTGGAGACCCAGTTGGCCGCACTCTACGAGGTCAGCACCGTGCTCAGCCGCTCGCTTGATCTGCGCCAGACGCTGCGCGAGGTCCTGCGGGTGCTGCACGAGCGCGGCCGGCTCTGTTATGGACTGGTCAGCCTGCTCGACGAGGAGAGCGGCGAGCTGCTGATCAGCGCCCTCTACAACAAAGAGGATGCCGACCCCTTCGAGCCGGTCAGCTACCGCCCCGGCGAGGGCGTGATCGGGCGGATATTGGAAAAGAACCAGCCCTGGATCCTGCCCCGGGTGGGGGACGAGCCGCGCTTCCTGGACCGGCTGAACCTCTACCAATCGGACCTGCCCTTCATCGGCGTGCCCATCCGCATCGGCGAGGGCGCCGCGGTCGGCGTCTTCGCCGCCCAGCCGCCGGTGGCCGACGGCCTGCTGGAGGAGCGCGCCCGCTTCCTGGAGATGGTCGCCAACCTCATCGGCCAGGCCATCCGCCTGGCGCGCGGGGTCGAGGCCGAACAGGCGGCGCTGCGCGAGGAGCGCGACAAGCTGCGCCGCGAGGTCAAGGGCGTCCACGGCTTCGACAGCATCATCGGGCGCACCCAGCCGATGCGGCTGGTCTTCGACCAGGTCCGCCAAGTCGCCAAGTGGACCACCACCGTGCTCATCCGCGGCGAGTCCGGCACCGGCAAGGAGCTGATCGCCAGCGCCATCCACTACAACTCACCGCGCGCCCGCGCCCCCTTCATCAAGCTCAACTGCGCCGCGCTCCCGGACAACCTGCTGGAGTCCGAGCTCTTCGGGCACGAAAAGGGCGCCTTCACCGGCGCCGTGGCCATGCGCAAGGGCCGCTTCGAGCAGGCCGACGGCGGCACCCTGTTTCTCGATGAGATCGGCGAGATCAGCCCCGCCTTCCAGGCCAAGCTGCTGCGCGTGCTCCAGGAGGGCGAGTTCGAGCGGGTCGGCGGCGGCCGGACGCTGAAGGTCGACGTGCGCATCATCGCCGCCACCAACCGGGATCTGGAGGCCGAGGTGCGCGCCGGCGAGTTCCGCGAGGACCTCTACTACCGGCTCAATGTCATGCCCATCCGCATGCCGGCCCTGCGCGAGCGCATCGAGGACATCCCGGACCTGGCCCGCTTCCTGGTCACCAAGGTCGCGCGGATGCAGGGTCGGGAGCTCTCGATCACCGACAGTGCGCTACGCATCCTCATGCGCCACGACTGGCCCGGCAACGTGCGGGAGCTGGAGAACTGCATGGAGCGCGCGGCCGTGATGAGCGCCGACGGCACCATCGACCGCGGCGTCATCGAACTCACCGGCCTGGATGTCAGCACCTGGGACGGGCGGCCCGCCGGCGCCAGTTTGGGGACCACGCCCGGCAGCGGCGCTGATTCCGGCCCCGAATCGTCTGCGGAATCCGGCCCCAAGGTCGACCTGGACGACCCGGATCTCGACGAGCGCGAGCGCGTCATCGCCGCCCTGGAAGAGGCCGGCTGGGTCCAGGCCAAGGCTGCGCGCCTGCTCAACATGACGCCGCGGCAGATTGCCTATCGGATACAGACCTTGAACATCAAGGTGCGGCAGTTCTGAGCCGGTGGCCGACCCCGGGGGCGCCCGGGAGCGCCCCCTGGGAGCGCCGCACCCCAGTGCGGCGCGTGCTCGCAAAAACCCCGACTGTGTAGGATGGGCAGAGGCCTGGCCGCACTGGGGTG
>NZ_CAIKKU010000367.1 GCF_903828115.1 uncultured Thiodictyon sp. | reverse complement strand
CGGATGTCGCCCATGAGGTGGCCGGAATCTAATGATCAAGGCCCAATCTCGGGATCCAAAATTAATACCGCTTCTGCTCCCGCCGAACCTCCCGCGCGACCTCCGGGTCGCGCGGCAGTTCTTTCAACCCGTGCAGCAGGGCGCGCATGACCGGGCCGTTGAGATAGTCGTAGGCGGAGCCCTCGATCCCCTGGACGCGCTTGACGCTGATCTGGTCCAGGTCGGCCGTCAACTGGGCGATCAATTCCTGTCGGCGCTCCTCCCGCGCCTCTCCCGACATGGCGCCCAACTGCTGCCGGACCTGATCCTCCAGGGACGCGCGCAGGTGCAGGTCGTCGTGGATGGCGCCGATCTTGGCCAGTGCCAGGACGAACTCGGCCCCGAGCACGAAGGGTGCGCCGCTCTGGCGCCGCCAGACGAAGAGGTCCAGATCCGTCCCCTCGACCGCCACCGCATCGACCCCGATCACCCGCGCGATCAGCCCCGTCGTCAGCGTCTTCAGGGCCCAGCCGGCGGACACCTCGGCGCGGCGCGGGTTGAGGTTCGGCAGGGCGTCCTCCCAATGACGGTCCGTGTGCAGGCGAAAGCCGCGCCGCTCGTCCCCGGCGAGCTTGAGATAGGACGGCTCGATCTCCTCGACCAGGGCCTCGAAATAATACAGCGGGATCGGCATCACCACGTCATGGACCACGATCAGGCGCGGGTCGTGCCAGCGGGTGGTCTTGACCTGCCGACCCCCGTCGCTCAGCACATCGATGAGCCCATCCTGGAAGGCTTGGGCACCCCGCCCCGCCGACTCGGTATCCACGCCCAGGACCACCAGCCGGGTACGGTTGGTCACGACCCCGTCGGCGAGTGCGGCGGACTCGGCCGTGCTCACCCGCGCCATCACCCCGGCCAGTTGCCCGAGCGCCAGGACCTTGCGCTTGCGATAGGCGGCCACCTCGTCATCGGTCACCGGCTCGCCGGGTGCCTTGCCGGGTTCCAGGACCAGCCGGGCCTCCAGGTCCAGACCGGAGATCACGTCGAGCCCCGACTGCCCCTCACCGCCCCCGAAGATGCGCCCGCGCAGCCGCTCGCGCCCGAGTTGGGTCATGGCACGGCGCAGATCGGCAACGGTCTGATCCACCCCCTTGGCGACCACGCGGCCGCCGTCCTGCACCACCGGCTTTAATTCGGCCGCGATGGCCTGGGCGAGCGACTGCCGATCGAAGGTGCTGACGAAGTGACCGTCTTCGATGAAAAGCCGGCTGTAGACCCGCTGCCAGATACGCCGACGCGGTTCGTCCAGGGTCTCGAAGACCTCCACGCGCATGCTGTAGGTCGGGAACACGGCCGTTTCACCGGCCATCAGCCGGGCCGCCTCCTTCTCCAGCTCCTTGACCAGGCCGTCCATGCGGGTGGCCAACCGCACGTATTGGCGCGAGCGCCCCTGCAGGAACTCCAACAGGCCGCGCAATTGCATCAGGCGCACCCGTGCATCCAGATAGCGCAGGGCCGCGGTCTTGGCCTGGGTATAGACCGCCTGCGCCTCCTCCTTGGCCTGGATGAAGTCCTGATCGCGATTGAAGAGCCGCCGGCTGGCCGCCGCCTTGCGCAGGTTCTCATAGGTGAGATCGCGCAGTTCGGCGCGCTTCTTCTGGGACTTGACGATATCCTTCGCCTCGGTCGCCTGCTCCTCCTGGCGCGCCGCGGTGAGCCAGGTCTTGCCGCACACCTCCAGCAGGCGCACGACCAGATAGCGCTCCTGGATCGGATCGAGCTTGAGCCCGGTGACGGCCTCGCCCTCACGCGCGGCCGTCACCAGACCCGGCGCCTCGTTATCGACCAGTTGGTGCCCCTTGCGGACCTCCTCCTCCAGCTTCGAGACCATGTCGATATAGGCATTGGCCTGCTCCTTCTGAAAGAACATGGTGCGATCCTTGATCGTGATCCGGTTGATCAGCACCTCGCGCTGCTCCGCCAGCCGCCGCTCCACCTTCTGCACCAGGGTATCGGCCCGGACCTCCTCGCCCTTCTCGGTGGTGCCGGTGACGGCGCCCGCATCGGTGCCCTCCACCAGCCGGTACCAGTAGCCGTCGAACAGTTCCTCATTGGCATCCTGGCGCGCCAGTTCGCGCACGGAGGCGACGAAGGAGGCATTGATCAGTTCCTCGCGGCCCTCGTCGGACATCTGCGCGAAGCGCGGACTGTTGTAATCCACCGCAAGCTTCGCCAGGGCGCGGGCGCGATCGTCGCCCGCGTCCGTATCCTCGACACCGAAGGTGATCTGGGACCGCAGTGCCTGGGCGGCGAAGCGCAGGGCACAGTATTCCAGCAGGTCGTGACCCGGCAGGACCAGGGCCACCGCCCCGAAGGTACCGTAATTCTTCGCAAAGCCCTCGCCGACATCGCTCAAGTCACCGGGGAAGCGCGTCAGTGATTCCAGGTGCTGCTCATAGTTGTCGTATTCGCCTGAAAGCTCGTTGATGACCGGGGTGAAGACCTGCAGGAAGGCGGCATCGGCAATGACCTTCTCGGGGTCCCGGGTGCCGACATGGGGCGGGCGGTCGAGGATGAACGAGACAAAAAAGGGCCGGGCGCCGACGCTGAGCGTCTCGTGTGAGCCCTCATTGCGGAAATACTGGAAGGGCTCCGCCGTGCGCCCGGACTGTTTGACCTGGGCATAATCGAGCTTGGTGAGGTTCTCCAGCTCCTTCAGCGCCGCATAGGTGTTGGCATGGATGTTGGTATGCAACTCGGGACCCACCTTGTCCGTCACCAGCGAGGACAGCAGCAGGTTCGCGATCACCCGCGGCTGCCAATTGGCGCGTTTGATGACATCATCGACCAGATAGGCCAGCGACAGGAAGCTGCCGGAACCGGTGCCGCCGGCCAGGGTGCAAAAGAGATAGACGTTGAACTTGCCCTGCTTGCGCCAGGTCACGCCCGGGGTCAGGGCCTGATTCACCAGGTCCTTCAACCGTTGCCGGATCATCGGTGAATGAAAGAAAAAGCCCAGCCGGGACTCGATCCGGATCTGTCCGGCGCCCGGCTTGACACCCTCCCGCGGGCTATAGGTGGACGGCAGCCATTGCTCCGTCTGGGGGTCATTGGAGCGGCGCAGATACTCGACCACCTTCTGCTTGTCGAAGGCGGCGATATTGATCCGGTTGCCCTTGGGGATGGATTTGAGCGAATCCTGATCCAGGTCATTGGTGTCGATGGAGATGAAGGACGTCAGCGGGCGCAGTTGCGTCTCCCAATTCGGCAGACTCGCCGCCCGCGCCGCGATGCGATCCACAATCCGCGAGCCCACCCCGCCGGCCCCGATGAAAAAGGTCGGGATGATGGTGCCCTGGTCGGCGCGATAGTCGTTATCAGCCATGATTGCTCCTCTGGATGTCGCTTCTGGATGTCGCATCAGGGGCGCGGCGCCGACCACCGGCGCGCTGCCGCTGTCAGTAAAGATCCATGCCGACACCGACCCGGCACCGGCGGCCTCGATCATCATCCCCGCCCCTGGGAGCGCCGCACCCGAGTCGCGGCGCGATCTCTCAAACGACTGTGGCGTCACCTGGTGCGGGGCCTTGATCATCGTTCCGGCCGCCCCGGGCCGGAGTCCAAGGCTTCAGCCTTGGATGCACAGGACCAAGGCTGAAGCCTTGGACTCCACAAGGTGGCCGCTGGCCGGAACTCAAGGCCTGGTGCGGACAGGCCGGGCCGCGACTCAGGTGCCGCGCTCCCAGTCGGTCGGCCTGAAGGCCGATCTCAAGTTTCGGCCAACGACCGGGTTCGCCTCGCGCCCGGCCTGCAGGCTGGGTAGAGCGCAGCGAAACCCAGCAATCAACGCCTTAGCCGCGCGGCAACGATGGGTTTCGCTGCGCTCTACCCATCCTACCGGGAGACTTCCCGAAGGTCTGCGCGCGGGAGCGGGCAAGTATCTGTCAACGATGGCACAGTTTCCCGGTCGTTGCCAAGTCTGGATATGGAACATTTCGGATCGCTTGGAATTTAGGCCACGGTGACGAGCGCAGACGCGACTGCGACGCCATCAAGCGGCTGACACAGGCAGCGGGCGACTGTTCCGGCCACCACGAGGCCGATATCCGTCGCGGCCTGGGGGCCGCTCCT
>NZ_CAIKKU010000366.1 GCF_903828115.1 uncultured Thiodictyon sp. | reverse complement strand
GTTGTCGTAATCGAACAATCCGATCACGACAACGACAACGACAACGACAACGACAACGACCAGGACAGGATACCCGGGATCTCGGCCACCACATCAGTTCCGATCGCCCCCGTCGCCGGCGCTTGGCAAGGGACGTCGGCGCCGCGGCGGTTATACTGCGCAGTCCCGCACCGACCGGGTGCCCTGTCAAGAACCCAAGGCGGAATCCCCATGCCAGCCCAGTCCCAGTCCACCCTCGCCGACCTTTTGCGCGAACGCATCCTGATCCTCGACGGCGCCATGGGCACCATGATCCAGCGCTACCAACTCGGCGAGGCCGACTACCGCGGCGAGCGCTTCAAGGACTGGCCCTCGGATCTGAAGGGCAACAATGACCTGCTGGTGCTGACCAAGCCCGCGGTCATCCGCGAGATCCATGAGCAATACCTGGAGGCCGGGGCGGACATCCTGGAGACCAACACCTTCAACGGTAACCGGCTGTCCCAGGCGGACTACGGCCTGCAGGACTATGCGGCGGAGATCGACACCGCCGCCGCCCTGCTCGCCCGGGACTGCGCGGACCGCTACACGGCGCTCACCCCGGATAAGCCGCGCTTCGTCGCCGGGGTCTTGGGCCCCACCAGCAAGACCGCCAGCATCTCCCCGGACGTGAATGACGCCGGTGCCCGCAACACCCACTTCGATGAACTGGTGACCATCTATGCCGAGGCGACCCGCGCACTGATCGCCGGGCGGGTGGACGCCATCCTCATCGAGACCATCTTCGATACACTCAACGCCAAGGCCGCCGCCTTTGCCGTGGATCAGGTCTTCGAGGAGGACGCGGTGGTACTCCCGGTGATGATCTCCGGCACCATTACGGACGCCTCCGGGCGCACTCTCTCGGGCCAGACGGTGGAGGCCTTCTACAACAGCCTGCGCCACGTCCGGCCGCTCTCCATCGGGCTCAACTGCGCGCTCGGCCCAGATGCGCTGCGGCCCCATGTGGAGGACCTGGCGGGGGTCAGTGAGTTCTATACCTCATTCCACCCCAACGCCGGCCTGCCCAATGAGATGGGTGAATACGACATGACCCCGGAGCAGATGGCCGAGCACGTCGCCGAGTGGGCCCAGGCGGGCTTCGTCAACATTGTCGGCGGCTGCTGCGGCAGCACCCCGGCGCACATCCGCGCCATCGCCGCCGCGGTCGCCGGCCAGGCACCGCGCCAACCGCGGGAGAACGATCACCGGCTGCGGCTGTCAGGGCTGGAGGCGTTCAACGCGTAAGGCGGCTTCGCCTCAGACTGCGAATAGGGAGCCACTCTAACCATGAAAATCCATTCTGTTCACTTGAAGAATTTCCGTGGTATCGGAGATCTGGAGCTTGACTTCACGGACCGGATCAATGTGCTGGTGGGCGTCAACGGTGTCGGTAAGTCCGCTGTGCTCGACGCGCTGGCGATTCTCCTGTCGCAGGTCAGTTGGCGAATCTACGGCAACTACGCCAAGGCCCGCCCCTTCTCCCCTGACGACATTGAGGTCGGCAAGGCATTTACTCGGGTCGACGTGCTGGGTGAGCTGAGCGGTCTCCCCGTCAACTGGAGGCTTGCCCGAAATCGTAAAGCCGGTGCGCACCCACCGGAGCGCAGTAGCGACTTGCAGCCGGTGAATACGGTGGTTTCATACCACTTCGGGCGGCAGCCTGCCGATGCCCCCCGCTCAGACGATTTCCCGCTGATGGTTTACTACGATGTGCATCGAGCGGTGATCAAGGCTCCGATGCGGGTCCGTGAGAAGGCCAGAGACCACCCCCTCGAAGCCTATGTGGATGCGCTCGAGCATAATGGCGCGGATTTTAAGCGCTTTTTCATTTGGTTTCGCAATCAAGAGGATGTCGAGAACGAACAGCGTCGGGACAATCCCAACTACCGGGACAAAGGGCTCGATACGGTCCGGCGCGCGATCGAGGATTTTCTGGGGATCAGGGATCCTCGTATCCGCCGAAAACCTCTGCGAATGACCGTCGACAAGGCAGGGATTGCGTTGAATGTCAATCAGTTGTCGGATGGCGAGAAGTGTATGTTGGCCCTCGTCGGCGACATTGCCCGACGTTTGGCGATGCTTAATCCCGGCCTTGAAGACCCACGTTTTGGAAAGGGTGTGGTGTTGATCGATGAGCTGGAGCTCCATCTGCACCCGGGCTGGCAGTGCGAAATGATAAAGAAGCTTTCTGAGGCGTTTCCCCGCTGTCAGTTCATCGTCTCGACCCATTCCAGCCTGGTATTGAGTCATGTTCATCCGCACGGCATTTGGCTGATGCAATGCGGATCCCAAGGAGTATTCGCCAGCCGGCCGCGCACATCCTTCGGTATGGATTCGAGCCGGATACTGGAGGAGTTGATGGACGTGCCTGCACGAGAATCCGGAACTCAGTTCCGATTGGGAGAGCTGTTTGCGGCACTGGAACGAAACCATTTGAGCAACGCAAAAGATCTATTGGAAGGACTTTCGCGAACCGCGCCCGATATCCCCGAGCTGGTGCGCGCTCGGGCACTCCTGAAGCGAAAAGAGCTGCTTGGAAAATGAGGCGAATAATCAAGGGGGCGGAACCGGACAGCTTCGGCACCTGGAAGTCATTGGCGAATGAGAATTGGACGCCGACCTTCAATAACCTTCAGAACCCCGAAAAAGCAGTTCTCCAAGACGCTTTGATCCGGGAGCAAGGTGGGCTTTGCTGCTACTGCGGCAGAGCAATCAATTGCAGTGACAGTCATATCGAGCATTTTCGGCCACAAGAACATTTCTCGGAGCTAGCACTCGACTTCAGCAACCTGTTCGCATCCTGTATTCGACAGCAGAAGCCCGATAACCCCATTCACTGTGGGCACTGCAAAAGTAAGTGGTTCGACGAGGCGTTGACGATTTCCCCTTTGCACCCAGATTGTGAACAGCGATTCAGTTATCAGGACAACGGGGAGATCGTCCCCAGCGACGGGGACGACCGAGCCGCGAAAACCATGATACTGAAGCTAAATCTTAGAACAATCTATCTTCGCAATCGGCGCGCAGAGGCATTGGCGGGCATGTTCGACGCGGCTTTTCTCGAATCGGCGACGACGGACGAGCTTCAGGCCATCGCCGACGCCTATGAGGCAAGGGATAGGGAAGATCTGCAGCCGTTCGCTCAGGTCGTCTTCCGATATGCCCAACAACTCATAAGCGATGCCGACGGTGCGGGCGCAACGGTATGATGCCAATCAGGGGGTTCCAAGATTACGCCAAACTTGCCCTAGCCCCGATTGCCTGATGCCATCGAGTCACTCGTCTTGCGTTGATCTCCGGCCGCCCTCAGGTCCGCAATGAGTGCCCGGTCAACTTGAGAAAGACATCCTCCAGGTTAGGCACGTCCACCCGCAGTCCGGTCAGGTCGGCGCCGCTGCGCCCCAACTCCAGCAGGGCGGCGGCGACGTCCGCGACCGGCAGTTCGATCCTGGCCCCGCGGGTCTCGGCCGTCGCCGGCAGCGGCACGTCGTCCGGCCAGGCCTCCACCGGCAGCCGGATGATGGCGGCGGGGAAGTGCTCCCGAATCAGTGCGAGCGGCGCGCCCTGGGCGACGATGCGTCCGTGGTCGACGATGGCGACCTGGTCGCACAGGCGCTGCGCCTCCTCCATGTAGTGGGTGGTCAGCACCACGGTCTTACCCTGGCGGCGCACCGTCTCGATCAGGTCCCAGAAGTTGCGCCGCGCCTGGGGGTCCAGGCCGGTGGTCGGCTCGTCGAGAAAGAGCAGTTCCGGGTCGCTGACCAGGGCGAGCGCAAGCAGCAGGCGCTGGCGCTGGCCGCCGGAGAGTACGCGCGTGTCACGGTTCAGGATCTCGTCCAGGTTGCACAGGGCGATCAGCGACGCCCGGTCGGCGTGGCGGCCGTAGAGGCTCGCGAAGGTCTGGAGACACTCGCCCACGGTCTGGAAGTCCTGGAGCGCGGTGGACTGGAACTGGACCCCGATCAGCTCCCGATACCCCTTGTCCAGGGGTCGGCCGCGAAACAGCACCTGGCCCGAGGTCGGCCGGTCGATCCCCTCCAGGATCTGGAGCGTCGTGGTCTTGCCGGCCCCGTTGGGACCGAGTAGGCCGAAGCATTGGCCGGTCAAGACCTGGAAACTCAGGCCGTCGACGGCGCGCACACCGGGGAAGCTGCGCACCAGGGACTGCACGTCCAGGAGGATGGTCATCTCATATTGACCTTACGGATGAACTCGCCGGGGCGAGGAGGATTGAGCACGCGCATCAGTGAAAGCTCTCGATTTGATCGTTCTGTCACGCCCTTTCAGGGCTGAATCTTCTTATGAACTTGACCCAGGGCGCTGCCCTGGGCTGGTATGTAACGCCCCTTCGGGGCTTGAGATCGTTCACGGCACTCAAAAACGGCGCGCAAGCGCCCGATAACGCAGATAGCACCCAATCAGCAGCAGGCCCAGGTAGCCCGCGGAGACGGCGAGCGCCAGCCCCGCGAGCGACGCCAGACCGCGGCCGGGGACCAGGGTGGCGGCGACCAGCAGGCCGAGCGCACTGAGGTGCAGCCCCCAGTGGATGCGCGCGCGGCGCTCCGGGATGAAGGCGTGCATGTGCGGGATGCGCAGGTCGAAGCGGCGGGCCGCGAGCTGGCGCTGTTGCAGGTGGAACCAGGAGAGAAAGGGCATGATCTTGAACAACATGCCGCTCGGCAGCCCGACGCCGACCCCGACCAGCAGCAGGACGCCGATGGTCTCGGCCCGACCGCCGGTGAACCACAGCAGCACCGCCGCGAGCACGCAGGCCATGGCCAGGCGCCAGTGGAGCAGGGTGGCGTCCAGGATGGGGCGCTCGCGGCGGCGCTGCCGGTCGAGCGTCGTGAGGGCAAAGACCGCGAAGCAGGCCGCGGCCAGGCCCAGGCCCCAGGTCGCCCGCTCCGCCTGTCCGGCCAGGGTCAGGACCGTGGCCGCGACCAGGCCCCCGGCCGCCAGCGGGGCCGACCAGGACCGCAGCCAGCCGGGATAGGCCGGCGTGACATGAAACATAGGCACTACCTGATAGCCCACCCCCATCAGGATCAGCCCGGCCCAGCCCAGCAGCCCCCAGCCGAGGTGCAGGTCCACCCAGCCCGGGAGCCCGGGCAGGCGCAACCAGCCGAGCAGTGCCGCCGACAATACCAACCCCAGCACGACGGTGACGGCGAGGGCGCCCAGGCCGAGCCCCATGGCCCGGCGCGTGTCCACGCTGCCCCGGCCGCGGCTGAGCGCAACGGCGACCGCCCCGGCGAGCAGCGTGAGCCCGGCGGCGGCGCCCAGCGCGCCGAGCCCCAGTGCCGGACCCCAGCCCAGCGCGAGCCCGGCGCACAGCAGCGCGGTGCCCGTCGCCAGCAGGGCCTGGGCGGCACGCCCCACCGGGACCACCCGCGGCACCGGCGCCCCGGCCAGGACCGGCGGCAGTTGCAGCAGGGCGCCGCACAGGATTTGGCTCAGAAAGCCCAGCGCGATCAGGTGGGCCAGGGCCAGGGCCGCCGGTGTCCAGCGGGCGGCGAGCGCGCCCTCCCCCTGCCAGGCCAGCAGGAGCCCGGCGGCCACCGCGAAGGGCGGGGCACCGAGGAAGAAGGCAAAGGGGACGGTCAGCGGCGGGGCCTGATCCAGACGCAGGCCCGCGGTATTCAGCACGGGGGGTTCCAGGACAGCTCGGCGCGGGTCGGCGGCGCCCCGCTGTCCCAGATCAGGATCTCGAAATGACCCTCCCGGCCCCGCACGCGCCAGGAATAGCCCATGGTCTGGAGCATGTCATAGAGTGGAAAGGGCTCCCGGCGGTGCAGGACCCAGAGCCGCCCGCCGTTCGGCAGGGCCGTCAGGGCATCCATGACCCGCTCCAGGGGTTCCGGCGGGGGCAGGGTGCGGACATCCAGGACCTGGGCCATGACGCGCTCAGTCCCCGGCCAGCAGGGCGGCAATGGCCGCACCGCGTTCGGGCAGCGCCCCGTCGGCCATGGGGTAGAGCACGCCCTCTTCCTTGTAGTTGTGCTGTTGCACCAGCAGGTGCAGCGTCTCCAGGACGCCGAGGGCGTCGGCCTGGGCGCGCTCCGCGGCCGCCTGGTGCAGGTCCGTCAGCAGCGCCCGCAGTTGGGCGTGCTCGGCGACCATGACCTCGATGGGGTTCTCGGCTACCCGGAAGACCTGCGCCAGTTCCGGAAACAGGACGCCCTCTTCCAAGGCGAAGTGGTGCTCCATGGCGGCGCCGAGGTCCGCGACCGCCGTCGCCGCGGCCGGCCAGTCGCCCGCGGCGACCCGGCGCTCGGCCTGCGCCAACAGGCGGTCGCAGCCGTGGTGGTCCTGCGTAAAGGAATCGGTGATGGCAGTTGTCATGGTCAGCCTGATTTGGGGTGGCTCGCATCGGTTTCAATTGTGTGCGCCCCGACCCGACCGCGCCTTGATCTGGATCAGAGCGGCGGCCCGGGGTGCGTGCTGTGGTCGCCGCAGCGGGCCGCCCATTGATGATCGCCCGCCGCGGCTGGACCACGGACGCTGGACGGTCCGCGCAGCGGACCCTACGGGCGCAGCAGGTGCTCGCGATAATGCCGCAGTTCCGCGATCGATTCGCGGATGTCGTCGAGCGCCTGGTGTTTGGACGCCTTCTTGAAGCTCGCCGCCACCGTCGGCGCCCACCGCAGGGCCAGGATCTTGAGCGTGCTCACGTCGAGGTTGCGGTAGTGGCAGTAGGCGTCCAACTCGGGCATGAAGCGGGCGAGGAAGCGCCGGTCCTGGCAGATGCTGTTGCCGCACAGGGGCGAGGCCCCGGCCGGCACCCAGTCGGCCAGGAAGGCCAGGGTCGCGGCCTGCGCGGCGGCGGCGGCCGTCACCGAGGCACGCACCCGCGCGCTGAGACCCGAATCGCCGTGGTGGGTGCGGTTCCAGTCGTCCATCCCGGCCAGGACCCCGTCCGGCTGGTGGACGGCGAGCACCGGGCCCTCCGCCAGAATGGCCAGGTCCTGGTCGGTCACCACGGTGGCGATCTCCAGGATGTGGTCGGTGAAGGGGTCGAGGCCGGTCATTTCGAGATCCAGCCAGATCAGGTTTTGTTCGCTCTTGGGCATGTCGCGAGTCCGTGTCAGTCGCCGCGCTCCGCGGCAAATCGTCACCAGCCGCGCAGTCTAGCAGCCCATCGCCGTGCAGCGCGCCCGGTCAGTCTCTACAATAGGGTGACACACCGACGGAATTTGAACTCATGATCCAACACCCGCTACCCCTCGCCCTGCCCTTCGCGCCGGCCGCCCCCCTGGCCGCGGTGCGACCCGCCAGGGAGGCAGCGAACGCCCAGACCCTCTGCCACCACGTCACGCCCTGAGCGCCGATGACCAGGCGGCGCCTGTCCGAACGTCAGCTCGAGCGGATCCAGACCATCCAAGAGCGCCGCCGCCAACGCCTGGCGGACCGGGCGGAGAACGCGCTCGCGGCGCTCGATGAGGAGGAACCGGACGCACTCGGGCCCCAGGCCGGCCGGGTGGTGGTCCGCCACGGGGCCAACCTGGCGGTGGAGGACCCGCACGGCCAGGTCCACCACTGCCTGGCGCGCCGTCATATCGGGCACCCCGTGTGCGGTGACCAGGTGGTGTGGCAGGCCACGGCCGATGGGCAGGGCGTGGTCACCGCCATCCAACCCCGGGGGATGGTCCTGAGCCGCCCGGACTACAGCGGGCGCGACAAGCCGCTCGCGGCCAACCTCACCCGGCTGGTGGTCCTGATCGCCCCGGAACCGGACCCGAGCGGCTATCTGGTGGACCAATACCTGGCGGCGGCGGAGCTGATCGGGGTCCAGGCCCTGATCGTCGCCAACAAGATGGACCTGCTGGACACCCTGGGGGAGGCGGCCTTCCGGGCGCGCTTCGCCCACTACCCGGCGATCGGCTACGAGACCCTCTGGACCAGCCTGCGCCGCCCCGCGACCCTGGTCGCCCTGATCGCCGCCCTGGCCGGTGAGACCAGCATCCTGGTCGGCCAGTCCGGGGTCGGCAAGTCGTCCCTGGTCAACACCCTGCTGCCGGACCTGGAGGTCCAGATCGGGCGCCTGTCCCGGGCCACCGGGCTGGGCCGTCACACCACCTCCACCGCCACCTGCTACCGCCTGATCGGCGGCGGCTCGCTGATCGACTCACCGGGGGTGCGCAGCTTCCGCCTGGGCGCCATCGACCGGGAGACGCTGCAACGGGGCTTCCGCGAATTCGGCCCCCACCTGGGTCACTGCCGCTTCGGCGACTGCCGACACGACCGGGAGCCCGGCTGTGCCATTCGTGAGGCGGTCGACACGGGACAGATCGCGCCGGAGCGGCTTGCCAACTTCCATCATCTGGCGGCGGGGCTGGGGCCGACCTGGGGCTGACTTTTACCTCACGATTTCTCTCACGGAGACACGGGAAAAGAATTTCTCTCACGGAGACACAAAGACACGGAGAAAGAAGCAGGGCGTAGGGTCCGCTGTGCGGACCAGCGACCTCGCCGTTGGCTGGTGGGCCGGGTATTATGCTTAAGGCCGGCGCCCGCTGTGACCGCGGCGTTGCAGAGGGCGTATTCGACCTGTTACCGGCATTGGTTCGCGCCTCTGACCGACTTGAAACGCAGTTGTCAGATGTTTTTTTCCGGTCTCCGTGCCTCCGTGTCTCCGTGAGAGGATTCAAGAGGCGCACGCGGCAATACTCATCCAACCACCCGGGGCAACCATGGCCTACTGGCTCTTCAAGTCCGAACCGGACGCCTTCAGTATCGCGGATCTCAAGGCCAAAGGGGCCGCGGGCGAGCCCTGGGACGGGGTGCGCAACTATCAGGCGCGCAATATGATGCGCGATCAGATGCGCATCGGTGACGCGGTGCTGTTTTATCACTCCAACTGCGCCGAACCCGGGGTGGTGGGCTTGGCCGAAGTCGCAAGCCAGGCCTACCCGGACGCCACCGCCTTCGACCCGCAGGCGAAATATTGCGACCCCAAGAGCGACCCGGCACGGCCGCGCTGGTACCTGGTCGAGTTGCGCTATGTCCGTCACCTCAGGGGCCCCATCCCGCTGCGCGAGATCAAGCTACACGCGGACGGACCGCTCGCCGACATGCCCTTGGTACGCCGGGGCAACCGGCTCTCGGTGATGCCGGTGACGCCGGCCCAGTGGGATTTTATCCTGGGGCTGGAGGCGGCTCAATAATTTGGGCACGCGGCGCAGCTGTCGGAGACCCCGCGTGAACGCCTGAAGACGCTGGACGGCGCCGTCGCGCTGAACGACTGCAACCTGGGTCCGGTCCCCCTGTTCCGCCACTATCCGGGGGGTAGGCGCCACCACCGCCTGCGAACGGGAGACCAACGACCGGGCCTTGATCGTAATCCCGGCCAGCGGCGTGCGTAGTCAGGGCTTCCACCCCTGACGGTGTCAGGCCAGGATGGCCTGACTACGCACCCGGCGAGCCCAAGCGGCCGGAATCTTGATCGAGGCCAACGACCGGCTACCGCACGGAACTGGACCGGCACAATGCCTACACTTGTCGCAGGAGTTGGAGGCCCGCCGACAGATCGCGGCCGACCAGTTGAATTCAGACACTTTGCCGTTCAGGATCGCCGATCACATGACTCACAGCATCGAAATCTTTCTGGCCGCCCATCAGGCCATGACCACGGGGGTCGACATGATCCCGCGCAGCGCCAACGACAAGGAGTATTTTGCGCAGGACTGGTTCGCCGCCCGCGTCGCCGCGCTCGGGTTGCCGCTGCACCCGCAGGGCCGCGCCGGCGATCCGGACCTCTGGGTCGGTGACGACACCCGGGCACCCGTCGAGGGCTACGAGGTCAAGTCAATGGCCTTGAGGAACGGCCGGCCCGCCCGCAAGGACTACGACTCCAGGAGCATCAACCCGGCGGAGCCCAAGGACGACCGCGACTGCTTCCTGGTCTTCCTCCTCTATACCGGCAGCGGCGGAAAACCGCGGCCGATCCATTCACTCTGCATCGCCCACCGGGACCTGATCAATACCGATCGGGGGGGCGCCGCGGCGCATATCGAGGAGAAGATCGAGGGCTTTGGCTCTTACGGAGACGGCGCCATTCGCAGCCGCAAGCAGTACCGTTTCCCTTCCCCCTTCACCCTTGACCCGACCGGCCTCGGGCGCTGCCGGCTCATTCTGCCGGCCGAATGGGCGCCGGCCGACCCCCGCCTGGTCCAGGTGGGAACCCTGGAGCGCAGCATCGCCTACACCAGGCTCGACGCCTACTCCATCGACCTGGACGGCAATACCCGGCCGACGCCGCACGCCGCCCCCCGGCTCGATGCGGGCCAGGTGCGCCGGTTTCAGGTATTTGAACAGACCTGAGGAACGGTTCACGAATAAGTTAAACAAGCTCCTTAGGGAATGCTCGTCGCGTCGTTGTCGTTGTCGTTGTCGTTGTCGTGATCGAGGTTATCCTAGCGCCCCGGATTCGCGTCTCGTTCCCACGCTCCAGCGTGGGAATGCCGGGCGGGCGCTCC
>NZ_CAIKKU010000365.1 GCF_903828115.1 uncultured Thiodictyon sp. | reverse complement strand
GTTGTCGTAATCGAACAATCCGATCACGACAACGACAACGACAACGACCAGGACAGCGTACCCGGGATCTCGGTCACCACATCAGTTCTGATCGCACCCCGCGCCGCATCGCCGACGCCGGCCAGCCGTTTCAGGCGTGCTGGCAGAACACCTCACGCATCATGCCGATGAGGCGCAGCGTGCGGGCGTCGCCCACCCGGTAGAAGACCCGGTTGGCGTCCTTGCGCGACGCCAGGATGCCCTTGTCGCGCAGGATCGCAAGGTGCTGGGAGATGTTGCTCTGGGAGGTGCCGACGTGGTCGACGATGTCCTGGACGCTGACCTCCTGCTCACCCAGGGTGCAGAGGATCTTCAGGCGCAGTGGGTGGGACATGGCCTTGAGCGAGCGGGAGGCGCGCTCGATGTCCTCGTCGTCCGCGAAGAGACTCATCGCGTCGGGTCCTTCACCGGGGTCGTTCAACACCGGTTGAGGCGCTTGACTCACGGGGCTGACCGTCGCGTGCGTGCTGGATAAATTTTTCACAATACGATAATAAGCTTTTTTTCGGTCCTTGCGAAGTGCCGGGATGCGGGCGCCGCCCGCGCCGCCCGCGGGCTCGGACTATACTTGCGGCCGGTCTAGGCCCCGCGGCCCCCCGCACCCATTTAGAATGCTCGGCATCCTGGCCGCTAACCCCGTGCCACACCCCCTTCACCCGGTATCCAGACCCGCAAGACTATGCCCACACCCATCTATCACAGACTCCTGACCTGGATCGGCATCGTCGGCGCGGCCACGGCCTGCGTGGGCGCCGCCCTGGCGGAGCCGCCGGCGGGTGCTGCCCCCGCGGCGGTGCCCGCACCAGTGGTCGCACCCGCCCCAGCGGAGGTGCCCGCCCCCGTGGCTGAACCCACCCCCGCCCCCGCGTCGGCCGACGCCTTGCCCCTCGACGACCTGCGCACCTTCGCCGAGGTCTACGAGCGCATCAAGGCCGATTATGTCGAGGGCGTGAAGGACAAAACCCTGCTGGAGAGCGCCATCCGCGGTATGCTCTCGGGGCTCGATCCGCACTCGTCCTACCTGGACAAGGACGAGTACCGGGAGATCCAGGTGGGTACCACCGGCGAGTTCGGCGGCCTCGGCATCGAGGTCGGGATCGACGACGGGTTCGTAAAGATCATCTCCCCGATCGACGACACCCCGGCCCAGCGCGCCGGGCTCCAGGCCGGGGACCTGATCACCCGCATCGATGACAAGCCGGTCAAGGGTCTCGCCCTCAACGAGGCGGTCAACCTGATGCGCGGCAAGCCAGGCACCGAGATCCGCCTCACCATCATGCGCGGCAGCGAGGGCCGATCCCTGGAGGTGAAGGTGCAGCGCGACATCATCCATGTGGCGAGCGTCAAGAGCCGCACCCTGGAACCGGGCTTCGGCTATCTGCGCCTGAGCCAGTTCCAGGCGCGTACCACCGAGGACATGCGCACCGCGATCGAGGCCTTGAAGAAGGAAAACAAGGGCGAGATCAAGGGCCTGATCCTGGACCTTCGCAACAACCCCGGGGGGGTGCTGAACGCGGCGGTGGGGGTGAGCGACGCCTTTATCACCGACGGGTTGATCGTGTATACCCAGGGTCGGCAGCCGGACTCCAAGCTCCAGTTCAAGGCCGGCCCGGACGACGTGCTCGGCGGCGCCCCCCTGGTGGTGCTGGTCAACGGGGGCAGCGCCTCGGCCTCGGAGATCGTGGCCGGCGCACTGCAGGACCACAAGCGGGCCCTGATCATGGGGACCCAGACCTTCGGCAAGGGGTCCGTCCAGACCATCGTCCCGATCGACGATACCACCGCGCTCAAGCTGACCACCGCACGCTATTACACGCCCTCCGGGCGCTCCATCCAGGCCCAGGGTATAGCCCCGGATGTCGTGCTGGAGCGCGGGGAATTCAAACCCAGAGAGGAGCCGGAGGTCGGGTCGGTGAAGGAGTCGGACCTGCGGCGCCACCTCGACTCCCCGCCGGCGCCCGACGAGGCGAAGGCCGACGACAAGAAAAAGACCCTGGCGGCCGAAGACCTCCAGCTTGCCGAGGCCCTGAACGTGCTCAAGGGCTTGACGATCCTGGGCCGCGCCAAGGGCGACGGCAGTGCCCGCTGACCACTCCCCGACCGGTTTGACGACAGGAGCTTTCCCATGCCAAAGGCATTGATTCTACTCGCCCAGGGTTGCGAGGAACTGGAGGCGGTCACAGTCATCGACCTGCTGCGGCGCGCCGCCATCGAGGTGGTGACCGCCGGGCTTGCGGATGGCGCGGTGACCGCCAGCCGCGGTACCGTGCTGGTGCCCGACAGTACCCTGGAGGTCGAGCAGAGGCAGACCTTCGACCTGGTGGTGTTGCCCGGCGGCCTGCCGGGCGCCCGCCACCTCGAAGAGGACCCGCGGGTCCTGGCCCTGCTCCAGCGCCAGGCTGCCGCCGGGCGCCTCGTCGCGGCCATCTGTGCCGCCCCCAAGGTCCTGGCCGTGGCGGGTCTGCTCGACGGCAAGCGGGCGACGGCCTACCCCGGGAGCCTCACCGTCGCCGATTTTCCCCAGTTGACCCTGGTCGCTGACCCGGTGGTGGTCGACGGGTCGATCGTGACGTCGCGCGGCCCGGGTACCGCCATGGACTTCGCCCTGTGCCTGATCGAACTGCTGATGGGTGAGGGCTGCCGCCGGGACGTCGAGTCGCAGCTAGTGCGCGCCCCATGATGCCGCCAGTCCCAGCGCGCGTAGCGCCCGGTGAGTCATGCGCAACATGAGCCCACCCTCATGACCCTGGACCTGCCGGGGCTGGCCGTGCTCCCCGTCGCCTTGTTCCTGAGCGCGGTCGCGGCGCGCTGGCTGGCGGGCCGTCCGCCCGGGACCGGTGCCCTGCTTGACCACCCCAACGCGCGTTCCCTGCACCAGGTCCCGGTCCCGCGCAGCGGCGGTCTGGCGGTCCTCCTCGGCCTGCTGGCGGCGCTGGCCCTGGGCTGGGGCGGCGGGGCGGTCCCGCCCGCGCTCTGGTGGATCGCCGCGGCCGCGCTCCCGGTCGCGGTAGTGTCACTGTTCGACGACTTCGGCCATGTGTCGCGGCGGCTGCGGCTCGCGGTCCATGTCGGTGCGGCCCTGATCCTGCTGGCGGGCGGGTGCGCCTGGGACTCCCTGACCCTGCCCGGACTCGACTGGCCCTTGCCGGCGGCGCTCGGCGGCCTGCTCTCGGTGCTGTACGTGGTCTGGATGGTGAATCTGTACAACTTCATGGACGGGATGGACGGCTTTGCCGGCGGTATGGCCCTGTTCGGCTTCGGCGCCCTTGCCGTCCTGGGTTGGCGCGCCGGTGATCCGGCCTTCGCCCTGGCCGCGGCCGCCGTGGTTGCCGCCGCGGCGGGTTTCCTCCTCAGCAACTTCCCCCCGGCCCGGATCTTCCTGGGGGATCTGGGCTCCTCCACCCTTGGCCTGCTGGCCGCGGGGTTTTCGCTCTGGGGTGCTTCCGCGCGGCTCTTTCCACTGTGGGTCGCCTGGCTCGCCTTTTCCCCCTTCATCGTCGATGCCACCTGGACCCTGGCCCGGCGCCTCGCCCGCGGCGAGCGGGTCTGGGAGGCCCACCGCAGCCACCACTACCAGCGCCTGGTGCTCGCCGGCTGGGGCCACCGCACGACGGTACTGCGCGCCTACGCCCTGATGGCGGCCGTTGCCGCCGGCGCGGTCGCGGCGCCGGGGTTGGCGCCGCCGCAGCAATGGCAACTGTTGCTGGCCTGGGCGATCATCTACGCACTGATCCACCTGCGCGTGCGCCTGGCCGAGCGCCAGGGGTCCCCACAGTGAGGATGAAGTGAGGATGCGTCCGCTGTTCGACCGCCTGCGCTCCCGGACCGCGGCCATGGTGCATGACCTGCTGATGGTGCCCCTTGCCTGGTTTCTCGCCTATTGGCTGCGCTTCAACCTGGGGACCATCCCGCCCGACTTTCTCCAGGGGGCGTTGGCCGCCCTGCCCTGGGTCATCCTGATCCAGGGGTCGGTCTATTGGGTGCTGGGCCTCTATCGCGGGGTCTGGCGTTTCGCCTCGCTGCCGGACCTGGTGCGGATCACCAATGCCGCCCTGGCCGGCACGGCCCTGGTGCTGGTGGCCCTCTTCGTGATCAACCGCTCCTATCTGATCCCGCGCTCGGTGCCGGTGCTGTTCTTCGGGCTCCAGGTCGTCCTGCTCTCCGGTCCGCGCCTCTTCTACCGCTGGTTCAAGGACCACCGGCTCAATCTGCGCTCAGGCCAGCGGGTGCTGATCGTGGGTGCCAATCGGGCCGGGGAGAATCTCGCCCGCGACATCCTGCGCGACCCCGCGCACGCCTATTTTCCTGCCGGTTTCGTCGACGACAAGCCGCGGCGCCAGGGCGGCGCGGTCCACGGCGTGCCGATCCTGGGCGGGAGCGCCGATATCCCGCGCCTGGTTGCCGCGCGCGACATCGACCTGGTGCTGCTCGCGGTCCCGACCGCCGGGGCGCGGGAGATGCAGGCCCTGGTGGGGCTCTGCGAACAGGCTGGCAAGCCCTTTCGGACCGTGCCCCAACTCGGCAATCTGATGACCGGTCAGGTGAGCATCAGCCAACTGCGCCCGGTCTCCATCGAGGACCTGCTCGGGCGCGACCCCATCACGCTGGACTGGGAGGGCATCCGCGCCGGTCTCGCCGGGCGGGCGATCCTGGTGACGGGGGCCGGGGGCTCGATCGGTTCCGAACTGGTGCGCCAGATCGCCGGCGCGGGGCCCGCGCGCCTGATCCTCGTGGACCACGGCGAGTTCAATCTGTACCAGATCGAGCTGGAACTGCGCGAGGGCCACCCGGGACTCGACTTCTCGCGCTATCTGCTCGACGTGACCGATACGGCGGCCGTCACCAGCCTGTTCCAGGCGCAGCTTCCCCACATTGTCTTCCACGCCGCGGCCTACAAGCATGTGCCGATGTTGGAGGACCAGTTGCGGGCGGCGGTGCGCAACAACGTCATCGGCACCTCGGTGGTCGCCGAGGCCGCCTGTGCCTGGGGTTGCGAGCGCTTCGTCCTGATCTCCACCGACAAGGCGGTCAATCCGGCCAACGTCATGGGGGCGACCAAGCGCGCCGCCGAGGCCCTGTGTCAGACGCTTGACCGCCAACGCGGCACGCGCGGGGTCGGGACCCGCTTCATCACCGTGCGCTTCGGCAACGTTTTGGGGTCCGCGGGCAGCGTGGTGCCGCTGTTCCGGCGCCAGATCGAACGCGGCGGTCCGGTGACCGTGACCCACCCGGAGATCGAACGCTTCTTCATGACCATCCCCGAGGCCTGCCAGTTGATCATGCAGGCGGCGGTGATCGGCGACGGCGGCGAGGTCTTCGTGCTCGACATGGGCGAGCCGGTGAAGATCCGTTATCTGGCTGAGCAGATGATCCGGCTCTCCGGGCGCGAGCCCGGCCGGGAGGTCCCGATCCAGTACGTGGGGTTGCGTCCCGGGGAGAAGCTCTTCGAGGAACTGTTCTACGCCTCCGAGGACCTGATCCCCACCAGCCACCCCAAGATCCGCGTCGCCCGGGGTGTCCATGCCGTGCTCGCCGACCGTCTCGGGGTCGGTGGCGACTGGCTGGCCGAACTGCGCCGCGCCTGCGAGGACCGCCCGCCCGCGCAGTTACGAGACCTGCTGCGGCGCCTGATCCCGGATTGGCGCGATGAATCGGACGCCGCGGCAAGCGTCGCGCCGCGCCTCGAAGCAGCGGTGGCGCCGGCCGCCGTACACAGTGTCGAGGGAGCCCCCTGATGCGCGACGAGACCCTGTTCGAGGACTTCCCGGCCATCGCCGGCACCCGCGATGATCGGGACCCCGGCTTGCCGGACCCAGTTGAGTTGGACCCGCCGCCATTCGACGGACCGTCGGGCGCCGCGGCGCCCCCCGCCGCGACCCTCGATGCGGGCCCTGATGCGAGCGCCGATGAAACCAAGGACCTGGCCGACCATCCGGGCGCGGCCGAACGCCCGCCGGAGGCCCGGATCGTGGCGGCCCTGCACGGGCGCGGCAAGCTCACCCCCGGCGACCTGGCGCGCGCACGGCGCCTGGCCGACGACGGCGGCGAGCCCCTGCTGCGGATGCTGGTGCGCCTGGGCCTGGTCTCGGAGCGGGACATGGCCCAGGCCGCGAGCGAGGTCCTGGGCCTGCCCCTGGCCGACTCCTCGCAGTTCCCCTCCGAACCCGTCGCCGAGGGCGTCTTCAGCCTGCGCTTCTTAAAAGACGCCCGGGTGCTGCCCATCGCCGAGGACGACGAGCACTTGCGCGTCGCCGTGGCGGACGCCGTGGACCCCTATGTGCTGGCCGCGGTCGCCATGGCGGCCGGCAAGCGGGTGGAGGGGGTCATCGGCCTGCCCTCCGAGATCGAGCTCGCGCTCGCCCGGCTCTACGAGAAGCAGGCGGAGCCCGATCCGGACGCCGAGGCCGACTACGGCGACTTCGACGACGAGGACATCGAGCACCTGAAGGACCTGGCCAGCGAGGCCCCGGTGATCCGCATGGTCAACCATCTGATTCAGAAGGCTGTGGAGTCGCGCGCCTCCGACATCCACATCGAGCCCTTCGCCGATGAGCTCAAGGTCCGCTATCGCATCGACGGCATCCTAAAGGAGGTCGACGCCCCCCCGGTGCGCTCCACCGCGGCGGTGATCTCGCGCGTCAAGATCATGGCCAAGCTCAATATCGCCGAGCGCCGCCTGCCCCAGGACGGGCGCATCCCGGTGCGCGTCCAGGGCCGGGAGTTGGACCTGCGCGTCTCCACTGTGCCGACCATGTTCGGTGAGAGCGTGGTCATGCGCTTGCTGGATAAGGAGAGCGTGCGTTTCGACTTCGACGCCCTGGGCTTCGACGGCTCCCCGCGCCAACGCCTGATCGAGATCCTGGAGCAGCCCTACGGTATCCTGCTGGTCACGGGCCCCACCGGCTCCGGCAAGAGCACCACCCTCTACACCGCGCTGTCCCGGCTCAACACCCAGGAGCGCAAGATCATCACGGTTGAGGACCCGGTGGAGTACCAACTCCCCGGCATCAACCAGATCCAGGTCAAGTCCGCCATCGGCATGACCTTCGCCGGGGCCCTGCGCGCCATCGTGCGCCAGGACCCGGACATCATCATGGTCGGTGAGATGCGCGACCTGGAGACCGCCCGCATCGCCGTGCAATCCGCCCTCACCGGCCATGTGGTCCTGTCCACCCTGCACACCAACGACGCCGCGAGCGGCGTGACGCGCCTCTTGGACATGGGGGTCGAGGACTATCTCCTGACCTCCACCATCAACGGCATCCTGGGCCAGCGCCTGGTGCGCAGCCTCTGTCCCCACTGCCGTGAGCCCTACGACGCGCTGCCCGAACTGGCCGCCCGCTTCACCCGCTTCCAGCCGCAGGGTCCCGGCCCCATCAGGCTCTATCGCCCCGGCGGCTGCGAACTGTGCAACGGCAGCGGCTATCGCGGCCGGCTGGTCATCTCCGAGGTCCTGCTGATGACCGACCCCATCCGCAAGCTGGTGCTGAGCCACGCCACCGCCTCCGCGATCCAGCGCGTAGCCATGGACGAAGGGATGGCCACGATGTACGAGGACGGCCTGCGCAAGGCCATGGACGGGCGCACGACGGTGGAGGAGGTCTTGCGGGTGGCCGAAGACGATTAGTAACGGATCAATCATGCCGAAATACTTCTACAAGGCCGTCAAGCTCGACGGCGAGGCGGTAGAGGGCGAGTTGGAGGCGGCCGACGAACACGCCGTCATCAGCGCCCTCCAGGCCCAAGGCCTGCTGCCGCTGGAAACCCGCTCCGCCGGTGGCCTGCGCGCGCGCCTGGGCCGCACCCGACGCCGCCGCCTGAACCAGAAAGAGATCGGCATCCTGACCCGGGAGCTCGCCACCCTGATCGAGGCCGGTCTGACCTTGGACCGCTCGCTGCAGGTCTTGATCGAACTGACCCCGGAGGGCCACCTGGTGCGGGTCCTGTCCGACCTGCAAGACCGGGTGCGCGGCGGCGCCACCTTCTCCAGCGCCCTGGAGGCCCAAGAGGGCCAGTTCCCGCGCCTCTATATCAACATGGTCAAGGCAGGTGAGGCCGGCGGCGCCCTGGATCAGGTCCTGGATCGCCTGGCCGACTATCTGGAGCGGACCGCGGAGCTGCGCCAGACCGTCACCTCCGCCCTGGTCTACCCCTCGATCCTGCTCTTTGTCGCCTTCACCTCGGTGATCCTGCTGCTGGTCTTCGTGGTGCCCCAGTTCACCGCCCTGTTCGAGGACATGGGCGCGGCCCTGCCGCTGTCGACCCGGATCGTCGTGGGCGCCGGCGACCTCTTCCGCAACTACTGGTGGGCCATGCTCGCCGCCGTGGCCCTGATCGCCCTGGTCCTGGAGCGCTGGATGCAGGACGAGCAGGTCCGCGACCGCCTGGACCACCGCATCCTCGGCCTGCCGCTCTTCGGCGACCTGATCTGGAAGATGGAAACCGCGCGCCTCGCCCACACCCTCGCCACCCTGCTCAAGAACGGCCTGCCGCTCTTGAGCGCCCTGACGCTGGCCAAGGAGGTGGTCAGCAACCGCAAGATCTCCCATCTCCTGGACGAGGCGGGTGAGGACCTCAAACACGGCCGCGGCCTCGCCGGCCCCCTGGTCCGCCTCAAGGCCCTGCCGGATCTCGCGCTGCAGATGATCCGCGTCGGCGAGGAATCCGGCGCACTCGACGCCATGCTCGCCAAGGTCGCCAACATCTATGACCGGGAGACCCGCAACAGCGTGCAGTCCATGCTGACGCTCCTGGAGCCGGTGCTCATCATCGGCCTGGGCGTGGTGGTCGCCGGCATCATCATCTCGATTCTGATGGCGATTTTGGGGGCGAATGAGTTGGTGGGGTGAGGCCGTAGCGCCGCTCCGCGTCGCCCCTTGGCCGCAATGATGATCCGGGCCCTCACCGCACCGGAGCCCGGCCCGGCCGCACTGGCGCCCGCCCCGGTTTCCGGCCTATGATTCAGCCAGTTCCGAACCCTGGAGACCTGCCATGGCGCTTGCGAGCCCGGTCGAGGGCACCGCGTTCCGGATGGACGGGCTGCCGCCGAAGGAGGCCCTGCCGACCCAGTACGACCTGCCGAGCGAGGACCCGGAGGAACCCGGCGTGCCCGACGAATTCCACATCTTCCAGCCGCAACTCCTGCGGGAGACCTTCAGGCTCGCCGCCTGCGAGCCGGATCAGGTCTTCATCGGGACAGACATCAACCTCTACTACGACCCGCACCACCCCCTCTGGCACAAGCGTCCGGACTGGCTCGCGGTGCTCGGCAAACCGCCCGCGACCCGCCAGGAGGAACTGCGCCTGAGCTATGTCGTGTGGCAGGAGGAGCTGGTTCCCTACGTGGTGGTCGAGCTCCTGTCCCCCGGGACCGAGGATGAGGACCTCGGCCGGCGCCTGTCGGACCTAGACAAAACCCCGGGCAAGTGGGCCGTCTACGAGCGCATCCTCAAGATCCCCTATTACATTCTCTACAGCCGCTACACCGGCCGCCTCCAGGCCTTCGGCCGGGTCTCCGCCAGCTATCGCCCGATCCTGCTCCAGGAGGGCCGGCTCTGGCTCCCCGAGGCCGGGATCGGACTCGGGGTCTGGGAGGGTGCCTACGCCGGCTGCACCGGACGCTGGCTGCGCTGGCTGGACGGCGAGGGGCACATAGAACCCGGCGGGGGTGCGGGTCAGGAAGGCCTGGCGCGCCGGGTCGCGGTGCAGGATGTAGTACTCGGGAACGCCCCGGGCCGCGTATTCGGCCTTCTTGGTCAGGGTGTCCCGCTCGATCCCGCGGCGTTCGTGGTCCGACAGGGCCTCGACACAGCGTGTAGGATGGGCCGAGCGTAGCGATGCCCATCATCCGCCGCCGCGGTATCCGGATGGCCATCGCTGTGCTCTGTCCACCCTACGGCGTTCGCGCGACCACATCGGTGCAGATCGCACCTGGCAGGGGGTTGGCGGTCGACAGGCCGCCCGGGGTGGCTTAGCATGAGTGATACCTAGCCATCGACCACGAGGGTGCAGCGGATGGAAGCCTATAAACTCAGTACCATCGCCGACCTGCTGGAGAGCCCTGAGGAGCGCGTCGAGTTGATCGGCGGCGAGATCGTCCGCCGACCCATGGCGCGGGCCGAGCACGGTGTCGTGCAAGGCAATGCCAGAGAAGAACTCGGCCCCTTCAGCCGCAAGTCCGGCCCCGGCGGTTGGTGGATCATCACCGAGGTCAGCGTCAACTATGAGCTCCATCAGTGTCCCTGTCATGACCTGGCCGGCTGGCGCAAGGAGCGTATGCCCGAGCGCCCGCACGGTGTCATCGAGCTGACGCCCGACTGGGTGTGCGAGATCCTCTCCCCCGGGCACGAGCGCAAGGACACCCTGACGATTTTTCTGCTCCTGCAACGCCATCGTGTGCCCTTCTACTGGCTCATCTGGCCCGAGGACCGCACGCTTGTCGCCTATCGGCTCGACGGTGAACACTATCGGGTCATCGCGACCCTTTCCGAGCCCGTGCGGGCGCGTATCCCGCCCTTCGATGAGATCGAGTTGGACCTGGCGTATCTCTTGGGCGAGTGAGTCGGCGAGCGGCGCAACAGGCCCGCCCGCGCCTACTGACCTCGGCGGAGAACACCGTGCCCACACAAGAACACAATGGGGTCCTGACATGACAGCAATTTCCGTCACGGCTCGAGTCACATCGAATCATTTGCTGCAACGCACTCGCAATCCTGGGTGATCCTGACCGGACCTTCATTGTCAGCGATTACCTGCGGCTCGAGACCCTGCCAAATCCGAGCTTTTACCATAACGACCCGGAGATCAATTTTCTCGCAGGCTATTTCGATGCCGCAGCCGAGTCCGTTGCGTCCGCTCCGGCGTTGACTTGGCAGGCAATTGCACTAGCGACAAAGTACGATTTGACTCCGGTCGACGCATTGCAGGTTAGTGCAGCTATTACCGCAGCGGTCGACGAACTGGTGACGCTTGAGAACCATCGAAGCCGGTGGTGCAGCTCACCGAGTTGAGGGTCATCTCCATCTGCCGCGATCCAGTGCGCGGCGGCTGATCGCCGACTTCAATAGTGGTTCTCTGTCTTGTTCCAGTGCACTATGGGGAATCGGCGGACGAATCGGGGAACAGGCGACGTTTAACCAATTTGAGCCCGGCCCCTTTTCCCACGCGGCCCCTTTTCCCACGCCTTTTCCCACATCTGCATATTTCGTAAACTTTCTTGGCAGGACCGAATCTGCGAGACGTACCGTCTGGCGCCGGAGCGGGAGGCCGCGGGAATCAAGACAATCTCTATTGACGAAATGAAAGGAATACAGGCACTTGAGCGTATAGCGCCGACGCAGCCGATGACCGCGGGGCGGGTCGAGCGCCGCGAGTTCGAGTATAAGCGCCACGGCACCCATACCCTGATTGCCGGGTTCAACGTCGCGACCGGCAAGGTGACTCGGCAACTCGGCCAGAAGCGAACCGAAGACGATTTCGCGCGTTTTATAAGATCAACAAATTCATCGACTACTTCAATGAGACGATGGCCAAGCCTTTCCGCTGGACATACCAGGGCAAGACGCTGGCAGCCTAGTCGGAAGTGGTCCGAGCGACTCCATCGCGAGGTACTAGTGTACTCGACTGAATCCAGTCTAGTACCCAAGCATCCCGGTGCCCGACCCATGGTTACCACCCCCCGCCGCCAAGACGGCACCCCCTCCAACTGGGACCGCTACCTGGATCTCCTGATCCAGCGCGGCGTGCCGGAGAAGATGCGCCCCTGGTACGTGCGCCGGGTCGAGGCGTTCCTGAAGGCGTTGCGGCCGGAGTCCCTGTCCCGGCTGACGGCCGAGCAGGTGGGCTACCTCCAAGAGGTGTCGAGCCAAGGGCAACTCGCTGACTGGCAGTTTCGCCAAACGGTCGACGCTTTGCAATTGCTGTTAGTGGATCTAAGTCAAGCCCCGGTCGGAAAGGGTATCGATTGGGACTGGTGGAAGGCCGGCGGCAAGACGTTGGCGCCGGACCATCCGACCCTTGGGAAGTCGCAGGCGCCGGGGGCGGGGCCGCGGTTCGCCGGCGCGGCGGTGGCCTTCCCGCTCCTGGAGACCCTGGCGCGGACGATCCGGGCGATGCAGTATTCGATCCGGACCGAGCAGGCCTATGTGGATTGGTGTCACCGGTTCCTGATGTTCTGCCGGGATGAGCCGACCGAGACCCTCGGGGTGGAGGACGTGCAGCGGTTCCTGACGCATCTGGCGGTGGACCGTTCGGTGTCGGCCAAGACGCAGGGCCTGGCCTATAGCGCGGTGGCCTTCCTGTTCAAGCAGGTATTGGAGCGGCCCTTGGAGGACGTCCGGTTCTCCCGGCCCAGGCGGCAGCAGCGGTTGCCGGTGGTGTTGACGCGGGAGGAGGTGCGGCGGTTGTGCGAGGCGATGGACGGGACCTTCGGTCACATGGCGCGCCTGATGTACGGGACCGGGATGCGGTTGATGGAGTGCGTGCGCCTGCGGGCGGCGGATGTGGACTTTGGGAATCGCTCGATCGTGGTGCGCAACGGTAAGGGCGGGAAGGATCGGATCGTTCCCCTGCCGAAGCGGGTCAACAGCCATGCGTTGCGGCATTCGTTCGCGACCCATCTGCTGGAGGCGGGCTACGATATCCGCACGGTGCAGGAACTGCTGGGACATGCGGACGTGTCGACGACGATGATCTATACCCATGTGCTCAATCGGCCGGGGGTGGTGCCGGTGCGTAGTCCGGTGGATGCGTGGTAGGGGCGGGGGCTGGGCGCGCGCGGGACGGCCGCGGGATGCTGAACTTCAATGATGTCCAAAGCGCTGACCGCTGAAGATATTCTTCCGATCGTCGCGTGCCTGACGCCGCGCGAGCGCGGGCGTCTGCTGCGGCTGATTACCGCGCGGCCGGGTGCGGATGCTGCTGTGTATCGGTCGGTGCCGCCCGCCCGCGATGAGTTTGCGACTGATGAGGAGCCGCTGGCCTGGGACGCGCAGCGCTGGGAGAACTTCGGGTGAGGCGCGGGGAGATCCGTTGGTACAGCTTCCGGCCCCCGGATAAGCGGCGGCCGGTGATGATTCTGACTCGTAATGAGGTCGTCAACCAACTGAACGAAATCATCGTGGTGTCGGCGCCGCGAACGATAGGGTAAGTGGCTAACGGATCGAGGGGTCGTTCGGCGTCATACGCTTAAGCCGGAGGGGAACTTTCGGGATTACTTACTGCCCTGGCTTTTGACGGTGGCACCTTAAACGTTGGGGACGGGGTGAATACCCCGTCCCGCCTGGTACGCCGGGGTGCCCTTTCGAGTCGGAGTCAAAACGGTAGATACAGGACTTGTCCGTCGAGATCTGGTGTATCAAGGCATTGGATGTCCAGGTTTTCGTCAGCGAGCAGGCGCAACATCGGTCGTTTTCTCCCGTTGCGCGATGCGGGCACGTACCTGATCCGGCGGTGATCGCAGTGCCGCTTCATGCCGGGCGCGGGCGGAGGACTGGCGCTGACGGTGCATGTAATCCTGTACCTCTTGCCGATGGCTGAGGTAGTAGGTCAGGGTTGCGTAGACGGTGTGGAGGTCTAAGACATCGAAGCGCAGGGCGATTTCTTCTGCCGATGCGCCCTGCTCGAAGAGGCCGATGACGCTCTCTAAGGTGGCCCGGGTCTGACCGATGCGGATGACGCCGTGGGCGTCTTCCTGTAAGGGCGGGAGTTCACTTTTCAGGGCAAGTTGCATGGTGGTGTTTCCAGCGTCAGAGTGGGCGGTCTCGTCGTATTTTTCGTTGCCAGGCGACGGGATCATCGATCTTGCTGAAGGTGCCGAGTTTTCGCAGTCGTCTCAAGGTATCGAGCAGGGTTTCCGGGGCCGGTGGGGCGGCACTCATGCTCAAAGGTTCATCTACCACGAGCAAGAGGCGTCGGCGTCCCGGTGTCAACCAAGCGGGCAAGGGTGACAGCAATTTGATACTGCCGTCGGGGTTGATCTCCACGTCAGTCTCAAGTGTTTTCATGGTGATGGCCTTGAGGGGATTGATTGAAGGAGCGCTGGTCTCGATTATCGTTCCGGCCGCAAGAAGACAGGAGGTCGAGGCTTCAGCCGGCCGACATCACAGATCCGCGGCGCTGGTCCGGCTAAAGCCTCGACCTCCGGTGCGGACTGCCGGGCGGCGGCCGGAACGCTGATCAAGGCCGACGCCCGGGTCCGCGCGGCAGACCTTAGCCATAGACAAAAACCAGAGCGACGGCCTACCGGCCGTCGCTGCGCACCTCGAAGACGCAGGTGGGGTTGCCCATCGCCTGGCACTGGACCTCGACGACGCGGACCTCGGGGTCGACCAGTTCCCGGAAGAGGCGCTCGAAGGTGGCGCCGTAGAAGTCGCACAGGGGCAGCGGGGAGCGGGTGTCGCGACAGACGCGGGAGCCGTCGAGGATGAAGCGGGTGGGGCGGCCGGACTGGGTGCTGAAGCGGGCGCCGCCGGCGAAGGTCCAGGCGTTCTTCTCGATGGCCCTGAGCAGGACCCGGGCGGCGAGTGCGCGCGGCAGGAGTTTGAGCAGGCGTTGCACCGGGCGGGGGATGCGGTTGGCGAGCAGGTAGTCGCCGGTGCGCCGCCCGGCGTCGGCGCCGATCTGGCGCGCCTGTTTGATGCCGAGAATGTCACGCAGGGCCTGGTGCAGCGCGGTGACCTCGCGTTCGTCCACCATTTCGGTGGGCGGGGTTTCAAGGTAGTGGGCGAGTCCGGCCTGCGCGAAGATGCGCGGCGTGGCCGCGGCATCCGGGCCGGCGCCCAAGGCCTCGATGACGCGCAGGATGGCGTTGGGTCCGATCCGGGCGGGTTGGTCCGGGCCCCCGGCGGTCTGGTGGTGTGGCTCGTTGGCGCCCATGGGCTGGTCCTGGTTAAAGTAAGGAACGGTTCACGAATAAATCAGGAAATGCTCGTCGCGTCGTTGTCGTTGTCGTAATCGAGATTATCGTGGCCTCGATCAGCATCCCGGCCACTGGGAGCGCCGCACCCCAGTGCGGCGCGATCTCGCTGGCGACCGCTGCGTTGCGTGCTGCGGGCAG
>NZ_CAIKKU010000364.1 GCF_903828115.1 uncultured Thiodictyon sp. | reverse complement strand
GGGATGTCGGGGCGGCTCCAGGCATCGGGGGCGGGCGACAGGTCGTCGGTGTTGGTTTCACCCGGCACCTTGAAGACCGTGACAGTGATGGACTCGGGTACCTCGGGGCGGCTGGTGAACCACTGCGCCTGCGCCCAGCTCTCGATGACCTCCTTCGCCTTGGCGTTGCCGGCCTTGGCCTTGTCCGCCACGTCGTTGAAGAAATCGAACATCAGCAGGGTCATCTTCAGACCCTCGGCGGCGACGGCGGCGACCTCGGCGTCGTCCAGCAGTTCGATCAGCGGGTGTACGTTGTAGCCGCCCACCATAGTGCCGAGCAGTTCGGTGGCCTTGGCCTTGCCGAGCAGGCCGACCTTGAGGTCGCCGTGCGCCACCGCGGCCAGGAAGCTCGCCTTGACCTTGGCCGCGTCGTCCACGCCCGGGGGCACCCGGTGGGTCAGCAGATCCAGCAGAACGTCGCCCTCACCGGCCGGCGGGTTCTTGATCAGCTCGATCAGGTCGGCGGTCTGCTGCGCGGTCAGCGGCAGCGGCGGAATGCCGAGCGCGGCGCGTTCGGCGGCGTGCTGGCGGTAGGCTTGTAACATCTTGTAATCTCCAGTGGAACGATGGCGGTAAGGGGGTGGCGGGCGGCTTGCGGCCGCGGCGGCAGGTCTGCGGGCCAATCTGCCATTTTAGGTCTTATGTAGGCATTGCCAAGCGATTTGAAGCCTGTACCTCGCAGGTTGCCCTTGGGGACGGTGGGCGATCCATTCTTGTGTCGGATGCGTTACAAACTGAGAATCTCAAGTTTACAATCGACCTATCTTTAAGTGACTTGAGGGGCATCCGGTGGAACTCGGCAAGACCAGAGAATCGCAAGCCATTCGCCGCCACCTGATCGACGTCGTCAGGTCCGGGCGCGCGGACCTCGTCGCCGACGCCTGCGAGCGCTTCGGCATCACCCGTCAGGCGGTCCATCGACACCTGACCCACCTGATCCGGCAGGGTTTCCTGGAGGCCGCCGGAACGACCCGCGGGCGTACCTATCGACTCGGCCCAAACCGCCGGCAGACCGGGACCTATGCCCTTGGGGCCATCGCCGAGGACCGTGTCTACGCCAGCGACTTTGCCTATCTCGTCGATGGTCTGGGAAAGAACGTTCAGGACATCTGGCATTACGGTTTCACGGAGATGCTGAACAACGCGATCGACCACTCCGCCGGGACTCGCGTCGTGATTGTCGCGCAGCGCGACGACGAATCGTTATTGCTCAGAATTTGGGATGATGGAGAGGGCATTTTCAAGCGCATTGCGCGCCTGTTGGACCTCGCCGATCCGCGGGAGGCGATCCTGGAGTTGAGTAAGGGCAAGCTGACGACCGATCCCGAGAACCACACGGGTGAGGGTATTTTTTTTACCTCGCGGGCGTTCGATTTCTTCCGGATCACTGCCGGTGACCTGGCCTTTAGCCACAGCGAAGAAAGCGACAATGATTTCCTTGTTCACCTGCAAGGCGCAACCGGTGGGACCTTGCTGACCATGATCCTTTCGCCAACGACGCAACGGACCCTGGCATCGGTCTTCAACGAATACACTGATGCCGATACACTCGACTTCTCAAAGACCGTCGTGCCGGTCCGCTTGGCGCTCTACGAAGGCGTTGCCCTCGTCTCCCGTTCCCAGGCGAAGCGCATCATGAATCGCGTCGAGCGTTTCCGCAACGTCCTGTTGGATTTCGCCGGCGTCGATATGGTGGGCCGCTCGTTCGTCGATGAGATATTCCGCGTATTCGCGCGCAATCATCCACAAGTCGCTATCAAGCCAGTCAACATGAGTCCCGCAGTGCAAAAGGAAGTGGACCGGGTGCTTGGTTCGGATGCCGCCGCGACACCTTGACGCGCGGGGGCGGGGCAAGAGCCGTTCTATCAAACTTACAAATTCATGCGTAAACATGAATAAAGTTGACTTCCTGCTTCACGGGGGCCGGTTTCACGCGGACCTTGCGGCCCGCGCCAGCGCCCTCCCCTCCACAGGCAGACACCGCGGAACTCGCGGCG
>NZ_CAIKKU010000363.1 GCF_903828115.1 uncultured Thiodictyon sp. | reverse complement strand
GTTGTCGTAATCGAATAATCCGACCACGATCACGACAACGACAACGACAACGACAGCGTACCCGGGATCTCGGTCACCACGTCAGTTCTGGTCGCACCCGCTGTGCCAAGCCCTAGATAACCTTTGAGAACCCGATGGGGCCGGATTTGTTCGCAAGATAGGCGTCGAAGGCCATACAGATATTGCGCACCAGGAGGCGTCCGCGCGGCAGGATGCGGATGGTCCCGTCCTCGATCTGGAGCAGTCCATCGCCGACCATGACCTCCAGGCGTTTCAAGGCATCCGCGAAATAGTCCGCGAACACGATGTCCCAGGCGGCCTCTACGGCCGGCATGGAGAGTTGGAAGTTGCAGATCAACCGGGTGATGACATCGCGGCGGATCAGGTCGTCGCGATTGAGCGTCAGTCCGCGGAAGACCGGCAGGCGGTCGGCGTCGAGGTCGGCGTAATACTCGTCGAGCTCGCGCCGGTTCTGCCCGTAGGTGTTGTCCACCTTGCCGATGGAGGTGACCCCGAGCCCGATCAGGTCGCAGTCGGCATGGGTGGAGTAGCCCTGGAAGTTGCGATAGAGGGTACCGGCGCGCTGAGCCTGGGCCAACTCGTCGTCCGGACGGGCGAAGTGGTCCATGCCGATATAGACATAGCCGGCCTCGCCCAGGCGCGCGATGGTGCTCTGCAGGATCTCAAGCTTCACCTCCGGGGCCGGCAGGTCGGTCTCGTTGATGCGGCGCTGGGCCTTGAAGCGCGTCGGCAGGTGGGCGTAGTTGAAGACCGAGATGCGGTCCGGGGTCAGCTCGATGATGCGGTCCAGGGTGCTGAGGAAGCTCGCCGCGGTCTGCAGCGGCAGGCCGTAGATCAGGTCGAGGCTGATGGAGCGGAAGCCTTGGGCGCGCGCCGCATCCAGGACCTCGAGCGTCTCCGCCTCGGTCTGGATGCGGTTGACCGCCGCCTGGACGCGCGGGTCGAAGTCCTGCACCCCCAGGCTCATGCGATTGAAGCCGATGCGCCGCAACAGGGCGACGGTCGCGGCATCCGCCTCGCGCGGGTCGATCTCGATGGAGAATTCGCCGACGGCGTCGTCCGCCAGGGTGAAGTGGCGACGGGTCTGATCCATCAACGCCTGCATCTGGTCGTGGCTCAGGAAGGTCGGGGTACCGCCGCCCCAGTGGAGTTGCTCGACCACCCGATGGCGGTCGAAGAGCGCGGACTGCATCGCGATCTCCTTGTGCAAGCGCTCCAGATAGGGCGGGGCGAGACTGCGGTCCTTGGTGGCGATCTTGTTGCAGGCACAGTAAAAACAGACCGTATCGCAAAACGGCAGGTGAAAATACAGCGACAACGGCCGCCCGCTCAGGTTGCTGCGCGCACAGGCAGCCTTATAGGCGGCTTCGTCGAAGCGCTCGTCGAACTCCACCGCCGTCGGGTAGGAGGTGTAACGGGGGCCGCTCTGGTCATAGCGGCGGATCAGGCCCAGGTCAAAGGAGATACCCTGTTCCATCGATTCTACCCTCAGGTGTCTGAAATGGTTGCGAGGCCCGCGCAGTGGGCGGACGCGGCGGCGGGGCCCGGGACCGCCGGGACCCCTCGCCGGGTCGCACCGATCGGCCGGGGCGCTGAAATGATCACGCTGCCGTGCGTGATCAGGCTGTTGTGCAATGGTAGTGGACGGTGACGGGCTCGCGGCGCCCCTCGGGCCGCCCGTCTTGGACTCAAGCCTCCTCGAACGCGCTCTGGTGCAGGGTGAGTTGCTCACGGGTCAACAATAGTACGCCCTCCCCGCCGCGCTCGAACTCGAGCCAGGTCCAGGGCACCCGCGGCAGGCGCCGCTCCAGTTCCTGGGCCGCGTTGCCGACCTCCAGGATCAGGATGCCCCCATCGCTCAAGTGGCGGCCGGCCTCCAGCAGGATCAGCAGCACCAGGTCCAGTCCGTCCTCCCCCCCCAGCAGACCCAGTGCCGGCTCGCGATGATATTCGGGGGGCAGCGCCGCGAGTTCCGCGCGTGCGACATAGGGGGGATTGGAGACGATGACGTCATAGCGCTGACCCGCCAGCGCGTCGAACAGGTTCGACTCCAGGACCCGCACCCGATCCCCCACCCCGTGGCGCGTCACGTTGCGGCGGGCGACCTCCAGGGCCGCGGGCGAGATATCGACCAGATCGACGTCCGCGTCCGGCAGAAAGAGCGCCGCGGCGATCCCGATACAACCGCTGCCGGCACAGAGATCCAGCACCCGACCGACCCGTGCGGAGTCGATCCAGGGATCGAAGCCGGCCTCGACCAGTTCGGCGATCGGGGAGCGGGGCACCAGCACCTGATCGTTGACCTCGAACGCCAACCCGGCAAACCAGGCGCGCCCGGTGAGATAGGCGGCGGGCACCCGCTCGGTGATCCGCCGCTCGATCAGATCCGCCACGGTTACGCGCTCCGCCGGGGTCAGGCGGCACTCCCGAAAGGCGGGGGGCAGCCCGGGTTCCAGTTCCAGGCAACTCAAGACCAGGTGCGCCGCCTCGTCCAGGGCATTGTCCGTCCCGTGGCCGAACCAGAGCCCGGCCCGGTTGAACCGGGTCGCCCCCCAGCGGATATAGTCTTGGATCGTAATCAACCCGTCAGGCTGTTCGGCCATCGCGATGCGTTTCCCGGTAGGTGCGGTTACCCGGCTGGCTGGCCGGCTCCCGCGACGCCCGCGGGAAGCCGACAAGCATATCACCGCGGCGCGCTCGGCACCCGCTCCAGTGCACTTGCGGGGTGCGATCAGAACTGATGTGTTAACGCACATGTCGTAGGGTATAGCGACCGGACGTTCTCACCGATCGGGCGTCGTTGTCGTTGTCGTTGTCGTAATCGTGGTCGGATTATTCGATT
>NZ_CAIKKU010000362.1 GCF_903828115.1 uncultured Thiodictyon sp. | reverse complement strand
GTTGTCGTAATCGAATAATCCGACCACGATTACGACAACGACAACGACAACGACAACGACAACGGCGCCCGGACCGTGAGAACGTCCGGTAGCGGTAACTGTAGGGTGCGCGGTGCGTACCCTACGACAGGTGCGTTAACACATCGGTTCTGATCGCACCCCCCGCGCGATGGCCTGGGTGATGGCCCGACCAGCGAGTGAACCCCGAGGTCGTTGGTCCGCGCAGCGGACCCTACGGGGACCGACTGAGCCGCGCGCGACAATCTCAAGCCCAACACCCACACCCAACGCGGAGTCCCCAGATGCCCAGACAGATCATCAATACCGAGGCGGCGCCGGCGGCGATCGGGACCTACTCCCAGGCGGTCCGGGTGGGGGATACCGTCTATCTCTCGGGTCAGATCCCGCTGGTGCCGCAGACCATGGCCTTGGTGGACGGGGACATGCAGGCGCAGATCCGGCAGGTGTTGCGCAATCTCGCCGCGGTGGCGGGGGCGGCGGGCGGCAGTCTGGACGAGGTGGTCAAGCTCAACGTTTTCCTGACGGATCTCACCCACTTTCCCCTGGTCAATCAGGTCATGGCGGAGTTTTTCAGCGAGCCCTACCCGGCGCGGGCGGCGGTGGGCGTGGCGGCCCTGCCCAGGGGTGCGGCGGTGGAGATGGATGCGATCCTGGTGCTGGGTGGCTGAAGCGCCGCCCGGAGCGGTGGCGGGACTGGTCCTTGGGGTCGCGTTGAAGCCCTGCGAAAATGCGGCCTTGGCTTGCATTCCTCAGAAGATGGCTTACCATCCCGACCTGGCCTGTCTGACCTAGCCCGCGGGGTATTTCGTGCGCGTCATCCTGTCCCTGTTCTCGTTTCTGCTGTTCCTCACGCTCGCCGGTTGCGGCTCCAATCCTGCGCGGGAGGGCGCCGGCCGCGCGCCCGAGGGGTCGGCCTATGGGGGCGGCGGCGGTTCGGGCAACTTCGCCAACAACCCGGCCGCGCTGCGCTTCGCCCAGACCATGCAGCAGCGCCACGGCTACGATGCCGAGGCGGTCATGAGTATCCTCGCGCGCGCCCAACGCCAGAACTGGATCATCGCGCAGATGAACAAGCCCCTGCGCAAGGGCAGCGGTCCGGCCGTCCCCACCGGGGCCTGGAACCGCCACCGGGCCAAGTTCATCACGAGCGACAACATCGACAAGGGCGTGGCCTTCTGGAATCAACACCGTGCGGAGCTGCAGCGCGCCTCCGCGAACTATGGGGTGCCGCCGGAGATCATCGTCGGCATCATCGGGGTCGAGACCCGCTGGGGCCGGATCATGGGCAAGACCCGCATCATCGATGCGCTCGCGACCCTGTCCTTCGCCTACCCGCGGCGTTCCGCGTACTTTACCGGTGAGTTGGAGGCCTTCCTGCTCCTGACCCGGGAGGAGGGCATCGACCCCTTCCAACCTACCGGCTCCTTCGCCGGGGCCATGGGCTATGGTCAGTTCATGCCCTCGAACATTCGCCGCTACGGGGTGGATTTCAACGGGGACAGGCATCGCAGCCTGTGGCATCCGGTGGATGCCATCGGCAGTGTCGCCAACTATTTCAAGGGCCACGGCTGGCGTACCGGGGAGCCGGTGGTGGTGCGGGCGACGGTGAGCGGTCCGGGCGCCGGGTCCCTCAAGGCCGGGTTCGATACCAACTATTCGCTCGCCACCCTGGCCGGCGCCGGGATCACCCCGGCCGGGTCCCTGGGCGGGGCGAATTCGGCGAGCCTGCTCAAGTTCGACGTCGGCAGCGGCTACGAGTATTGGCTGGGCCTGCACAATTTCTATGTGATCACCCGCTACAACCACCTCACCTACTATGCGATGGCCGTGTACCAACTCGGCAACGCCGTCAAGGCGCGCGTCGGCGGCGGCGCGCCCCGGATGGCCGCGGTGCAGTGATCTGCGGCGTCGCTGGGGACGGGGGGAATGAGTCCGCGGAAAACGCGAATAAACCTGGAACGGGCAGTTATCCACGGATGAACACCGATTATCACAGATTATTCATTGGCTTGCGCTTGGTCAGGGGCTTGCCTTGCCAGTGATTGCGACATCAGCCATAAGCGCATGACAACTCAAAGAAAATCTGTGTTCATCTGTGTTCATCTGTGTTCATCTGTGGATTTTATGACAAATGGACGGGATTAACAGGATTTACAGGATTGCCGATGACCGGAAACTCGAGTTTGTCATCCTGTCAATCCTTAAGTCAGACGCCGATCGGGTACCGATCGGCGTTTAGTACAGGGTCAGTCCAAGCCTCCAGGCATAGACTCCGGGATCTCCCAGTATTCCACGTTGACCTGGACGATGGCGCCGTCGGCGGCATCCACGTAGATGTTGAATTCACCGTCCCCGCCGGGGATCTCGATGTCCACTTCATAGACCGCCGGACCCGATTGGAGCAAGAGCCGTTTGATCTCTTCCACCTCGCCGGGGTAGCGGGCAAGGGCGGCACTCGTGGCCTGCTCCGGCGTGATCTTCGCGACGGCAGTCCAGCGCGGGTCGTCCGCCTTGACCACCAGGTCGACCGCCGAGATCAAGCCGGTGCCGGCGCTGCAACCCACATAGTAGGTGGCGCCCTTGGCATTCACCTCGAACTCATAGGTCGGATCGCCCTGGCGCGACTCGAACTCCAGGTGGTCGATCGCGGCGCCGATCTGTTCGGCGACCAGGTCCATGCAGGTGGTGAGCGGGACCTTGGTCTGAGCCACCGAGTCGGCGATGGGGCCGGCGGTTGCCGCGGCGGCTGCCAGGGCCGTTGCCACCGATACGCAAAGCATCAATCGTTTCATGTCGGAGTCCTTGTTGAGATCAATGAACTCGCCGTAGCGAGGGTCTTGCCATGTTTGCATGGCCCAAATCTTGAGTCGTTTCTTACCGGCCCTCGCCGTTGGATTTGCAGACGGCCTGGCGGAAGCGGTTGCAGCGATCGAGGAACTCCCGGGTGCTCTTGGGCATGGGGACCCGGGCGCGCACGATGTGGGTGACGAGTTCGGTCCCCTCGCGCAGCAGCCGTGCGCCCTCCAACACCTCGCGGATGGCCGCCGCGTCCGGGATCGTCGGTAACTGGGGCGCGATGTTGCAGAGTTGTTCGCGGGCGACCACATAGTCCGGCCAGACCTCGAAGATGCAGGCGTCGGTGCGCAGGATCTCGCACTTGCGCTTGGCCGCCCGTACCAGATGGTCGATGCGCGGATCGATGTTGGAGAACCGGGTGCTGGTGGAGAAGGCGTCCTTGAGGCCGGTGCCGAGGCGGTCGATGTCGCGCATGGCCATGGCCATCTTCAGATAACGGCCCTCGTAGAAGTCTTCGATGGGGATCGAGAAAGCCTTGAAGGGCTCCCCCCACAACTCGTCGATGCCCTCGTCGCCGCCGCGGTGGCGCACCATCTTGCCGAGATCCAGGGCCTCCATCAGGCATTGGCCGCACTCGCGCATCAGGGTGTTGTCGGGCGCGATCTCGACCCCCGCGGACTGTAAGTCCACGAGCGAGGTGAAGATATCCGCGGCGCGGTTGAACAGCGCACCGGCCAGCATGGCCCCGTTGACCCGCTTGCGCTCGATATGGGTCTCGGACTGGTAGGCCTCGCGCGCCTCGTCCAGGCGGGCCCCGGGGATGTTGATCCCGTGCTCGACATGGTTGAAGAGGCGCCGCGTCAGGGCCTGAATCAGGCGCTTGCGGGTCTCCTCCGAGTTGGGCGGGGGGTCATAGGCCTTGATCCAGTACCCGTCGTAGTAGACGCGCAGCTCGCCGTCGATCGTGCGGCGGGTGCCGTTGGCAGTGGACTCGGACATGGGGCGTGCGGGCTTGTTGGTTGAGTGGCGCAAGTGTATCGGACCCGGGTGCCGGTCAGGGGGCGAAGATTGAGTTGAGAGCGGACGGCGCCTTGCGTGGTCCGGCGACGGTTGCGGGGCCCGGTGCGCTGCCTGGTCCTGTTAGACTACCAAAGGTTACCACCAGTGGGGCAGGGCCCGAGATGATAAACAAAGACAAGCTCACCGCGCTGGTGATGACGGTCGTGGTGTGGGGTCTGGCGGGGGGGCTCTGCGGCGCCCTGTTCGCGGGTCTGCAGCAGGTGCTCATGGCGCTTGGACTCACCGCCTGGCAGTCGCCGCTGGTGGCCGCCGCGGCGGCGGCGATGGCCACGGCCGCCTTCTACAGTGCCATGCCAGTGGCCCTGAGCGGCGCCATGGCCGGGGTCCTGGCGTCCGTCGGGTCCCTGATCCTGGGCGGTCCGGAGCTGGGGCTCGGCGCCAGCGCCGGGGTTGCCGCGGTGGTCGGTCTGGGGGTCGGCAGCTTCTATGCCTGGATGACGGACGCCGCCGGGCGGCCCCTGTCCCGGACCCTGGCCGGGCTACTTGGGGGGCTGATCGCGGGGGCGGTGGTGGCCGCGGTGGTCGCCTCCGGTTGGCCGGCGGGGACCTTCGTCCTCGCCGCCGTCCTGGTCGTCCTGGTCGGCACCCTGTTCGAGGTCGCGGAACGCTGGCTGATCGGCCGCGGCCGACGACTGGTCCCGGTTGACGTGGCGGCGGCGCTGGTGGCCGGTCTGATCGCGTCCATGGTTGCCGCCGGCATCTGGCTGCTCGGGGGGGCCCCGACGCTGGCCCTGGACGGGACCAGCCACGACCTGCTGGGGCAGGTCCATCGCGAACTGCCGTCCGGTTTCCTGGGCGGGCTCCTGGGCGGCGCCGGCATCGCGCTGGTCCTGGAACTGCTCGGGTTCCGGCTGGAGGAACACCGCTGACCGGCCGGCTCGGGTGCGATCAGACCTGATGTGGTGACCGAGATCCCGGGTGCGCTGTCGTTGTCGTTGTCGTTGTCGTTGTCGTAATCGTGGTCGGATTATTCGATTAC
>NZ_CAIKKU010000361.1 GCF_903828115.1 uncultured Thiodictyon sp. | reverse complement strand
GTTGTCGTAATCGAATAATCCGACCACGATTACGACAACGACAACGACAACGACGCCCGGTCCGTGAGAACGTCCGGTAGCTGTAGCTTTAGGGTACGCAATGTGCGTTAACACATCAGTTCTGATCGCTCCCGGCAAATGCCCCGTCCCGTCCGCAGTCGAACGGCTACCCAGCCCTTGTACCCACCCCCCGAGACCCCATCCATGGAAGTCCTGTTTCTGATCGGCCTGATCGTCCTCAACGGCGCCCTGGCGATGTCCGAGATCGCCCTGGTCACCGCCCGGCGCACCCGCCTGGCGCGCCGGGCAGAGGAGGGCGACGCCGCTGCCCTGATGGCCATCAAGCTGGGCGAGGACCCGACCCGCTTCCTCTCCACCATCCAGATCGGCATCACCTCCATCGGGGTCTTAAGCGGCATCGTGGGCGAGGCCGCGCTGGCGCAACCCCTGTCGGACCTGCTGGAGGTCGCGGGGGTGAATCCGCACCCGGCCGGGATCGTCGCCACCATCCTGGTGGTCGTCCTGATCACCTATGTCTCCATCGTGGTCGGTGAGTTGGTGCCCAAGCGCCTGGGCCAGATCGACCCCGAGGGGGTGGCGCGGCTGGTGGCGCGGCCCATGCACGCCCTGTCCGTCACCGCCCGCCCCTTTGTCTGGCTGCTCTCCTGGTCCACCGGCGCCCTGCTGCGCCTGCTCGGTCAACGCGATCAGGTCGGGTCCCGGGTCACCGAGGACGAGATCCATGCCCTGCTGCTGGAGGGATCGCAGGCCGGGGTGATCGACGCCTCCGAGCACCACATGGTGCGTAACGTCTTTCGCCTGGACGACCGGCAGATGGGCTCGCTCATGGTGCCGCGGGGCGAGATCGCCTGGCTCGACCTCAACACGCCCCTGGAAGAGAATCTGGCGCGCATCGCCGGCTCGGTCCATTCCCGCTTCCCGGTCTGCCGGGGCGGCCTGGATGACGTGGTCGGCGTCGCCGTGATGAAACACCTGTTCAGCCAGTCGCTGCGCGGCCAGGGTGTCGACCTGGCCGCGGACCTGGAGCCGGCGGTCTATGTGCCGGAGTCGCTCACCGGCATGCAGTTGCTGGGCGAATTCCGCGCCAACGGCGCCCAGATGGTCTTCGTCATCGACGAATACGGTGACCTCATGGGGCTCGTCACCCTGCAGGACGTGCTGGAGGCGGTCACCGGCGAGTTCCAACCCCGCGACCCCGAGGACGCCTGGGCGGTCGCGCGCGCGGACGGCTCCTGGCTCCTGGACGGGCTGATCCCGATCATGGAACTGAAGGACCGCCTGAGTTTGAAGACCGTGCCGGAGGAGGACAAGGGCCGCTACCACACCCTCAGCGGCATGCTCCTGTGGCTCCTGGGCCGGGTACCCCAGACCGGGGACCTGGTGGACTGGGAGGGCTGGGACCTGGAGATCATCGACATGGACGGCCGCCGCATCGACAAGGTGCTGGCCTCGCCCAGGCCCCAACCCGAGGCGCCGGGGGAGCCGTTCGCCTGAGTGCTGCGGCCGGTATTCCCAGCAAGCCCGGGTCTGCTGCGTGAAGCTTTCCCGGTCGGGTTCGCGCGGGGTTCGGTCCGCACAGCGGACCCTACGGTTAGCCCCCGCGCCCGGCCAGCCAATCGGCGAAGGGCGCGAGGGCTGGCCAGTTGGGGTCGCTGTTGGCGGCAGCCGGTGCCGCCTGCCCGAGCAGCCAGCCCGGCAGTGCGCCCCAGTCCCGCGGCATACCATTGAGGGCAAAGGCGAAGAAGCCGACGAACAGCACCAGCGGAAAACCGAATGATCCTGGAGTTTCAGTCCACGGTCGACCGCGCCATGGCCGTGCGGCTCCTGACCTACATCGGTCTGCTCTACTAGGATCTGCTCAAGTCCGGCGAGATCGGCCCTGGCGATCCGCTGCCGCCCGTGCTGCCCGTGGTTATCTACAACGGTTCCGATCCCTGGCCCGCCAAGACCGACCTGGCCGACATGATCGACCCCTGCCTGCCCCCGCAACTGGTGCGCTGGCAGCCCCAGATGCGCTATCTTCTGCTGGAAGAGTGTCGCTACCGCGAGGCCGATCTTGAGGGCTTGCCCAACGCTGCCGCCGCCCTGTTCCGGCTGGAGAACGCCCGCGCCCCCGAGAACATCCAACGGGTTGTCGGCTGTCTGGTCGAATGGCTGGCTGGACCGGAGAACGCCGGCTTGCGCCGCGCCTTCGTTGTCTGGCTCAAGCGCGTACTGCTCCTGGCCCGGCTGCCCGGGATCGAGGGCCCGAACCTCAACGAATTGCCGGAGATCAACGACATGCCAGCCGAGCGAGGCATGACCTGGACCGAGCAATGGATGGCGCAAGGTGTGCAGAAAGGGGAGACCAAATTCTTACGTCGGATGCTGAACCGACGCTTCGGTCCGCTCCCCGCGTGGGTCGAGCAACGCCTGGAGCAAGCCGGGGAGGCCGAGCTTGAGGCTTGGGCGGATCGGGTGTTGGAGTGCAGGAGCTTGGAGGAAGTATTTGGCGGCGTGGCTTGAGCGAGCGATGGAACTGGGGGAGGATCGTCGGCGGCTTTTGGTGGTACGTCCCCTATTTCTTTACGGGTTTAAGCAATGACCGGATTTTCTATTGATTTGTGCGATGCCGATCAGGCCGGGCCGGAAGACCCTTGCGGTATCCGCATCGCCGCTGGGGATACCGTTTTCACCCGGTTGCTTCGGGAGCCGGCCAATCGGCCGGACGACAGTGTGATAGCCCCACCCGCGCAATTGGCCTTTTGGCTCTGCGATAACTGGTGGCGGCTGCGCTGGGAGGGCATCTGTGCGGGCAGGCAGACCGCTGAGTGGCGCCTTGCCCATGATCTGTCGTCAATCGGCGGCGGCTACGCCTGGCCGCGATTGGCGGTCTGGGGCGATCTGGATCGCATCGGACTCATGAGCCGCTCCGATCCTGTGGGTGTAGTCGGTCCGGTGCGCTATCTCATCGACGCACTGCGGTTTGTCGATGCCCGGGATTTCGAGATGGCGGTGGATCGCTATCTTGATCGGGTGTCCGACAACGAGCATGGATTCGGCTCGGATCGGGACGCGCTAAGATCATTGATTGGCACATTGCGGGAAGAGCGGGAAGACTCCGAAATCGCCATCTGGCGCAGACTCGAGGCGCGGCTGGGCTACGATCCCGACATGGGGCCGGAGGCGGCGATCGTCGAGGCGGGCGATCTGGCGAGCCGATTCGGTCTGGAATCCGTCGAGGAGGCCATCGCAGCAAGCCCGGGGGCCGACGCGTCACATACCTTAGCATGCGAGCTCGAAATGGCGGATAAAGCCGGCCAAAAATGCGATTTTTCGCTTGTATCGGAGATCGGCGAAATTCAGCGCAACCCCTCGGAGCCGCCGTGGGTGGCCGCGGAAAAAGCGGCCGAGCAAGTGAGATCGGTCGCTGGCATCGGTTCCGAACGTCTGCTCAACAAGCGACTCGCCAAGCTCCTCGGGGTCCAGCCGACCGTTTTCAGCCTGCCAACGTCCAGCGGCCAACCGCCCTATGGGCTGCGTCTTCGCGTAAGCGGGAGCGGCGAGCGCCAGGCGGTATCGTTGCGCTCGCGGCGCCCCCAAGGTCGCCGCTTCGAGCTTTGTCGAGCCCTCGGAGATACCTTGTGGGCTCGCAACGACGCGATGGGACCGCTGGCGACCAATACGTCGAATACCGCTCGCCAGAGATTCCAGCGTGCCTTCGCTCAAAGCCTGCTTTGTCCGTTCGAGGCGTTACGCAATTTTCTCGGCAGCGATTCCCCCGAAGACGAGGATATCGCGGCAGCGGCAGGACATTTTCATGTCGATCCGAGCGTCGTGCGGTCTCTGCTGATCAATAAGAACGTCATCGAGCGGGCGTCGCTTTCGCGTCTTGATGCTAGCCTCGACCAGGCGAGCTTCTTGGAAATGCTGGACGCGGCCTGATCCGCAGCGATCTGGCATCCAAGCGGTACCGGTGCTGTCCTGCTCGACATCTACTACGCGGAACGCCCGCTCGCGACCGTTAGTGTCCGGGCGTGGCGGGGGCGCTTGGCCAATCGCAGCAAACCATTAGATCGGCGTAACTTTCGGCCGCGGAACGCCTCGCCATCGACCTCGTCGCTCACGCACTGAAGGGGACGGGCGATAGTCAGGAGCCGAAGGCCGCGGGCCAGCGGCACGCTTGGGCATAGACTCGCCCTCCATATCCATGGTACGTCCCCCCTATGCCCGCCGGAACACCCCGCGAATTGAGTATACTGTCCCCGGAACTCGCGTTGGGCGGAGCTGGAGCAGAGCGACAACCGCTTCGCGCTGGTGGTCATGGCCCAGATTCGCGCCAAGGACCGGGGCGATGTCGACCAGCGCCGGGCCTGGAAGCTGCGCTTGATCCGGCTGATGTATGATCGCGGCTACGACCGCGGCACGGTCCTGGAGCTGTTTCGGGTCATCGACTGGATGATCCGGCTACCCGCGGAGGCCGAGGCCGCCTTTCGCAAAGACCTCTACGACTTCGAGACGAGCAAG
>NZ_CAIKKU010000360.1 GCF_903828115.1 uncultured Thiodictyon sp. | reverse complement strand
GTTGTCGTAATCGGAGAAGCGATGCACTTTGGGGTGCAAGAGAATCCGGGGCGGTACGATAACCTCAATCACGACAACGACAACGACAACGACAACGACAACGGCGCTACAGGCAGTAGCGAATGGAATTGTTTAACTTGATTAGTGAACCGTTCCTCAGGCGGCCGGGGTGTAGGATGGATTGAGCGAAGCGCCTCCACCAGCCCCGGCCGATCCATCCTACCCTCCCGATTCTTTCCCGTATCTGTATTCACTTAAGGTCACTCGCGGACAACCAACCATGCCCAGCCCCATCTCCGAAGACCTCGCCCTGCGGATCGGCCTGGCCGCCCGCGCACTGCCGGAGACCGACCCGGCGCGGCTGCTCCGGGTCCTGGCCGATGCGGTCGGGCTGCCGCCGACGGCGGAGAAGCTCGCCGCCCTCAAGGTCAAGGACCTGCGGACCGCGGCGGCCGGGGAATTGGGCGACATCGACCCCGATGCACTCAAGGCCGCCCTGACCTACCTCAAGGGCGAGGGGCTCACCGATGCGGCCCCCCCGCCCCCGCTCGATCCCTACACCGACGACGACATGCCGGACTCCATCCGCGTCGCCTGCGCCTCGGACACCGGCGAGAACCTGGATGGGCACTTCGGCGCCGCCCGCCGGTTCCTGATCTACCAGGTCTCGGCCACCCAGTGCCGGCTGATCGCCGTGCGACGGGTGGAGGACACCGGTGCCGAGGACAAGAATGCCTACCGCGCCGGGCTGATCGGCGACTGCCAGGTCCTCTATGTCGCCTCCATCGGCGGGCCGGCCGCGGCCAAGGTGATCAAGCTCGACATCCACCCGATCAAGGACTCCGGCGGCGGCAGCGCCCGGGAGCGCATGGTCCGGCTCCAGGAGACCCTGGCCCACCAGACCCCGCCGTGGCTCGCCAAGGCAATGGGCAAGCCCCCGCAGGAGCGTATCCGCTTTGCCTTGAGCGAAGAGGACCCGGCATGATCAGCACCGAGCGACTCGACCAGGTGGTGCAGATCGTGGAACGTGCGGGCCTCTCCGAGCAGACCGTCGGGGCCCTGCGCGAGACCCTCGCGCCCATCCATTTCACCTACTGCCGGGACGAGGACATCGGCGAGGGGGTCGGGGTCGCGGCGCCGGTGCGCCGGGCCGCGGGCTTCAACCTCTATCTGGTCGATGGGCAGGCGCATTGCCTGCGCCTGACCGCCGATCCGGACGCCGCCACCGGCTTGGTCCTGGCGGAACTGGACCATGGTGCCCAGTAGGGCACCCGCCCCTGGGCCAGTGGCGAGTCCGCCCGGCATGTCCGCGACGCCCATCGCCAACTGCGCCGAGTGCCCCCACCGGCGCGACCTGCTCACCCAGGGGCGTTGCACCCCGGGGGATGTGTGCGTGCGCGCCATGAGCGGGCGTCAGATCGAGCGCTTCTTCCGGGTCAACCCGGCCCTGGCGGACACCTACGCGGGCGATGCCTTCTGGGAACGCCGCGCCATCGCCGCCCGCTATCTCTCCCAGCGCCAACTCCTGTCCCTGATCCATGACCCGGACGAGGTGGTCCGGCGCGTACTCGCCTACCGCCTGCCGGTCGAGGCCCTGGACCCGCTGATCGGCGACCCGGACCGGGAGGTGCGGGTGATGGTCGCCGACCGCCTGCCCCCCGAACGCCTGGAGCGGCTGGCCGCGGACCCGGACTACCTGGTGCGCCAATATGTCGCGCGGCGGCTGCCGATCGGGCGCCTGTTCCGGATGATCCGCGACCCGGACCGCCAGGTACGCTGCACCGTGGCGGGGCGCCTGCCGCTGGAAAGCCTGGGCCTGCTGCGCAACGACCCCGACGCGGAGGTACGTATCACCGTCGCGGGGCGCATCCGCTTCGAGGAGGCCAACGGCCTGCTGCGCGACCCCGACTGGCGGGTGCGCCTGCGCCTGGCGGAGCGCCTGCCGATCGGCCAGTTGGGGACCCTGCTGGAGGACGCCGACCCGGATGTCCGGGCCGCCGCGCAGGCGCGGGCCGCGGCGGGCAATGAAGAATAACGCCCTGGCCCGCGCCCGGGGGGCGGGCGGGACGGGGCATTCGCCCCGTCCCGAACGTTTGATGCGTCGGCGGCCAGAAGCGCGTGGCCGCGGGTCCGCAGAACACGCTACGGACGGGGCGCCTGCCCCGTCCGGCTCGGGAATTCAGGGCGCTACGATAACCTCGATTACGACAACGACAACGACAACGACAACGACAACGAGGCGACAAGTAGCCCCTAACGGACTTGTTTAGCTTATTGGTGAACCGTTCCTAATCCCCTTCTTTTTTCACCTCGCCACCAGCTAGAAAGGCCAAGAGATGACAGCGACCGACCTTGACCCCAACCAGTCCCAGACCCTTGCACTGCGGGTTGCCGAGGCCTGCGCGGCGCTGCCGGCCGGCGCCGGCGTCCCGGGCCTGGTCGCGGCCATCGAGGGGCTGCTGCCCGGCGCGCAGGTCCAGCACGCCCTGACCCGGGGCGGCTGGCACCGCCTGGGCGGGGTGGTCGACCTGGACGGGGGCCGCATCGCCGAGCACCTGGGGACCTGGGCCGAGTCGATCTCCGGCGGGGACATCAATGAACTGATGGAAAAGGTCGCGGACCTGCGGCTCTTCGTCACCCGCCTCAACGGTCAGACCCACTATCTGGTGGTGCCGACCGGCCCGGCGGCGCGCGACTTCATCCAGATCGAGGTGGAGGAGTTGCAGGAGGTGTTGGACCGCTGCATCACGGACCCGGACTGGTTCCCGGACAGCATCACCGAATTCGTCGACCCGCTGGACTTTCCCCGCCTGGAGCCCGAGCCGGTAGGGCCGCCGCGGCTCGTCTTTCGCCGTCTGGTCCCGGTGAATGCGCTCCTGGAGTCCTCGGACGCGGGACCGCGCCTGGTCCGTTTCCTGGACGATTGGGACCGCAGCAGCGCCGGCGAGACCTCGATCTTCTGCGAGCACTGGGTCCTGTCCATCCGCGAATATCGCGACCAGGAGGGTGACGACCATCTGAGCGCCAAACCGGTCCCCGTGTCGGCCGCGGTGCCGCCGACCCTGCCCGACGGCGTGGTCGCGCGCGGCGCCCAACTGGCCAACCAGATCCACGGCTTCGACCGGGTGCTCGGCTACCCCTTCGCCTGGTATTTCCACATGCTGACCAACCCCAAGGTCTCACACCGCTTGGCCACGGCCGTCCACGACGACCTGATCGGCGCCTACGCCTACCTCCCCGTGCGCGACCTCAAGGTCCTGCGCGACTGGTACAACCAGCCCTATGGCGCCTGAGACACCGGGCGCGGACCTGTCCGCACCGCTGCCCCGGACCGCGGCCCCGATCTGCCCGTCCGCCGCCCTGGCGGAACTGGGCCGACACCGCTTCCGTGTCCGCTACCGCGGCGACCCGCGGGAGGCGATCCTGGTGCGCTTCCGCGGTGTCGCCTATGGGTATCTGAATCAGTGCGTGCACATGCCCAAGGAATTGGACTGCGAACACTGCCACGTCTTCGACGCCGCCGGCGAGTCCATCCGCTGCTCCATGCACGGTATCACCTATGCACCGACGACCGGTGAGTGCCTGAGCGAGATCTGCGCGGGCGAGTCGCTGACCCGGCTGCGGGTGCAGGAGCGCGACGGCATCCTGTACCTTACCGAGAAGCGCACCACGGTGATCGACAGCGATTGATGATACCCATCGTACTTCGTTGTCGTTGTCGTTGTCGTTGTCGTTGTCGTTGTCGTTGTCGTTGTCGTTGTCGTTGTCGAGGCTATCCTGGCGCCCCGGATTCTTTCGTGCATCGCTTCTCCGATTACGATTACGACAACGACAACGACAACGACAACGATTGTGTTTGACTTGTCCTTAACTCGTTACCAACCTAAGAGACCATCACCCATGCTGCTCGACACCTACCAGGAACAGGAACGCTACTGGCTCATCACCGCCCAGGGCCAGACCAGCACCGCCGGGCTCCATGCCTTCCGCGGCGACCTGATCATACTGGCCGGAGAGTTCGACGAGGCGGCCCGTAAACGCAACCCGCCCCAGGCCCTGCTCAAGCAGGCGGTGGTGCTGGCAACGGCCGACCGGCTCCAATTCGTCGCCGGCAACTTCTCGAGCATCAAGGAACTGCCGCAGTTCATCGAATATTTCCAGGGCCACCTGGCCCCCGGGTGCGTCCCGATCTTCTATATCGACGACATCGCCGCCAGTGCCCAGGTCCAGATCGGCGACCAGCGCTATTGCCTGATCCAATACCACGACGGCATCGTCTGGAACAACCTGATGGACGAGTTCTACGTGGAGAAAGGCGACCTCAAGGGCCAGAGTTCAGAGGACAAGGTGCTCACGGTCGCCCAGGCCGCCAAGGGCCACACCCACAAGTACCCGCTGCAGACCCTGGAGCAGGTCCTGGCCGGCAAGACCGGGAGCCGTCGCGAGGTCTGGGGGGCGGTGTAGGGCCGGCCCGCGCGCGTCCAGCACGCCCGTGACCGGCCTTGATCATAGGCTCCGGCCACCCTGCCGGACGGGAGGTCGCGGGTCCGCACAGCGGACCCTACGGGCGCGGGGTCGTAGGGTCCGCTGTGCGGACCACAGACCTCGCCGTTGGCTGATGGGTCGGGTATATAATCAAGGCCCCTGAGATCATCGGAGCCTGCAATGACCCGCCGCTATTACCTCCCGATTGTCTGTCTCGCCCTCGCCCTGCCCGCCGGTGCGCTGTTGGCGGCTCCCACCCCGGTGGGCTTGAACTGTTGCGATTAAAGTTCTACATTCTTGTCAAACATGAGCAAGAAAGTCTACAAAGTAAGGATAGGCGAAGCGGCGGAAGCTCTTGGCGTTTCGCCCGCTACCGTGCGCCGCTGGGAAACCAGCGGCAAGATCACGGCCGAGCGTACCGCTGGTGGCCAGCGACGCTATGACTTGTCGGTGCTGCTGCCCGTGGCGGATTCCCAACGATGATCCTGGCTCACAAGATCGCGCTCGATCCCAACAACACCCAGCGCACCTACTTGGCGCGGGCCGCCGGGACTGCGCGCTTCGCCTACAACTGGGCGCTGGCGCAGTGGCAGGAGCAGTACCAGGCGTGCCAGGACAACCCGCTCTTGGCTAAACCCAATGAGGCGGCCTTGCGTCGGCAGTTGAACGCCATCAAGCGCGAGCAATTCCCCTGGATGCTCAAAGTAACCAAGTGCGCGCCCCAGCAAGCCATTATGCAGTTGGGCGAGGCCTTCAAGAACTTTTTTGCCGGGCGCGCCAAGTACCCGCGCTTCCACAAGAAAGGTCGCAACGACAGCTTCGCCCTGGACAATGAGCAATTCGTCCTCGACGGTTCGCGTATCCGCCTTCCCCATTTGGGCTGGGTGCGGATACGCGAGACGTTGCGTTTCCCCGGCAAGATTTTGTCGGCAACGATTTCTCGCACGGCTGACCGCTGGTTCGTCGCCGTCGTCGTGGATACCGATCAGACCCTCACCCGTCCCGCCGAGAACCAAGGCGTGGTGGGTGTCGATCTGGGTGTCACGACCCTGGCCACCCTTTCCAACGGTGAGCAAGTCAGCGGCCCCAAGGCCCACACGGCGGAATTGAAACGCATGGAGCGGCTCAACCGAAGCCTCTCGCGCAAGGTAAAATTCTCTCGCAACTGGCGTAAGGTCAAGGCCAGGCTGGCCCGCCTTCATGCCCGCATCGCCAACGTGCGCCTGGACGCCACGCACCAACTCACGTCCGACTTGGCGCGGCGCTTCCATACCATCGGCATCGAAGACCTGAACGTCCGCGGCATGGTGCAGAATCGGCACCTGGCGCGCGCTGTCTCGGACATGAGCTTCTTCGAGTTCCGGCGGCAGTTGGACTACAAGACCGCCCTGCGCGGCGGTGTCGTGGTGGCGGCTGATCGCTGGTATCCCAGCAGCAAGATCTGCTCGGGATGCGGTCATAAGATGGATTCCCTGCCGTTGTCCATACGGCACTGGGACTGCCCCGCCTGTGGCGCCAGCCACGACCGGGACTTGAATGCGGCGATTAACCTCGCCCATTACGCCGCGAGTTCCGCGGTGTCTGCCTGTGGAGGGGAAGGCGCTGGTGCGGGCCGCAAGGTGCGCACGAAACCGGCCCCTGTGAAG
>NZ_CAIKKU010000359.1 GCF_903828115.1 uncultured Thiodictyon sp. | reverse complement strand
GTTGTCGTAATCGTAATCGTAATCGGAGAAGCGATGCACTTTCGGGTGCGAGAGAATCCGGGACGCTACGATAACCTCGATTACGACAACGACAACGACAACGACAGCGACCTGACTCATTACTTAACTATTTCTTCTCTGTGTCTCTGTGTCTCTGTGTCTCCGTGAGAGTATTCCAGAGATACGGGTCACTGTCTGTTCCAGGGCCATAGGTCACTCCATGCCAAATCACGAGATCCGTTGCGCCTTGCCTAAACTCACTGCCCTGTGGCTGCTGTCGGCGGCGTTGCTGTGGTCGGGCGCGACGCTGGCCGATGCCCTGGAGGACGCCCTCCCGGGGCTGGGCGACCGGGCACTCGCGGTCAGACAGCAGGCGGTTGCCGCGCTCGTCGCCGCCGGTGACGCCCGCGCCCTGCCGATCCTCGAAGGACTGCTTGCCGGTGACCTCTATACGCGGGAGGGTGACCCCGCGGTGGTCCTGGCGCATCCGGGCGGCACCGGCCTGCGCCTCACCCATCCCATCACCGGGGCGGACCTGGGTGAGGCCGACCGGTCCATGGTCAAGAAGATCACCGTGACCAATGCACTACGCACGACGCTGCGCGGCGCCATCGCCGCGCTGAGCCTCGGCAGTCCGGACCCGGCCGTGCGCCTGCGCTCCGCCCGGGCGGTGATGCAGGACCCGAGCCCGGAGGCGGTCGCGACCTTGCGCGCGCGCCTGGGGCAGGAGCAGGACCCGCGGGTGCGCGCGACGCTCGACCTGGCCTTGGCGGTGGCGGCGCTGCGGGTCGGGACGGCCGAGGAACGGCTCGCCGCCGTCACCACCCTGAACGGCAGCCTCTACCCCGAGGCGCGCAATGCCCTGGCGGCCATGCTTGCGACCGAACCGGACCCGGCGGTGCGGGCCGCGGCGCAGCAGTGTCTCGACGGGATCGACGCGCGGGTCGCCTGGAACGCCCGTGCCGAGACCCTCTTCTTCGGCCTCAGCCTGGGTTCGGTCCTGGTGCTGGCGGCCATTGGGCTGGCCATCACCTTCGGGGTCATGGGGGTCATCAACATGGCCCATGGCGAGTTGATGATGCTCGGGGCCTATACCACCTACCTGGTGCAGCAGGCGATGCCCGGACTGCTGGATTACTCGCTGTTCGTCGCCATCCCCGCGGCCTTTGTCGTCGCCGGGCTCTTCGGCATCGCCATCGAGCGCACCGTCATCCGCTTCCTCTACGGGCGACCACTGGAGACCCTGCTGGCCACCTTCGGCATCAGTCTGATCCTGCAACAATTGGTGCGCACCGTCATCTCGGCCCAAAACGTAACGGTGGAGAACCCGTCGTGGATGAGCGGCTCACTGCAGGTCAACCCGGGGCTCGCCCTGACCTACAACCGGCTCTATATCCTGGCCTTCGCGGGCGCGGTCTTCCTCGCTCTGCTGCTGATCCTCAAGCGCACGGCGCTCGGGCTGCAGGTCCGCGCCGTGGCGCAGAACCGCGCCATGGCCCGGGCCATGGGGGTGCGCTCGCAGCGCGTGGATGCACTGACCTTCGGGCTTGGGGCCGGGGTCGCGGGGGTGGCGGGGGTGGCCCTGTCGCAACTCACCAACGTGGGGCCCAACATGGGGCAGGCCTACTTCATCGACTCCTTCATGGTGGTGGTGTTCGGCGGGGTCGGGAACCTGTGGGGGACCCTGATCGGCGGCACCGTGCTGGGGGTGGCCAATAAGCTCATGGAGCCCTGGGCGGGGGCGGTACTGGCCAAGATCCTGGTGCTGGTCTTTATCATCCTCTTCATCCAGAAGCGCCCGCGCGGTCTGTTTCCCCAGCGCGGCCGGGCGGCGGAGGGGTGAGGCGATGAATGCGACGATGATTTGTCCACAAATGAACGCAAAGACGGTTTGTCCGCAAATGAACGCAAATGAACGCAAATGGCAGACGGCCGCCGTTCAGACTGCCGGACGGGGCATTTGCCCCGTCCGGACCGTTTTCCTGCCGTCGCCGGGACCGCGGACCCTGGGTGGCGGTGAAATCGTAAACGCGCGGGACGGGGTGAATACCCCGCCCCGCCCGGGAATGTGGCCAATAAGCGCGGCCGGACGGGGCATTAGCCCCGTCCGGAACGTTTTGCTGCCGTCACCGGGACCGCGGACCTTGGGTTCCGGTGAAATCGCAAACGTGCGGGACGGGGTCAATACCCCGTCCCGCTCAGCCTGCTCAGCACGCGCCACCCGCTCACCCCGCGCCACCCGCTCAGGGTCCCGCCCCATTTTTCTTTTTCGCGTTCATTTGCGTTCATTTGCGGCTAAAATTCTTCCTTCCGCCAAGTCGGTCACGCCGGCATGAGGATAGCACGCGCATTGACGGGCGATACCGGCGGTCAGCTCATGCTGACGGTGCTGCTGGTGGTGACCGTGCTGGTGCCGGTCCTGAATCTGGCGGTGCCGCAGACGAGCGCCTGGCATGTCTCCACCTTTACGGTGACCCTGCTCGGCAAGTACCTCACCTATGCCCTGCTCGCCGTGGCCGTGGACCTGGTGTGGGGCTATCTCGGGATCCTGAGCCTGGGGCACGGGGCCTTCTTTGCGCTCGGCGGCTATGCGATGGGGATGTATCTGATGCGCCAGGTGGGCGACCGCGGGGTCTACGGCAACCCGGACCTGCCGGACTTCATGGTCTTTCTCAATTGGCAGGAGCTGCCCTGGTTCTGGCACGGCTTCGATCTGTTCTGGTTCGCCGCGCTGATGGCGCTGCTGGTCCCCGGGGTGCTGGCCTATCTGTTCGGCTGGGCTGCCTTTCGCTCCCGGGTCACCGGGGTCTATCTCTCCATCATCACCCAGGCCCTGACCTATGCCCTGATGCTCGCCTTCTTCCGCAATGAGATGGGCTTCGGCGGCAATAACGGGCTCACCGACTTCAAGGACCTGCTGGGCTTCGACCTGCAGCGCGATGCCACCCGCGTGGGGCTCTTCATCGCCTCCGCGGCGGCGCTCGCACTGGGCTATCTCGCGACCCGCATCATCGTGAATTCCCGTCTGGGGCGGGTGGCGGTGGCGATCCGGGATGCCGAGTCGCGTACCCGCTTCATCGGCTACCGGGTGGAGCGGGTCAAGGCCGCCCTCTTTGCCTTCTCCGCCATGCTGGCGGGGGTGGCCGGCGCACTCTATGTCCCGCAGGTCGGCATCATCAATCCCGGCGAGTTCTCGCCGCTCAACTCCATCGAACTGGTCATCTGGGTGGCCGTGGGCGGGCGCGCCACCCTCTATGGGGCGGTGGTGGGGGCCATCCTGGTCAACTATGGCAAGACCGTCTTCACCGGGGTCTTCCCGGAGGCCTGGCTCTTCGCCCTGGGTGCGCTCTTCGTGCTGGTCACGCTCTTCCTGCCCCGCGGTATCGCGGGTCTGCGCCTCCCGGGGAGGGCCGGCTGATGGGCGGACAGGTTGAACGCTGGCAATATCTCAATCCGGGCAAGACGCTCGCCGAAACCCTGGACATCTCCCATAAGACGCTCCTCTATGTGGAGGGGGTGACGGTGAGCTTCGACGGCTTCCGCGCCCTGAATGACCTGTCCTTCTATGTCGATATCGGCGAATTGCGCTGTGTCATCGGGCCCAATGGGGCGGGCAAGACCACCATGATGGATGTCGTCACCGGCAAGACGCGCCCGGATCAGGGCTTTGTGTTCTTCGGCCAGAGCATCAACCTGCTGGAACTCGATGAGCCGCGCATCGCCCAGGCCGGGATCGGGCGCAAGTTCCAGAAGCCCACGGTCTTCGAGCAGCACGCGGTGGCCGAAAACCTGGAACTGGCCATGGCCGGCGACAAGCGGGTCTGGCCCACCTTCACCGCCCGACTCTCCGGCGAACAGCGCGACCGCATCGACGAGGTCCTGACCATCATCGGTCTCACCGAGCAGGCCCGGCGCCCGGCCGGGGCCCTCTCCCACGGCCAGAAGCAATGGCTGGAGATCGGCATGTTACTGATGCAGAACCCGCTCCTGCTCCTGGTCGACGAGCCGGTAGCCGGCATGACCCACCAGGAGATGGACCGCACCGCGGAACTGCTGCTGTCGCTGGAGGGCAAGCACTCGGTAGTCGTCGTGGAGCACGACATGGACTTCGTGCGCTCCATTGCCAAGCGGGTCACCGTGTTGCACCAGGGGTCGGTGCTGGCCGAGGGGTCGATGGATGAGGTCCAGCATGACCAGCGGGTGGTGGAGGTCTATTTGGGGGAGTGAGCCGGGGCGACAATCCTGAATCCGGGAGTTACTCACGCCAAGACGCCAAGCTCACCAAGAAATACAATAGGGTAGGTCAAGTCACCAGATCACCCGTCGGGTGAATCTATTTTGCGTATCGACCCCAACGGGGTCGAACATACCAGCCCAGGGCAACGCCCTGGGTACGGATTATCGCAGAGCGTAGCCCTGAAAGGGCGTGACATAACGGCGTGGCTCCTTATGGAAACGCTGATTAAAGCGCCCGGAGCCCATTTGATGCCTAGAAAATCAGTATCTTAGCGCGCCAATTTAGATTTAATCAGTGTTTCCTTATGTCCCGCCCTTTCAGGGCTAGGCCGAATAAACAACGCTATCCCAGGGCGTTGCCCTGGGCTGGTATATCACGCCCCTTCGGGGCTTGAGCAGGCGCAAGAATAGCTGGAACGCAGTACTGGTACCGCACGATGGAAATGCTCGGGCCATTGACCGCACCGCGCCCGTAGATACTCTGTTCAAGCGCAAGTCCGATTTGCCTCCGATCCGTAAATTGGCCTCATCGCTACGTGAACAGTCTCCAGCCTCCGACGAGGTTTGCAGTGCTCGGGCTG
>NZ_CAIKKU010000358.1 GCF_903828115.1 uncultured Thiodictyon sp. | reverse complement strand
GTTGTCGTAATCGTGGTCGGATTATTCGACAACGACAACGACAACGACAACGTACCCGGGATCGCGGCCACCACCACCAGGAGTTCAGTTTGAGCGCACGGCACGACTTGTTGAGGCAATGGCTCGTCGCGGTCCTGGGCCGGGAAGACTTCACGCTGGAACCGGCCAGCGCCGATGCGAGCTTTCGCCGCTACTGGCGGGCGCGCTACCCGGGCCACACCCTGGTCCTGATGGACGCCCCGCCGGCCCAGGAGGACTGCGGCCGTTTCGTGGACCTGGCGCGGCGCCTGCGCGCCATCGGCCTGCATACCCCCGAGGTCTATGCCGAGGACCGGGCCCGCGGCTTCCTCGCCCTCTCCGACCTGGGCGACCGACTCTACCTGGCGGAACTCGACGCCCAGAGCGCCGACCGGCTCTATGCCGATGCGCTCGCCGCCCTGGCGGTCCTCCAGACGCGCGGCCCCCAAGACGGCCTGCCGGTCTATGACGCGCCCTTCCTGCTGCGCGAGCTTGAAATCTGCCGCGAGTGGTTCCTCGGCCGCCACCTGGGGCTCGCACTCTCGGCCGGCGAGCAGGCTGGCTGGGACCGGGCCTGCGAGACCCTGGTCGCCGCCGCCCTGGAACAGCCCCGGGTCTGCGTCCATCGCGACTACCACTCCCGCAACCTGATGATCACCGAGGCGCCGGGCCCGGGCATCCTCGACTTCCAGGACGCCGTTGTCGGCCCCGTCACCTATGACCTGGTGTCCCTGCTCAAGGACTGCTACATCCAGTGGCCCGCCGCCCGGGTCACCGGCTGGGCCCTGGGCTATCTGGACGGCGCCGTCGCCTCCGGCCTGCTCCCGGCGCTGGACCCGGACCAGTTCATGCGCTGGTTCGACCTCATGGGCGCCCAACGGCACCTGAAGGCCTGCGGCATCTTCGCGCGCCTGCATCACCGCGACGGCAAACCCGGCTACCTGAACGATATCCCACGCACCCTGGGCTACGTCCGGGAGGTTGCCGCCCGCTACCCGGAGCTGGCCGATCTCGACCGGCTGCTGACCGGGCGGGTGGTTCCGGCGCGGTAGTGCGCAAGTGCCGGACGGGGCAGGAGTCGTTGTCGTTGTCGTTGTCGTTGTCGAGGTTATCGTAGCCCCACCCCAAACTGCATCGCTTCTCCGATTACGACAACGACAACGACAACTTCGACAACGAGTTACTAACCCATCAACGAGGTCCGAACCATGCGGCCGAAGCATCGGGAGCACCACCGCACCGCACGTATCGCCTGGCTGCGCGCCGCGGTCCTGGGTGCCAACGACGGGATCGTCTCCACCGGCAGCCTGTTGCTCGGGGTGGCCGCCGCCCATGCGGCCCCGGAAACCCTGCTCGCCACCGGGATCGCGGGCCTGGTGGCCGGGGCCATGTCCATGGCGGCCGGGGAGTACGTCTCGGTGCACTCGCAAGCCGACAGCGAGGCGGCCGAACTGGAACAGGAGCGCCGTGAACTCGCCGCCGACCGCGGCGGCGAGGACCGCGAACTCGCGGCTATCTATGTCGGGCGCGGGCTTGCGCCGGACCTGGCAAAACAGGTGGCGGAACAGCTCATGGCGCATGACGCACTGGGGGCCCACGCCCGGGACGAACTCGGCATCACCGACACCTTCAGCGCCCGCCCCATCCAGGCCGCCCTGGCGTCCGCCGCGAGCTTCGCGGTCGGCGCGGCCCTGCCGCTTCTGGTCACCGTGCTCGCGCCCGGCGCCTACCTGATCCCCGTGCTGGCCGGTACCTCGCTCGTCTTCCTCGCCGTGCTGGGCGCCTTGGCCGCCCGCGCCGGCGGTGCCGGGATGGCGATCGGCGCCCTGCGCGTCACCTTCTGGGGGGCCCTGGCGATGGCGGTCACGGCCGGGGTCGGCGCGCTCTGGGGGACGACGGTGGCCTGAACGGGCCAGCACCCGAATGCCGGACGGGGCATTCGCCCCGTCCGAACCGTTTTCCGGCCCCGCCGACTCGCGCCAAGGCCCGGCGACGCAATAAACGTTAGGGACGGGGCGAATGCCCCGTCCCGCCCCGAAGCGGCCGCACTCAGGCCTCGTCGTCCAACTCCTGGGCGAAGCCCTTGGGCGGCGGGGTCCAGCCCCGCTCGGTGCGGTCGTGCAGGTCCCGGCGGTCGGCGTTCAGGGCGTCCTGCAGGGAGCCGACATAGGCGCGGATGTGCGCCTGCAGGGCCAGATTGCGGGCGATGTCCGGGTCCTGGTCCCACAGGTCGTACATGCCGTCCAGGCCCTCGGACTGGTGGCGGCGGAAGGCCCGGGTCATCCGCTCCACCTTGTAGGGGTGGAACCCCAGCCGCCGCAGGGCCGCGGCGCCCAGGCTGAGCGAGCCATGGTAGACCTCCCGCAGCGCCACGTCGGCCCCCGCCTTCTTGAGCAGATACATGTGCCCGACGTCATAGGCGCGGGCCAGGATGCGGACCTGCGGATAGGTCCGCCGGACATACTCGACCATCTCCACCGCCCGGTCCCGGTCGTCGATGGCGACGATGAAGAGGCGCGCCTGCGCGATCCCGGCCGCGTGCAGCAGGTCCGGGCGGGAGGCATCCCCGTAATAGCTCTTGATGTCGAGCTTGCGCAGCAGGTCGATCTGCTCGGCCCGGTGGTCCAGCACCACGGTGCGCACCCCGGCGGCCACCAGCAGGCTGTTGACAACCTGGCCGAAACGGCCGATCCCGGCGATGACCACCGCCCCCTGCTCATCGATGGTGTCCGGCGCCGGCTCGTCTGCGTCGGTGCGCAGCCGCGGGGCGATCAGGCGCTCATAGAGGATGAAGAGCGCCGGGGTCAGGAGCATGGACAGCGCCACCACCAGCGACAGGGTCCGCGCGAGCGCCGTCGGGATCACCGCGTTCTGCACGCAGAAGGCCAGGAGCACGAAGCCGAACTCACCGGCCTGGGCCAGGCTCAGGGCCACCAGCCAGCGGTCCCCCGTCGGCAACCGGAACAGCCGCGCCAGTCCCAGCAGCACCGCCGCCTTGAGCCCCATGACCCCGAACGTGAGGCCGAGCACGGTGGCATAGTCGGCGAACAGGATGCCGAAATCGATCCCGGCCCCGACGGTGATGAAGAAGATTCCCATCAGCAGGCCCTTGAAGGGCTCGATGGCGGATTGCAGCTCGTGGCGGAACTCGCTGTTGGCCAGCACCACCCCGGCCAGGAAGGCGCCGAGCGCCGGTGAGAGGCCCACCAGCGTCATCAGGAGCGCGGTACCGATGACCAGCAGCAGGGCGCTGGCGGTGAAGACCTCGCGCAGCCGCGAGTCGGCGATGAAACGGAACAGGGGCCGCGAGAGGTAGTGACCGCCGAGCACCACGGCCGCTATCGCCCCCAGCACCACCAGGGCATAGCCCCAGTCCGGCAGGCCGGCCACCAGCGTGGCGGCGCCGTGGGCGGACGGCGCCGTTGCCCCCCCGGCCGCGTTGCCGGCGGCGTCCCGCCAGCCGCCCGGCCGGGCCAGGAGCGGGATCAGGGCCAGTACGGCGATGACCGCGATATCCTGGAACAGCAGGACGGCAAAGCACGCGCGCCCCCCTTCGGTCTTGGTCAGGCCCTTTTCGCTCAAGGTCTGGAGGACGATGGCGGTGGACGACATGGCGAAGACGAGCCCAATGGCCAGCGCCAGGCCCCAGTAGCGCCCCAGCGCCACGGCGCCCGCGGCGATCAGGAGCGCGGTCAGGCCGACCTGGAGACCGCCGAGCCCCAAGAGGCGCAGCCGCATCTCCCACAGGCGTTGGGGCTCCAGCTCCAGGCCCACCAGAAACAGCATCATCACCACCCCGAACTCGGCGACCTGCTGGACGTCGTGGGTCTCCCGACCCACCAGGCCCAGGCCCAGGCCGGGACCGATCAGGATGCCGGCGATCAGATAGCCCAGCACCGAGCCCAACCCCAGCCGGTTGGCCACCGGGACCGCCAGCACCGCGGCGGCGAGATAGACGAAGGCGATGAACCAGATACCGTCCATGCTCAGGCACCCCGCAGCAGTGTCGCCAGGTCCGCGTTGAGCGTGGTCCGGGAGAGCGCCGCGGTCAGGTCGAGCCGATCCTCGCGCAGGGCGACGAGCACCCGCACCCAGTCGGCCACATGGCCCGGCATCCGCCCCTCATCCATCGCGGTGCGGGCGCCGAAGAGCGCAAAGGGCGGCAGGTAGACCATGCCGCACAGGCGCGCCATCTGCTCCAGCGGGTGGAGCAGTTCGCGGATGGTGAAGTGGTTGTAACCGGCGGCGCAGTAGGCCGCCTGCGGACCGCCGGCGGTCAGGGCATTGAAAAACAGCTTGCCGTTCAGGGCGCCGGCCCCGATACCGTAGGCAAAGCCGTGTTCCAGGACCAGGTCCTGCCACTCCTTCAGGATGGCCGGGGTCGAGTACCAGTAGAGCGGGTGCATGAAGCAGATCACCTCATGGCTCAACAGGCGCGCCTGTTCCCGATCCACGTTGATCTCGAAGGTCGGGTACTCGGCATAGAGGTCCACCAGGGTCACCCCCTCCAGCGGGGCGGCCGCCGCGGCCAGGGGCCGATTGGCCTCGGAGCGATCCAGCGACGGGTGAGCGAACAGGATCAGGATGCGGCGCCCGGCGAGCGCCCCGTCCCCCCTGGATAAAACCGGCGCCTGCGACGGCATGGTGCTCCCCCGGACAAGTGACTGTATGACTCAGGGTACAGGATACCCAAGGCGGGCGGTCGGGAAAAGCGCGTTGAGCCGCGCTGCGGTGCGGCCTGGGAGCGCCGCACCCCAGTGCGGCGCGATCTCGCAGCCAACCCCGGCGGTGCGGCTTGAGCGGAGACCGCGCCGCACTGGGGTGCGGTGCTCCCAGTAGCCGTTGCGGCTTGACCGAATGGCAGGCTGCAGGATCACTGCCGCTAAGTTCAGCGCCGCAGCCCAAGCGCCTGGAGTCCAAGGCTTCAGCCTTAGAGCGCGCCAAGGCTGAAGCCTTGGACTCCAGGCAGAGGCGACGCGGTCCGCGAGTGCGCCTTAACTTAGTGGCAGTGAGGCTGCAGGATGGGTAGAGCGCAGCGAAACCCATCATGCGCCCAGCGGACAGCGTGGATAAGACGCGCGGCACCGAGCCGGAAGGGTCCGGGACCGGCGCGCGCCGCATCCACTCGCCGAGAGGTCGGCGGTCCGCACAGCGGACCCTACGGGCTGGCCGACGCCGACGCGACCCAGGGCGGCCACGCCTTCCGTATCATGGCCGCCTACGAGACCTGGTTCGGGCGCGCGGGCGGGCAGGGCGCCCGGGAACTGGCCGCCCTGCGCCTGCTCGGGTTCTTCGACCGCCCGGCCGAGGCCGGCTGCCTGGCCGCGCTGCGGCAGGCACCGCCCATGGCCGGGTTGACCGAGCCCGACCGGGCCTGGCTGCTCAACCAGGCCGCCTGCTGACTGCGCGCGCTGGGCCGGCTGGCCGACAAGCGCACGACCTTGGCCAATGCACCGCACCAGCAGGGCGAACGGGGGCCGGCACTCGGGTGCTTCCGCGAGGCCGAGACCATGCAGGCGGAGCATCAGCCCCAGTACCCGCAGATCTACTCGCTCCCGGGCTACCGGTATTGCGACCTGTTGCTGGCCGGACCCGAGCGCACCGCCTGGCGAGCCTTGTGGGAGCGCAAGGCGCTGCCGGAGACCAAGACGGTCGAGTCGGACCTGAACGGCCGGCTCGCCGGGATCGAGCCGGAGGCGGCGGTCGCCGTCTGTCTGCGCTATTTCGACGCGCTCTAAGCGCCGCCCGGGGGTTGACTGGCGTGCGTCCAGGTGTTATCGAGGGAAAGATCCCAGCCGGAGCCACTGCGAATGAGCAATCGACAACCGAACCCTGAACAGGGTCCCTTCCGCGCCGATCAACTGCGCGACGGCGACCGTTACGAGCTGACCAATGGCCACCCGATCTACTGCGCCCCGTCCGGGCGCGACCACGCGGGCCCGAACGCGACCGGTGCCGCGCTGCTCGACAGCGACCCGGACGTGCAGTGGACCGGGGTCGCTGCCGGCTATTCGCCGGACCCCGGGACCCTGCGCGCTCCCGATGTCTCGGTGGCGGGCCACACGGGGGTGCCGGGCGGGGACGGCGGCTGGATCCCCGAGGCCCCGCCGCTCGCCCTGGAATACGCCGCCCGCGGACAGGACGAGGCGGACCTGCGGAC
>NZ_CAIKKU010000357.1 GCF_903828115.1 uncultured Thiodictyon sp. | reverse complement strand
GTTCGCCCACGCTCCGCCTTTAACGCACGCGCCTTCCACTGCGCGCGGCTGTGCTCCAGATCCCGAATCTTGACCTCCGCAGCCCGCAGGCGCTGCTGCCGCTCCAACGCTTTCGCCTTCCAGGCATCCCTTCAACGAGACCGTCCTGCGGGTCCCCAACCTGGTCGCTCGGGCGCTCTACGTGGAGCGCCTGCGCGATACCTGGCTGCCGGAGTATGATGACCGCACCCGCCTGGTCGAGGTCGCCCGGCACTTCTGCCAGAGCGCCGACCCGGCGCCCCTGTGCGACTTCATCGAGCAGCGTGCCTTTCGGGTCCTCTCCAATCGCGACTACCGCTGGACCAATGAACTCCTGGTCAAGTTCGCCTTCCTCACCCTGCTCTTCGACGACCGGCTCTACATGGCGGTCTCCGAATTGGAGACCGAGCGCGGCTACGTCGACCTCGCCCTGATCGTGCGCCCGGACCTGCGCCGCTTCCGCGCCCTGGACCTGTTGCTGGAATTCAAATGCTTGGGGCTCAAGGATCTGGGCTTGAGCGGGAAGCAGGTACGCGCCCAGTCCCGCGAGTCGCTGGCCGCCGTGCCCGCCGTTGCGGCCGAGCTGGACGAGGCGGCGGAGCAGGTGCGCCGCTATGGCGCGGCCCTGCGCGCCCGCTACGCGCTGACCGACCTGCGCGGCTTCGCGGTGGTCGCGCTCGGGGTGGAGCGGCTGGTGTGGCGGGCGCTGTAGGAGCGGAGCCGGGGCGTCCCGCCCCGGTATACGGACCCTGGGGCGGGACGGGGCCTGTCCGGCCCGGTGGCGCTATCCGCGCCCCCATCCGGCCAACGCCCATGGCGCCTGCGCCACCCCGAACGATGAAACGCGAGCGCCCTGGATCAGGCGACCTTTGACAGGGCGTTCGGGCCGACGCCGAAACGCTGCTTGAAGGCGCGGGTCAGGTCGCGCCCGTCGAAGTAGCCGACCGCCGCGGCGGTGGCCCCGATGCTATGGCCCTGCTCCAGCAGGCAGCGCGCCCGTTGCAGGCGTTGCTCGCGCAGGTAGCCGAAGACGGTCATCCCCAGATATTCCTTGAACAGACGCTGCAGGCTGGTGCGGTTGGTGCCGCAGTGTCGCGCCAGGGTGGCCAGATCGGGCGGGTCGGTGAGGTTGGCGAGCAGGGTGTCGCGCGCCCGCAGGAGCAGTTCGAGCGGTCGCGTCGGCCTCGCGGACCCGGGGTCGGGGGGAACCGGGGGCCCGTAGTCGAGGAGGCGGTCCTGCAACTCGACGAGGCGCCGGGCCAGGCGCAGGTGGCTCGTGATCCGCAACAGGAGTTCACGGGCGTCGAAGGGCTTGGTGACATAGTCGACCCCGCCCGCGGCGAAGCCGCGGGCCTTGTCCTTGATCGTTCCCAGGGCGGTCAGAAAGATGACCGGGCAGTCGCGGGTGGCGGGGGCCGCCTTGAGTCGGCGGCAGACCTGGAAGCCATCGAGCCCGGGCATGCCGATGTCGAGCAGGATCAGGTCCGGCCGCAAGTGGCCGGCGATGTGCAGCCCGGCCGGACCGTCGCGGGCGCTCAAGACCTCCAGACCGTGCTCGCGCAGCAGCTCGAGCGCGAGGCGCAGGTTGTCCGGCTCATCGTCGATGACCAGGATGGTGCCGTGGTCGATAGCGGGGATCATCCTAAAAAGAGCAGTTATCCACAGATGAACACAGATTATCACAGATGATTCATTGACTTACGCTTGGCCGGGGGCTCACCTTGCCGGTGATTGTGACATCAGTGATAAGCGCATGACAATTCAAAGAAAATCTGTGTTCATCTGTGTTCATCTGTGTTCATCTGTGGATTTTAGGATCATGGGTCCTGCCGCCCGCTCGGCGCGTTCGGCCTGGGCGTCGACCAAGGCGATGATGCGCCCGTGCTCGAAGGCGTGCGCCAGTGCCAGGACCGCCGCCGCGAAGGCGGGCCGGCCCTCGGGGGCGGACCAGTGCCGACACCAGGCCTCGATGCGGGTGGTACGGCCCAGGTCGGCCAGGGCGCGCAGTTCGGCCAGGGCCTCGCGCGGGGGTGGGGCCGGCGGCTCTGCGGTGGCGGGTGGCGCGGTCTCGGTGGCGCGGGTCGCGCTGCCGGCGGCGGGGGCCGCCGCGGCGGCCCCGGTGCAGTCGTCGGCCCGTGCCAACGCGACCGCGGGCAGGACGAGCGTGAAGCGGCTGCCCTGGCCGGGCGCGCTGTCGAGTTCGATCCGCCCGCCCATCTGCCGCACCAGTTGGCGGCTGATGGTGAGCCCCAGTCCGCTGCCACGCGGTGCGGCGCCGACGGCCCCGGCCTGGACGAAGGCGGCGAAGATACGCTCCTGCTCCGCGGCCGGGATGCCGGGCCCGGTGTCCGCGACCGTGAGGCGCAGTGCGACCCGGTCCGGGGCGGCGGGGTCCGGGGTCGCCGCGGCGCTCAACCGGACCTCGCCCTGCTGGGTGAGTGCGACGGCGTTGCCGAGCAGGTTGGTCAGGACCTGCGTCAGTCGGCGCCCGTCCAGCCATACGCAGGGCGGCAGCCCGGCGTCGCCGTCCAGGTGCAGCCCCAGACCCTTGGCCGCGGCCAGCGGGGCCAGGTCGCCGACACAGTCGCGCAGTAGGGCGGGCAGGGCCGTGGGGCGCGCGGCCAGCGTCAGGCGTCCGCGTTCCAGGCCGCTGAAATCCAGGACTTCGTTGATCAGGGCCAGCAGGTGGCGGCCGTTGCGCTGGATGGTCGCGAAGAGGTCCCGGCGCCGCTGTGCCGCCTCCCCCGACGGTTCCGCGTCCAGGTCGCCATCGGGTTCCGCGCCGGGTCCCTCCATCCGGTCCAGCACCTCGGCGAAGCCGAGGATGGCGTGCAGCGGCGTGCGCAGTTCGTGGGTCACGGTGGCCAGCAAGCGACTCTTGGCGCGGGTGGCGGACTCCGCCTGCTGCTTGGCAAAGGCCAGCGCCAGTTCCGCGCGTTTGCGCGCCTCGATATCCACCAGGACCAGCACCGCGCCCGCCCGCGGCGCGGCGGGGTCGAGCGGGCTCAGGCTCGCCTGGGTCCACAGGAGGCTGCCGTCGCGACGGCGTACCTGGAGGTCCTCGCTGTAGGCGCTCCCATCCGCGAGCGGCGCGTCGTAGCCTGCGTCGAGCGTCTCGAAGGCCGCCTGGTCGCGGTGGATCAGCCGTGTCGACTGGCCGATGAGGTCCGCGCCGTGGTAGCCGAGCAAGGCGCAGAAGCGTGGGTTGGCCTTGGTGATGATGCGCTCCCCGTCGAGCAGGGCGATGCCGGCCGAGCTGTTGTTGAAGATGGCGCGCTGGCGATTGAGCGCGGCCTGCAACGCCCCTTGCGTCTCGCGCAGGGCACCGGTCTGGCTGTGCAGCGCCTGCACCGTGGCATCGAGCGAATGCAGCAGCCGCGCGGCGATGAAGGCGGTGCAGGCACTGTAGGCGGTAAAGGAGAAGACGGTCTGCAACCAGACGGCCGGCGTCTTCACATAGCGCGGGTAGTCGAGGTTGAAATCGAGCAGGCCGGTCACGGCCGCGGCCCCGACCGCGCCCAGGACCAGTGCCCCGACGGCCACGTTGAGCCAGCCCGCGCGCCGGCTCAGGAACAGCATGCTCAGCAACACGATCAGGACGACCAGTGACTTGGCGTTGGCGACCGGCCCCACCATGACCAGCGCGTTGATCGCCAGGCCCCACAAACACAGGATGAGGAGCACCGCCTTGTACTGATAGGGGAGCCCGCGTCGTCCCAGGTACAGAGCCCAGAGCAGGGCGGGGGTGGCGACCAGGTTGACGAACACCAGCGGACTCCAGCCGACGGACAGATTGCGGATGAAGGACAGGGTGCCGGAGCAGGTCATCACGACCGCGGCGATCAGGATCACCTGATCGAGGGTGTGTCGGCGCAGGGCCGGCAGGTCCAGCAGGGGCGGGGGTGTCCGCGGCGCGGCGTCGGCGGTGGGCATAGCAGGTCCGGGTGGCATGAGCAACCCCGGGAAAGTAGCACCGCACGGCGCGCCCGGTCAGTGGGAGCGGCTTGCGCCGCGACGAGGCCCCGGCAGTTGGCGAGGTCTTCGGCGGGCCAGCGGGACGGATCGGCGAGGGAATAGGGCGATTTCCGAAGAACTCCGAAACCCGAAAATATTGCCGCATTCCCGCAAAACATTGCCGCGTTCCCCTGTTGCGATGGCTGGCCTCCCGGTAGCGTACGGGCGTGCGTTGCTGGACGGGGCGCGCCCCGGCGGCGGTCTTGCCCGGCTAAGGCCGGAGGCCCCGCCTGGTTTTCTTCCCTATTTGATTTGGAGTACCGCGTGACAACCCATCGTTGCCTTTCCGCCCGGCCGCTGGCCCTGGGCCTCCTGCTGACCCTGGCGGGCACCCCCGCCCTGGCCGGCACCTACAGCGTCACCAGTACTGCCGACACCAACACCGCCGGGACCCTGCGTTATGCCATCGATCAGGCCAACGCCAACCCGGGCAGCACCATCAACCTCCAGTCCAGCCTCGGCACCATCACGCTGGGCAGCATGCTGCCGCTGCTCAACGCCAGCGTGACCATCAACGGCAACGGCAACACCGTCAGCGGCGGCAACCAGTACCGCGTCTTCTTCGCCCAGCAGGGCACGGTCAGCCTCAATAACCTCACCATCGCCAACGGCAAGGCCCAGGGTGGCAACGGCGGGCTGAGCGCCGGCGGCGGGGCTGGGCTGGGCGGCGGGCTCTTCGTCAACGCCGCTAAGGTCCAGTTGAGCGGGGTCCAGTTCACCGACAACGGCGCGGCCGGCGGCAGCGGCGGCATCTTTTCAGGTCATGCCGGCGGCGGCGGCTTCTACGCGGCCGGCGGCAACGGCGGCGGCGGCTAGGGCCATGGCTTAACCGGCGTCACCGGCGGGTCCGGCGGGGCGGGCATCGGCGCCGCCGCCGGGGGTGTCGGCGGTGACACCTCCGGGGCCAACGGCGCGAACGGGACCGTGGGGACTGCGACGGCCGATCCGGGTGGCGCGGGTGGCGCGAGCGCCGGCACCGGCGGCGGCGGGGGCGGGACGAATTCCGGAGTCGACAGCGGCGGCGGCGGCTTCGGCGGCGGCGGCAGCGCGGACGCGCCTGGCAACGGCGTCTTCGGCGGCGGTGGCGGCGGCTTCAGCGGCGTCGGCGGCGTCGGCGGCGGCAACGCAGGCATAGACTTCTCCGACTTTGTCGGCATGGGCGGCGGCGGCGCCGGACTGGGCGGGGCCGTGTTTGTCAACGCCGCCAACGGCGGCAGCCTGGACTGGTCCGGCGGCGGCCAATCCGGGGGCTCCACCACCGGCGGGGCGGCCGGCACGGGGAGCGGGAACGAGTTCCCGGTCGGCGCCGGATCGGCGGCCGGCACCGCCCTGTTCCTGCGGGGCGGCAATGTCAATCTGACCGTCGCCGGCGGCAACACCGCCACCCTGAGCGGGGACATCGCCGATGCGGCCGGCGAAGGCACCGGCAATCCCGGTTCCATCACCAAGCTGGGCGTCGGCACCCTGACCCTCACGGGCGCCAGTACCTATGCCGGCGGCAGTACGGTGAGCGCAGGGACCCTGGTCGCCGGCAGCAACGACGCGCTCGGCACCGGCACGGCTACGGTCGGGGCCGGCGCCACCCTGCGGGTCGGCGACGGGGTGACCCTGGGCAACCTGATCGCACTCAACGGCACCATCTCCGGCACCGGCGCGGTGACCGCGGACCTGGTCATCCAGGACGGCGGCACGCTGGCGCCCGGCAACAGCCCCGGCACCCTGCATGGAACCAATGCCACCTGGGGCACGAACGGCGTCTACAGGTTCCAGGTGCGGGACTTCGCCGGGGTGGCGGGGGCCGACTGGGACCTGCTGCGCCTGACCGGCACCCTGGACCTCACCGCCACCTCCCTGGACCCCTTCCTGATCGACTTGGTGAGTCTGGACGCGACCGACAATCCGGGCCTCGCTGCCCACTTCAACCCCGCCGACCCGCTGAGCCTGAAGCTGGTGGAGTTCGCCGCCGTCAACGGCTTTACCGCCGACATGTTCCGCGTCAATGGCAGCGGCTTCCAGAACCCCACCAACGGCGGCACCTGGAGTCTGAGCACGGGCGGCAGCGGGCTCTTCCTTGACTTTGCGCCCGCGGATGCCCCCGCGCCGGCCACGCTGGCCCTGTTCGGTCTCGGCGCCGGGCTGCTGGTGCGCCGCCGCCCCGCACACTGACCGGCGCGCGTGGGAGCGGCTTTAGCCGCGCTGTGGGAGCGGCTTTACCGTGAAAGTCGCGCCGGGAGCGCGCTCCTCATCCCCCTCCCCTCTGGGGGAGGGCCGGGGAGATGGAACGGCCATGGCGTCCGCAACTTTCATCTTTCGGGGTGGCGCGGGCGCCATGGCCGTTAGCCGCGACGAGCCCTCGCATCGCGGCTGAAGCCGCTCCCACGGGGGGACTTTCATCGTCCGGGGTGGCTGATGTTCCGTCCATGGCCGTTAGCCCCGACGAGGCCAGGGTAACCGGCGTGGTCCCTTGGCGGCCACCCGTTGCATACCCCCCGCCGGCGTTGGTCATGATTCCGGCCGGTTCCGGGTTGACACCCGTAGCGGCCGGGGGCGGACCGCGACGGTACCGCGACGGTAGGGTAGGTGCGCCCCTCGGCGGCGATGGATTACCGTGAGGACCGGTACCCGGGACGATGATCAGGTGCTACCGGCAACTGGCGGGGAGATAGCGCGGATCGAGGTACCACCCGGCACCGCCCGCGCCGGAGTGGCCGCGGCAGATCCAACTGATGGAGCCGGCGGATTGGTTCGGTATCAACCACAGGATCGTGCCGTTGAGTTCCACCCCGGCCCCGGGTCCGTACCAGACCTCGATCGCGCCCCGGCCGATGGACCAGTTGACTCTCGTCACGGCCACCGGCCCGCCTTGGGAGTAGTAGTCTTCGTCGGCGGGCGGCGCGTGCCCGTTCGCCAGGATGTACTCGGTCAGATAGGTCTTGTAAGGCGCGACGAAGGAGACCCCCTCGGCGGCCCGTGTCCGGACGACGAAGGTCCGGTAGGCCGGCACCGCGAGGGCGGCCAGGATGCTGATGATCGCAACGACGACCATCAGTTCGACCAAGGTGAAGCCCAAAGCTGTCAATCGTGCGGTCATGGGAGTCTCGGCGGCATCCTGAGACTTAAATTGTATGCCGGCCGGCCGGCCTTTGTTGACCACCGCACTGCATTTTCGACGCGTTCAGCAGTTAAACTGCCGAGTCTGTGATGGGCATCGCCCGCATCGACACCAGACCAGCGAGACGCCAAGGTAGCCAGATGACAAAACTCAAGCTCGGTATCCCCAAGAGCAGCCTAAGGGAATAAAGGTTCACAGCGCCCGCCACACCAGCCGCTCCACCCCCAGGGCCACCACCGCCAGGGCGCGCAGGTCCTTGAGCCCATGCCGCTCGCGCAGCGTGGCGCCGTAGGCCCGCGCCTGCGCCGCCGCCTCATCGTCACCGCCGGCAGGGCGGCCAGGGCCTCGCGCGGCTGCGCCCGCACCTGCTCGCCGGTCAGGCCCAGGTCCTTGAGCCCCAGGTATTTGAACTCCAACAGCAGGTCGAGCGCCTGAAACCGGCGCATGTCCGGGCGCACGATGAGCGCGAGGTCCGCATAGCCCCGGTCGGTCTCCAGTTCCGAGACGGCCATATAGAGCCGGTCGTCGAACAGCAGGGTGAGGAAGGCGAACTTGACCAGCAGTTCATTGGTCCAGCGGTAGTCCCGGTTCGACAGCACGCGGAACAAGCGTGTCCTTCCGGCAAGGCTGCATGAATGCCGAGCGCAGTTCCGGTAGCGTGGGAGCCCCGCGTCCTTGGCGAACCCAAGGCCCGCCATTGTCGCTGTTGGCGGTGCGGGCGAGCCGCC
>NZ_CAIKKU010000356.1 GCF_903828115.1 uncultured Thiodictyon sp. | reverse complement strand
CGCGGTCCGGCGCTCAGGCGCCGCGGCCGACGGCGTGCCGCCCGGCCGCAGCGTCCGCGGGCGCGGCGGCGGCTTGGGCCTGAAGGCGTTTTTCGCAATATCGAACAGCAGGATGAAGATGCCCCGCACGGCGTAAAAGATCAGGATCAGCACCTCCCAGACCTTCGCCAGGACCCCGGACCCGCCGCCCGTTCGGGATTCCCGCCGCGCGGCATCGAGCGCCGCCGCCTCGGCCTGGCACGGCAGCCCGCCGGCCGGCAGATGCAGCGCCGTGGCGGCGGCCACCGCGCACATATCGCGAGCCTTGGCCACGCACCCCAAGGGGATGACGATCAGGGTCAGGACCGTGGAGACGACGGTGCCGGCCAGCAGCGAAATCGCCATGCCCTGGAAGATCGGGTCGGTGATGATGACGCTGGAGCCGGCGACCAGCGCCAGGGCGGTGATGAGGATGGGCCGCGTGCGGACCTTGCAGGCGCGGATCACGGCCTCGGCCACCGGGGTGCCTTGGCGTATCTCGTGGATGGAGAAATCGACCAGCAGGATCGAGTTGCGCACGATGATTCCGGCCAGCGCGATCCAGCCGATCATGGAGGTGGCCGTGAACGCCCCCCCCAGGCCCAGCTCGAACATGATGAAATGGGCTGGGATGATGCCCAGCAGGGTGAGCGGGATCGGCGCCATGATCACGAGCGGGATACGGAAGTTGCCGAACTCCCAGACCACCAGGATATAGATCAGCAGCAGGGCGACGATGAAGGCCCCGCCCATATCGCGGAAGGTCTCGAAGGTCACGGTCCACTCCCCCGCCCAGGCCAGGGACAGCCGGTCGGAGGCCGGCGGGGGCGCCAGCCAGTAGAAGGCGTCATCCAGGCCCCCGCCGGCGGCGGGGCTGGTGCCGTCCGGGGCCCGGTAGGCGGCCGCCGCCATCAGGTCCTGCACCTGGAACATGGCATAGACCGGCGCCGCGAGACGCCCGCCCACGTCCGCCACCACATACTCCACCCCACGCAGGTCCTTGTTGTAAATGACGTTCTCTTCCTTGGCGAGACGCAACTGGCCCAGTTCACGCAAGGGGACCGTGAACCCCTGATTCGATGAGATCGGCAGGTCGCCCAGGGCGTCGACCCGGGAGCGCTCCGCCAGCGGGACCTGCAGGACGATCTGGGTGGGCTCGTGGCCGCTCTGCTGGCCCGCCCCCTGTTTGATGTCCCCGATGGGGGCCCCGCCCAGCGCCATGGTCAGATTGCGGTTGATCGTGTCCACCGAGATGCCGCGCCGAACCGCCTTCTCGGTATCCACGTCGAAGCGCCAATAGTCATAGCCCCCGCGCAGATAATTGTCCACGTCGCGGGCGCTTTCCGCTTTATGGAAAAATTCCGTGACATCCTGGGCGAACTGCCGCCGCAGCGCGGGCGTAGGCCCGTGGATCTCGGCCACCACCGACTGCAGGACCGGGGGCCCGGGAGGCATCTCCACCACCGCGAGCGTCGGCCGCAGCGCCGGTTTGAGGTCCGCCACCAGGGCGTCCAGGGTCTCGCGCGCCGCGACCGCGATCTCGTGACTGGTGCGGCGCCGTTCGTGCTTGTCGGTGAGTTGCACCTGGATCTCCGCCTGCCAGGGCTCGGTGCGCATGTAGTAGTGCCGGACCATGCCGTTGAAGTCGAAGGGACGCGCGGTCCCGGCATAGACCTGCAGGGCGGTCACCTCGGGCAGCACCCGCAACTGCTGCGCCAGGGTGTCGGCCAGGTTCGCCGTCACCGGCAGGGCCGTGCCCTGCGGCATGTCGATGACGACCGAGAACTCGGGCTTGTTGTCGAGCGGCATCATCTTCACCGCCACCCATTGGAAATAGAACAGGGAGCAGGCGAACAGGAAACTCCCCCACAGGGCCAGCCGGAAGATGCGCCGCTTTTTCGGGCTCTCGATCAGGGGCGTCAGGATGGCGCGGAAGAAGCGCTCGATGTATTCGGCGTCCCGGTGCTCGCGCTTCTCCGCCGCGGCCAGGTACGCAAGCGAGGGGCGCAGCCACTTGGAGATGGCCAGATAGGGGGTGAAGACGAAGGCCGCGAACAGTGAGATGAACATCGCCACCGACCCGAGCTTGGGGATCGGCGCCATATAGGGCCCCATCATGCCGCTCACGAAGCCCATGGGCAGCAGGGCGGCGATGACGGTGAAGGTGGCGAGGATGGTGGGATTGCCGACCTCGCGCACGGCGTCCACCGCGGTCGCGTCGTCGGTGCGGCCGTCCGCCAGCCAGCGCCGGTAGATGTTCTCGATCACGACGATGGCATCGTCCACCAGGATGCCGATGGAGAAGATGAGCGCGAACAGACTCACCCGGTCGATCGTGATGCCCCAGATCCAGGCCACGAAGACCGTCATGAAGAGCACCACCGGGATCACCAGCATAACCACGATGGCCGGGCGCAGGGCCCGGAAGGCAAAGAGCACCAGCACGAAGACGAAGAAGGTCGCCTTGATCAGCTTGAGGATCAGCTCCGTGACCTTCTGGTCCGCCGTCTGACCGTAGTTGCGGGTGACGCTGACCTCGACATTGTTGGGGATACGGCTGCCCTTCAATTCCTCCACCCGGTCCATGATGGCGTTCGCGACCGTCACGCCATTGGTCAATTCCTTCTTGGCCACGGCGATGGTCACCGCCGGACGGCCCTGGGGTGCGTCCTGCCGCGCCGCCGCCGGCCCGGTGTAATAGGCCACCAACTGGGTCGCATCCTCGGGCCCCAGGGTGACCCGTGCCAGGTCACGGATATAGACCGGCGCCTTGTTGAAGGTGCCGACCACCAGCCGGTTGATGTCATCCACACCCGTCAGGAAGGAGCCGCTGGTGAGGGTGAAGTGCGAACCGCTGGTCTCCAGACCGCCGGCGGAGGCCTCGGCATTGGCGGTCTTGAGCGTCTGGGCCACCTGGTCCAGGCTGATCTGATAGCCGGACAGGCGCTCGGGATAGACATCGACGGTGACCTGCTCGCGTCGCCCGCCGGTGATCATGCCGGGCCCCGTGTTCTTGACCTGACCGATCGCCTGAAGCACGTCCTGGGCGAGCAGGCGCAACTGCCCGTCATCGACATCGGGGGCGCCGTCTTGGTCCAGGTCCTTGGACCACAGGGTCAGCGTGACGATCGGCACGTCATCCACACCCTTGCTCTTCACGAGCGGCGGCAGGACCCCCGGCGGGATCTTGTCCATGTTGGAGGCGAGCTTGTCGTTCACCTTCACGAGCGAGGGCCCCATCGGCTGCCCCACGTCGAATTCGACGGTGACGAAGCCCCGGCCGCGCTGGGAGGCGGAGTAGACGTGCTTGACCCCGGGGATCTCGCTCATGATCCGCTCCAGGGGCTGCATCGCCATATTGGCGACCTGCTGGGCCGAGGCCCCCGGATACTGCACCATGATGTCGATCATGGGCACCGAGATCTGCGGGTCCTCCTGGCGCGGCGTCAGGATCAGCCCCAGGAGCCCCATGAGCAGCATGGCGACATAGAAGAGCGGGGAGAGCGGGGAGCGGATGAAAAACCGGGCGGTGCGCCCGGCGATCCCCAGGTGCTCATCAGCCACGGGCGGCTCTTGGTGGTCGGGGGCAGCGGTCACTTCTTGGCTCATGAGATTTCCAGGCAATCCGCGGCGGCGCGGCGTCGTTCAGGTGGGGTGCGGCCCGCTGCCGCACAGCCGCTGGAACAGGGCTGGCGGAACAGGGCGCGCCGGCCGGTTGGTAAGCAACGGTTCACTGATGAGTTAAACCAGTCCATTAGGGAACGCTTCATCCGCCAATGTCGTCGTTGTCGTTGTCGTTGTCGTTATCGTTGTCGTTGTCGTTGTCGTTGTCGTTGTCGTT
>NZ_CAIKKU010000355.1 GCF_903828115.1 uncultured Thiodictyon sp. | reverse complement strand
TCTGGCGCTCCATGGCCGCCTGTAAGGCCAGATCACGCCTGGTATAGACCAGCCAGCGCACGATCACCTGTTGCAGCATGACCAGCCCCAGGGCCAGCCAGGCGCTCTGCACCAGGGACTCGAAAAGGGTGCCGGCCGTGTAGAGGAAACCGAGCCCTGCCAGTAACCCCAGGGCCAGGGGCGCACCGACGATGATGGCATACCAGAGGTTGCGCAGGCGGTTGGCCCAGCCGTTCGGGTGGGCCGCCAGCAGTCGCGCCAGGACCCCGGAGCGGGGATTGAGCAGGGTACCCAGGAAGACCGCGGTCCCCAGCATGGCGCCGATCAGGACCAGGCGGCCCAGGCTGTCGCTGTCCACGGTATCGCGGTTGAGGTAGACGGCATAGGCGATCAGGCTGCTGACGACGATGAAGGGGGTGAACCAGCGCAGGTGGCGACGAATCTTTTGGAGCACATCGCTCTCCCAGCGAAAATGCCGGTCGGCGACCCCCCCGGGGAGACAGGTCAGGCGAAAGGCGCGCAGGAAATAGAGCCCGAGCGACACCTTGATCAGGCCATTGCCGATGGCGCGGGTGAAGCTGGTGGCCTCGATGGAGGCCGAGAGGGTATGGCCCAGCAGCAGGATGGTCAGCGGCACCGGCAGCGCCGCGACCAAGGTCAGCCCGATCGCCTCCAGGGTGTAGCCGAACCGGTCCGTGCGCACGCGCCGCAGGGGCTCGGCGGTCGCCAGGATCGCCCGTTTGATGGCCGTCTGCTTCCAGAGCAGCAGCAGGACCGCCAGCAGGCCGGCCCCGGGCAGCGGTGAGTGCAGTGACTCGTAGCCCAGGACCCGCAGGGCCTCCATCCAGCCCCGCGGCGAGAGCAGCCAGGCCGCGGCCCCGGGCAGGGCCGACAGGCTCGTGAACGACAGTGAGTCGGTGCTGCGGACCCACAGCAGGTTTTGGGCGAGGAAGGCGTCGTAGTCGGTGGCGCTCTGGATCAATTGCTCGGCGGCGTCGTTGATCTCACCCTGTTTGCGGATGTAGGCGTCGGTCCCGGCCAGGGCCTTGTCGATCAGGTCGCGGCGCTTCTCCAAGAGCTGCTCGAGCTCGTCGCGGACCACGTCGGTCTGCGCCGCCGGGTTGGCCGCGGCCATTTCGGTAAGGACGGAGTCCAGGTCGCGCAGGGCGCGCTGTTCCTCCCGAAAGCGGATCTGGCTCAGCGTCGCCTCGGCGATCTGGTCGTTGCGGGCGGCGATCTCTTTGCGGAGTTTGCGCAGGTCCGGCAGGTCCTGGCGCCGATCGATCCAGACCTGGCCCAGGGCCTGATTGACCCCCGCGACATCGATGCGCTCCCGCGCACCCCGAAAGTCGGCCTCAATGCGCTTGTGTTCCCGCTCGGTCTGGGCGAGCAGCTCGGCGAATTGATCGAGTTGCCCGGCCAGTTCCCCCAGGGTCCCGGTCAGTTTGGCGTTCTCATTGGCGGCCTCCTGCACCAGCGGGTGCTTGTTGACCGCGGCCCGTTGTGCGTCCTCGGTCTCACGCCGCGCCTGTTCCGCCTCGCTCTTGCGGCGCTGGTCCTGGACCTCCTGGAGTTGCGCCTGGCGCTCCTTGATGCGCCGCAGGTTGAAGCCCTGTTGCTCACGCTGGGCGCGATAGAGTTCGTCGCGCGCACTCTGGCTCGCGAGTTCCTGCTCCAGGGCGCGCGACTCTGCCGTCAGGGCCTGGCGGCGCGTGGCCAGGACCCAGGCGGTCGCCTGGGTCGCCTCCGGCGCTTGGTTCGGGGGCGCCGGGGCCTTCGCGTCCATGTCCAGTTGCTCGAGCAACTGGCGGATGTCCGCCACCCGGCCGCGCGCCTCGCTCATGCGGGCGGCGGCGCCGTCGATGGCCTTGTCCAGCTCGCTGATGCGCGCCTCGGCGGCGGCCGCCTCGGTGCGGGTCTTGGTCAGTTGCTGCTCGAGCTCCTCGCTCGACAGTCCGACGGGGCCCGGGACGGCCGCCTTGACGTCATCCTGGCCGGCCGCGACCTGCTTGCGGATCTCGGCCGCCTGGTTGGGGGCCTCCTCCAGGGCGCGGGTGAAGGCGCCGGCCTTGGCCGCGTACTCAGCGGCCGCGTCCAGCGCGGCCGCGGCCCGCCGATAGTCGTCGATCAGGGCGGTCCGGGCGGCCTCGTCCAGGCCCTTGCGGGACTGCGCCTGCTTGATCCTGGCCTCGATTTCGGTTGCGGTGGGGGTGCCCGGGAGGGTGGTCGCCGCGCTCGCCGCCCGCGGCGGGGACGCCCCCAGGGTCAGCCAGGCGAGCAGGAGCAGCCAGACGCCGCGCTTGGCAAGGTCCATTGTCTGAATCATGTCGGTTCGTTTAAGTTCATTTGCGGCCGATGATTGATCTTAAGAAGCGCGGTTGCGTCAAGGTGCGCCAGCGCCGCGACTCACCCTGCAGGCCGGGCGGCGGCCGCAGCAGCAAGACGGCGCCGTAGAGGGCGGCCCCGGCGCCGACCATGGCGGCCAGGTACAGAACCCGGGACCCGGCGAGCCCCGCGGCCCTCAGGGCCAGGTCAGTCGCAGCCAGCACCAGTGCCATGATCCCATTGAGGCGCAGGATTGGCCACAGGGCGCGCCCCACCTGGCCCCAACCCAGCCCCAGGGTGCGGTTGGCGAGGCCGGCCAGGCGGGCGGCGTTGTGGATGAAGGCGGGCAGGGCGCAGACCGCGACCCCAACCAGGCCCCAGTGCAGCCCGATTGCGGTGCCGCAGACCAGGAGGCCCAGTGTTTCCAACTGGATCCGCATCTCGCGCCCCAACTGGTTGTGGGAGGCGGCCACCGCGCGCGCGAGGTTGGCGATCACCCGCAGCGGTCCGGCCAAGGCCAGCACCTGCAAGGGGAGGGCGGCGGCGGCCCAGGGTTCGCCATAGAGGACCACGATCAGCGGCTCCGCCACCCAGAGCAGGCCGACATACAGGGGCATGGCATAGAAGGAGACCAGGGTCAGGGCGCGCAGGAAGACCGCGGCGCACTGCTCGCGGTCGTCCTGGAGCGACGCCAGGGCGCGAAACAGGGTCTGATAGGCGGCCCCGCTCAAGAGGTCGTTAGGCATCTCCGCCAGGCTGTCGCCCTTGTTGTAGAGACCCACCGGGCCGGCGCCCAGTTGGCGGCTGATGAGCGTATTGGCGGTCTGGGCGCGGGCGTATTGGATGATGTCGTTGACCGAGAGCTTGAACCCGTAGACACCGAGCGTGCGGGCGGCGGCCGGGTCGAAACCGAGCGCCGGGACCCAGCCGGCCCGCCGCGCGCTGAGCAGGGTCCGGACCAGGGCACCGACCAGCCCGCCCAGGGCGAGGCTGGCCGCGCCCAGCCCCAGGAAGGCCAGCAGGGTGCTCGCGAGCGCCGCGCTCAGGCCCCCCGCGAACATCAGGACGGAGACCTCGCGAAAGCGCATGGCCCGATGCAACAGCGCCGTCGGCACCGCCATGAAGGGGCGCAGCAGAAAACCGAGCGAGCTGAGACGCAGCAAGGGCTCCAGGCGGGGGTCGCCGAACCAGGCGGCGAAGGCGGGCGCGATCAGGTTGAGCGCCGCACAGATGGCCGTGCAACTGGCGAGCAGGAGCGCGAACAGGGTGCGCACATCCCGCGGGCCCAGCACCTTGGCGCGCACCAGCGCCTCGCTGGTGCCGTTGGCGGCCAGGAAACCGAGCGCCCCGGTGAGGATCTGCACCGTGACCAACAGCCCGAAGTCGGCCGGCACCAGGAGCCGCGCCAAGACCACGCCGAAGCCGAGCGTCACCAGTTGGACACCCAGGTCGCCGGTCAGGACCCAGAGCGTATTGGCCCTCAGGCCCGCGCCCAGGCTCACGGGCCCCCCGGCAAGGTCTCGAATCCTCTCACAAAGACACGGAGGCACGGAGAAGAAACAGTTGACAACAAAGTTCTACATCTAGGCTTGCGTGGACCAAGTGGCTCCACCATGATGTGGACCTCGCGCTCGGCGGGCCGCGACCATCTTCGCGTTCACTTGCGCTGTTCGCGGACTAATTCTCCTGGAAAGAGTAGTCATCCACAGATGAACACAGATGAACACAGATGATTCATTGGCTTACGCTGGTCGGGGGCTCACCTCGCGGGTGCTTGTGGCAGGAGCGATAAGCGCATGACACTTCGCAGAAAAGCTGTGTTTATCTGTGTTCATCTGTGTCCATCTGTGGATTTTAGGATTGTCGGCGCGGGGTAACAGCCGCGCCCGCGGTCATGATGTCACTGCCGGTGAGTCTTCGCAATGCTGTACCAACTCAAGATTCGGGCCCTGAAATCGCCGCTATGGCAGCGGCTGAGCGCGCGCGTGCAGGCGCTGTTCGGCCGCGGTCTCGGGGTGAGCGAGGTCCCGGACCGGCTCAAGGAGGACCTGATCAGGCGCCTCGTGCCGGGCAAGACCTTTGCCGACATCGGCTGCATGTGGCGGGTGAACGGGCTCTTTTCATTCGTGGCGGAGGACGCCGGGGCGGCGCGCGTGGCGGCGGTCGACATCTATCCGGCCAGTCGCGAATTCACCGCCGAACTGCTGCGGCTCGACTCGCGGGTGCAGTTCATTCAAGGCGACATCCACGACGACGAAACGCTCCAGGCGATCGGCCGCCGGGATCTGGTCTTCTGCTCCGGCCTGCTCTACCACACCCCCAACCCGGTCGCCACCCTGATGCAGTTGCGCCGGATCTGCGACGGGGTCCTGATCCTCAACACCAGCACCCTGCCCGAGCACCCGGGGATCAAGAACTTCGCGGTCTTCTACCCCTATCTGGACGAGGGACAGCGGCGCCTCTGGAGCCTGGGGGAGGGCGCGCTGGGGGTCTCGACCCCCTATGATCCGGCCCAGGGCTATGCCAACTGGATCTGGGGCTTCTCCCACTCGTGTCTGGAGTCGATGCTGCGCTGTGCCGGCTTCCGGGTGGTGGAGCGCTATGGTCAGGGGTTTCTGTCCTGCGTGGTCTGCGAGACGGTGCTCCCGGGCTTCCTGCCGGCCGCCGGGGACTGGACCCTGGCCCCGGTGCCCAGGACCTTTTCGGGGCAGGGCGCCGCCCCGCCCGCGGCACAGCCGGCGGCGGGCTCGCCATAGATCCAGCGCAGCACGGCCTCCTCCACCGCCTTGCCGCGCCAGGTCTGCAGGCGCGGGTTGTTGATCAGCGACACCATGATCCAGCGGCGGCCCGTCCGGTCGTCCACGAATCCCGCAAGCCCGGTGGCGCCCGCCATGGTGCCGGTCTTGAGGTGCCCGTGTCCGCGCAGGGCCTCGTGCTTGAAGCGCCGGTGCAGGGTGCCGTCCACCCCCAGGATCGGCAGGGACGCCATCAGCTCCGACATGCCCTGGTTGGCGTAGGCGAAGGCGAGCAGCCGCCCCAGGCTCGCGGCGCTGATCCGGTCCTCGCGCGACAGGCCGCTGCCGTTCGTGACCACCAGTTCGGGGAAATCCAGCCCCTGTTGCGCCAGCCACTCCTTGGCCGCCGCCTCGCCCTTGGCCGGGGTGGCCGGGCGGCCGAAGCGCTCCATCCCGAGCGTCAGGAACAGGGTGCGGGCGATGAGGTTGTTGCTCCACTTGTTGACGTCGCGCAGGATCACGGGCAGCTCCGCGGACTCGTGGGTGTGGAACAGGACGGCGTTTTTTGGTCGCACCCCGTCGCGCACCTGACCCTGCAGGGTCCCGCCCAGGTCCTCCCAGAGGGCGAGAACGGCGCGGCCCGCCTGCTGCAAGGGGTCCAGCAGCAGCCCCTCGACGCGATCGCGCCCGCAGTCGGCGGCGAAGGTCCCCTGGAGCGTCATAAGCGCCGGCCCCTCCCCCGCGACGGCCACATGCACCCGATGGTTCTTCGCCTGACAGGCGCCCTGGACCACCTTGAGCTCATTGCGCAGCTCCACATGGGCGACCGGCGGCGACAGATAGGCGCGCAGCGTCTTGGCCGCCGGGTCCAATTGCAGCTCCACCGCGGTCAGTTGTTCATTGAGACTGAAGGCCACCGGCAGGGCGTTGTAGCCGGACTGCCCCTTGCCGTCGAAGGCCGCCCTGGAAGTCTCCGGCGGGGCGAAGGCGCTGTTGTCGATGATCAGATCCCCGCCGATGGTGGTGAGACCGCGCGCCTTCAGCTCCCACAGCAAGCGCCACAGGTCCTCCAGGCGCAGGCTGGGGTCGCCCCCGCCCTGGATGATCAGGTCGCCGGCGAGCCGGCCATTGACCAGGGGGCCGCTGAGCCAAGCACGGGTCTGCCAGCGGAAGTTGGGGCCGAGCTGCCCCAGGGCGACGATGCTGGTCAGGAGCTTGATGGTCGAGGCCGGCACCCGCGGCACCTCGCCGTTGAGGTCCACCCGCGGCCGCTCCTGGGTCACCTCGCGCACATAGAGGCTCAGATCCGCCTGGTCGATCTGGTGCAGCCGCAGCGCCCGGTCGAGGTCCACGGGCAGGGGTCCGCCGTGCCCCGCCGCCGGGAGTAGCCAGAGGGCGAGCCAGAGCCGCGGCAGGAGGCGGCGGCGGACCGCAGGCCGCGCTCGGTGGGATGGTGCAGGCACAGGGGGCGATCTCCAGTCAGGGTGACCGCCCAAGGATACCAGGGACCCGGTGCGACACCGAAGCCGCGAGGTCGTCGCGGGTGCGATCAGAGCTGAGGTGGTGACCCAGATCCCGGGTCCGCGGTCGTTGTCGTTGTCGTTGTCGTAATCGTTGTCGTTGTCGTTGTCGAATAATCCGACCGCGATTACGACAACGACAACG
>NZ_CAIKKU010000354.1 GCF_903828115.1 uncultured Thiodictyon sp. | reverse complement strand
TTAACTTAACGGCAGTGAGGTAACCCCCGCGTGAGACCAAGGCGTTCGGGCGGGAGGATTGGTCCCCAACGGGGTCGCGCATACCAGCCCGTGGGAGCGGCTTGCAGTGGCGATGCGACGTTGCAGTCACTTGCAAGGTCGCGGCGGTCTGAGAGGTCCGTCGCGGCTGAAGCCGCTCCCACGGCGGCGTTGCGCGGCGTTCATGACGGGCATTGTGGGACCTGGCGGGTAACCAACAGATCCAAGCGGAGTAGTCCGGCCAGGGTGTCGGGCGCGGGCTGGGGCAGCCAGGGGATGACGCCCAGGCAGGGGGCGGCGAGCAGGGCGGTGAGGGTGGCGATGTTTTCATCGGCCGCCTGCATCCGCGGGTCAATGCCGTTGCCGACCCAGCCGGCGAGGGTGGCGCCCTGGGCGCGGATGGACTCGGCGGTGAGCAGGGCGTGATTGAGGCACCCGAGCTTGAGGCCGACCACCAGGACCACCGGCAGGTCCAGCACCCTTGGCAGATCGCTGACCGACAGGCGGGTGCCGAGGGGTACGCGCCAGCCGCCGATGCCCTCGACCACCATCCGCTCGGCGGCGGCGGCCAGGGCGCAGTAGGCAGCGAGGATGGCGCCGGCGGCGATCTCGATCCCGGCCTGCCCGGCGGCGAGGTGGGGGGCGATGGGTGGCTCGAAGGCGTAGGGATTGATCAGGTCGTAGGGGGCGGCGCTGCTGCCCTGGGCCTGGAGGCGCAGGGCGTCGCCGTTGCGCAGTCCGGCGGGGCTGGGGTCGCAGCCGGTGGCGACTGGTTTCATGCCGAGCACCCGGTGTCCCTGCGCCTGCCAGGCGGCCATCAGGCCCAGGGCGATTTCGGTCTTGCCGCAGTCGGTGTCGGTGCCGGTGATGAAGACCCCGCTCATGCCCCGGGGCCCGGTCCGTAGCGTCGGCCGATGCTGCTCAGGGGGACGCCGATGCCGCCGTCCATGGGCTTTTGCAGCGGGGCCCAGGCGTGTCCGTAGACGACCTCGTAGGTGGCGGGCAGGCGTCCGTCGCCCTGGCGCTCGCGCTCGTAGGCGGCGGTGACGGCGGCGAGGCGGCGCGGGCCGGTGAGCCCGCGGGGACGCGCGGCGGTGGCGTTGTGGGCGCCGATGCCCTTCAGGTCGGCCATCAGGTCGCGCAAGCGCGCATAGGTGACGGTCAGGCGCTCGGTGTCCATCACCGGGTCGGCGAAGCGCGCCTGGACCAGGGCGTCGCCCAGGTCGTGCATGTCCGGGAAGGGGCTGACGTGGGTGTGGCCGTCCACGCCGGACCAGGCCGCGCGCAGTTCCTTGAGGGTATCCGGGCCGAAGGTGGTGAACATCAGCAGTCCCCCGGGGCTCAGGACCCGCAGGCATTCGGCGAAGACGGCGGCGGTGTCGTTGCACCACTGGAGGGTGCTGTTGGAGAGGATCAGGTCGGCGGCCCCGTCGGCCAGCGGCAGGCGTTCGGCGTCGGCGCACAGGCACAGGGGGCGACGCAGCCAACTGCCGCGGCGGCGCGCCTGGAGCAACATCGGGTGGGCGAAGTCGAGCGCGATCACCCGCGCCTTGCGGTAGCGCCGTTGCAGGGGGCCGAGCGCATAGCCGGTGCCGGTTCCCAGGTCCAGGACCCGCCGCGGGTCCAGGCGCACATAGTCGAGCCGCTCCAGGAGCCGGTCGGCGATCTCGCGTTGCAGCACGGCCGCGGCGTCGTAGCCGGCGGCGGCGCGCTCGAAGGCGCGGCGGGCGCGGGGCTTGTCGATGGGCGTTTGGCTCATGGTATTTCGCGGTTCATCACAAGAAGAATATTTGGCCGCAAATGAACGCAAATGAACGCAAATAAGCGCCAATCGATCTGCTGGTCAACATCGTCGCGGGCGTTACCCGGACGGTGACCATGCATTAAAGGCCAAATCTCTGATTATTTGCGTTAATTTGCGTTCATTTGCGGCTAGACTGCTTTTCTTCGGGTTCATGCCTTCAGTTGAGCGAGAAAGGAGGCGATGGCGTCCGCGCACTCCCGCGGATGAGAGAGGAAGGGCGCGTGGGCGGCGCCCGCGATGACGCGGGTCTGGGCCGCCGACATCAGGCACTCGACCCGCTCGCCGACCGCCGGGGGGACCAGGGTGTCATGGTCGCCGAAGAGCCACAGGGACGGGCAGCGGATGTCGGGCAGGGGGCCGCGCAGGTCTTCATCGCGCAGCAGTTCCAGCCCCAGGGCCAGGGCGGCCGGGGCGGCGGCGGGCCGCTGGGCCAATTCGCGGCGCAGGGTGCGCAGGACCTCCTGGGCCTGGTCGCTGCCGCGCACCTGGAGGGCCAGGAAGCGGTTGAGGGTGCCGGCCGGGTCCGCCGGCAGCCCGTCCTGGAACTGCTCCAGGGTCGCCTCGGGCACCGCCGGGGTCCAGTCCACGGCGCGCACGAAGCGCGGGGTGGCGGTGACCAGGATCAGGGCGCGGACCCGCTCGGGCGCCCGCAACGCGGCGGCCAGGGCCACCAGCCCGCCCAGGGACCAGCCGAGCCAGACCGCCCGCGCCGGGGCGGCGGCCAGGCAGGCGTCCGCCCAGCGCCACAGGGCGCCGGTGCCGGGGCCCAACTGGGGCGGGAAGGGGCTGTCGCCGTGACCGGGGAGTTCGATGCGGTGTTGGGTGAGGCCCGGGCTGAGGTCCGCGGGCAGGCCGTCCCAAACGGCGGCGTTCATGCCCCAGCCGTGGAGCAGGACCAGGTCATTGCCGGGGGTCTCGTCGGTGCCGAGCAGGTCGGCCAGGGTGTGCAGTGTCATAGCGATCCAGTGTCTTGTTTGCGTTCAGTGGCGGCCTTGTACCGTTGTCGTTGCCGTTGTCGTTGTCGTTGCCGTTGTCGTTGTCGTTGTCGTTGTCGTTGTCGTTGTCGTAATCGTAATCGTAATCGTAATCGTAATCGTAATCGTAATTGGAGAAGCGATGCCATTTGGCGTGCGCGAGAATCCGGAGCGCTACGATAACCTCGATTACGACAACGACAACGACAACGACGCGCCCAGCCCGTCCCTGACCCCGGGCAATCCGGCCAAGGCCTCGAGCAGGCGCTCCAGGTCGGTGTCGGTATGGGCCGCGCTCAGGGTGATACGCAGCCGCGCCGTGCCGGTCGGGACCGTGGGCGGGCGGATAGCGGTCACCAGCAGGCCGGCGGATTCCAGGGCGGCACTCCAGGCCAGCGCCCGCTCGGCGCTGCCAGCGAGCAGCGGTTGGATGGGGGTCGGCGAGTCCGCGAGCGGCAGTCCGAGTTGGGCGGCGCCGGTGCGCAGGCGCCCGATGAGGGTCGCCAGGCGCTCGCGCCGCCAGTCCTCCCGGCGCGCCAGGGCCAGGCTGACGCGGGTCGCCGCGGCCAGGGCCGGCGGGGTGGCGGTGGTGTAGATATAGGGGCGGGCGCGCTGGATCAGGGTCTCGATCAGGGCCTCGCTGCCCGCGACGAAGGCCCCGAAGGTCCCGAAGGCCTTGCCCAGGGTGCCCATCAGGATCGGCACCGCGGTGGCATCGAGGCCGCAGTGGTCCAGGCTGCCGCGCCCCTCCCGACCCAGGACGCCCAGCCCGTGGGCATCGTCCACCAGCAGCCAGGCGTCGGTCTGGCGCGCGACCTGGGCCAGGGCGGGCAGGGGGGCCAGGTCCCCGTCCATGCTGAAGACGCCGTCGGTGGCGATCAGTCGGGGCGCGGTGCGCTGTGCCAGGCGGGCCAGTTCAGCAGCGTCGGCGTGGGGGTAGCGGCAGAGCCGCGCGCGGGCGAGCAGGGCGCCGTCCAGGAGCGAGGCGTGGTTGAGACGGTCCTCGAAGACCGTATCGCCGCGCCCGCTCAGCGCCGCGATCACGCCCAGGTTGGCCATATAGCCGGTGGAGAAGAGCAGCGCCCGGGGCCGTCCGGTGAACTCGGCCAGGTCCTCCTCCAGTGCCTGGTGGGCGGCGCTGTGACCGTTCACCAGGTGGGCGGAGCCGCTGCCGACCCCCCAACGGGCGGCCCCCGGTTGGAGGGCGGCGATCAGCTCCGGGTGGTTGGCGAGCCCCAGGTAATCGTTGCTGCAAAAGTTGACCAGCGACCGCCCGTCGGTGCGGCCATGGGGCCGCTGGGGACCGTCCTGGACGCGGCGGCGCCGGTAGAGACCGGCGGCGCGCAGGCGGTCCAGTTCGGCGGTCAGATCGGGCGCTGGCATCAGGTTTTCATCCGGTATTCTCAGACCGCTCAGACCTTGGAACGGTTCGCTAATAGGTTAAACAATTCCATTAGGGATGCCTATAGCGCCATTTTCGTTGTCGTTGTCGTTGTCGT
>NZ_CAIKKU010000353.1 GCF_903828115.1 uncultured Thiodictyon sp. | reverse complement strand
CGGCCTCTGCCAACCGCACCGGCGGGGTTGTCCGCGAGATCGCGCCGCACTGGGGTGCGGCGCTCCCAGGCCGGGCCGGAGGTGCGGCTTGACTCAGTGGCAGTGACGCAGGGGCGTCGGAGCCGGCGGACCGGGCCTTGGTCGTTATTTCGGCCGCCTCGAGGGTAACATCCGTCGCGGCCGGGGGGCCGCAAGGGCAGGTGGCCGGAGTGATGATCAAGCCGTAGGATGGGCAAAGCCCGCGCGCGACGGTCCGGACCGGTCGTGGCGTCGCTCGGGCGTGCCCATCCGGGCCGCGTCGAGGTCTGGAGAATGGGCACGCTGCGCTTTGCCCATCCTACAATCTGCGCTCTATCCATCCCGAAAACTTGCCCAGTCTCCGCAGCGCTGTCACGCGACCGCCGCCGGGGGCGGCGGTCAGTGAGCAAAAGATCAGTGATCAGTGTTCAGAGGATAGGGCACACGCACACCAGACGAAAGCCCACGGAGTTGTTGCGGTTGTCCGGGTTGTTCCAGTTGCGGTTGACCGCGCGCGCGTTGGCTGGATTGTTGTTCCAAGACCCGCCGCGCAAAGAACGGCCTGCGGCCGGGGCGTCCCACCGGTTGCCCGGTGCGGGCAGTGTAGCGGAAAAGGCGCGGCGGCGGGGGGCGGCGCTGCAATCACACGCCTGGAGTCCAAGGCTTCAGGCTTGGCGCGGCCCATCCAAGGCTGAAGCCTTGGACTCCAGGTTGCAGGCTGCCCGGGGCACTCGCGTGGACTCGGAGACCGCGACCGCCGCCGGGGGCGGCGGTCAGTGAGCAGAAGATCAGTGATCAGTGTTCAGTGGTCCAGTGGTAAGAGGAATGGGGCTCGCGCACACCAGACGAAAGCCAACGGCATCGTTGCGGAGGCCTGGGTTGTACCGGCCGCGGAAGACCGCGCGCGCGCCGGCTGGATTGACGCTCCAAGACCCGCCGCGCAAAGAACGGCCAGCATCGCCCGCCGTGTCGGTATCCTCGGGGTCCGAGTATTTGTTGAGGCACCACTCCGAGACGTTGCCGGCGCAGTCGAGCAGACCGTCCGGGGAGGCGCCGCGGGGGTAAAGGCCCACGGCGGTGGTCTCGCGCAGGCAGAGCCCATCGGGATCGGCGGGCGTCTCGTCGATATTGGCGTAGCCCTTGCGGTACGCCTCGCCCCAGGGATACAGGCGCCCGTCCGTCCCCCGGGCGGCGCGCTCCCACTCGGCCTCGGTCGGCAGGCGGATAACCGACTCGGTGTCGATCATTCCCGCTTCGGAGTAACGGGAACTGAGCCAGCGGCAATAGGCTATGGCCTCAACCCAGGCGATGTTGACGCGCGGGCGGTTGGGTTGCGCCCAGCGCGGGTCTCCGGGCGGCGGACCCAGGTAGTCCTCCCTCCACCAGTCGCGGCTCGCGTAGTCCGGGGCCTCAATGAAGACCTGATACTGGGCATTCGTAACCGGATAACGGGCGATGCGGTAGGGCCGCTCGATGGTCCGCTGCTGCCCGTCCTGCCAGACGAAAGGCCCGGGTCCGATGTCGATCCAGTCGATGGCGGGCAGCCCGTCCGGCCCCAGACCAACGCCGGGGCGCTCATCGCCCAAGACGGCCAGCAGGTCGCCGATGGCGAGCCGGCGGCGCTGCCACTGGACAGCCCCGTCCCGACCCAGGAGCCTGAGTACGCACCCGAGGCCGTCCTTGAGCCAGGGCGCAACCGCCGGATCTTGCGCGGCGATCCAGTCGCCCAGTGCGCGGGTCGTCGGCCAGGTGCGGCCGGGGGCGGTCAGGCAGGAGAGCAGGCGCAGGGCCCGCCGGCGGGGCTTGGAGTCCGCGGTCCGTTGCGCAAAGGCGCGCCTGGTCAGGTCGGCCAACTCGTCCGGGTCGTCCTCGGCCAGGAAATAGGCGGCCGGCTCGTCGGCACGCACCCCTTCCCAGAGGTCGGCCGCCTGCAACCGGCGGCGCAGGTCCCGGCGCACCCCGGGCACCGGCAGGAAGTCGTCCGGGCGGCCGGCCTGGTCCCAGCGCCGCGCGTCGCGCAGCACCTCGGCACGGCGGACCAGGGCCTCGCGCCGCTCCTGGATCCAGTCGGCGAGCAGGTCCCATTCGCGCAGCAGGGCCTCGTGGGCGACCTCGACCGTCGCCGCGCCGTCCTGCTCACCGCAGACCAGGAGGCGCACGTTGTCCTCCTGGCCCCTGGGGGTGCGGGCGAAGACCTCGATGAAGGCCAGGGCGGCGGCGTCCCCGGCCCAGCGCGCGAGCGGGGCGCGGCGGCGGGTGGCGGCACCGGAGTCGCGGTCCGGATCGACCAGTTCCGCAAAGACGCGGCGCGCCAGGGCCTCGGCCGCGGCGCTTTCCAGGCCGTTCTCCTCGGCCAGGACGCGAAAGCCGCGCTCGGCCCGCAGTTTGAGGATGCCCTGGAGTCCGCCCAACTGTTCCCGGTAATGGGCCAGCGTCAGACCGCCGGACGGCGCCCCGACCTCGTAGAGGTCCTGCAGCGCGGCACCCAGGAGCGCCAGGGCGCCGCTTTGGCCCTGGGCCTCGTCCGCCAGTTGGTCGATGAGCCCTTGGTCCACGGCGACCCCGACCGCGTGCGCCGGCCCCGCGATCATGCGCCGCACGGCCTCGCGTTCGGGCGGCGCGACGAAATAGGGTTGGCGGCGGTTGAGGACCCGGCACAGGTCCGGGCGGTCGTTGAGATAGTGCAGAAAGTCCGAGCGGATGGTGGCGACCAGGCGCAGGCGCGGGTCCTGGACGGCCGCGAGCAGGAAGGCGATGAAGGCCTCGCGGTAGGGCTCGGCCGCGGCGGCGAACAGTTCTTCGAACTGATCCAGGATCAGGAGCCAGACCGGGCGCCCGGCGAGCAGGCGCTCGAGGAAGGCGCCGAAGCGCCCCGGGTCCTTGGCCAGCCGGGGGCCCTCGACGGATGGCGCAAGCACCCGGCCCTGGGCGCAGTCGTGGGCGCTCTGAACCAGGCTGACAAAGGCGTTGCAGTGGAAATTCGGGGTCATGGCGCTGATGGCCCAATCACGGCAGTCGGCGATGGGCCCCGGCCCGTCCGCCGGTGCGTGCAGGGCGCGCCACAGACCGGCCTTGACCAGCGACGACTTGCCGGACCCGGAGGGGCCGGAGACCACCAGCAGGTTGCCGGGGGCCAGGTCGCGCAGGGTCTCGATGAGGGCCGCGGTCTCCTCCTCGCGGCCGAAGAAGAGGCGGGCGCGCTCGCGGTCGCGGCCCCAGTCGTAGGCGAGCAGGCCGGGATAGGGGCAGGCGGCGGGGGCCGGGGGTGCGGCCGGGGGAAGCAATTGGAGCAGGCGCGCGACCAGGGCCTGGACCTCCTGGTGGACGTGGAACGGGCGCCTGCCGATCTCATCCAACAGGGCGCAGGCCGGGTGGCGGCCTTTGACCAGGCTGTCGGCGTAGCGCTCGATCCGGCGGGCGAGGTTGCCGGCGACGGCGAATTTTTCGTCCTCCCAGATCAGGTCGGCGACGGCGGGATGGCTGTCGCCCAAGGCCATTGCGACAAACTCCTTGCGCGTGCGCAACTCGTCCCAGACCGGGAGTTTCACCAGCAGGTCGCGCAGGGCGGTGCGCAGCGCGTCCCCATCGATGCTGCTGTTACTCGCTTCCATTGCCGGCCCCGGCCGCGTCGGCGTTCGATTCGCACCCGAACGCGGCCGCGAGCCGGCGCACCGCGTCACCAATCGCCGGGGCCTGGTCCCACTTGCGCGTGCGGGCCTCGGCCAACAGGGCGCAGACGGCATGGCGGCCGTCGGGCAAGGGGGCCGCGCTGTAATACTTGAGTTTCGACACGAGTTCGCCGGCCACGGTGAAGCCGTCGCCTTCCCAGGTGAGTCGCGCGGCGGGGTGCTCGCCCAAGGCCGCGGTCACGAATCCCCGCCGGACCGCCAGCAGGTCCCAATCGGGCAGGGCCAACAGCAGATCGCGCAGCGGCCCCCGTTGCTGGTCCCAGGTCCGGGCTGTGACGCAGTGGGGCTTCGGCGCCGGCACAGTGAGTGCACCCGGCTCCAGGGTGTGCACCAGGCGCAGCAGGTCCGGCGCCGCGCGCCCGAGGAACTTCAGGATGGTCGCGGCCGGGATGACCCGCGACGTGGCCGCCCCCTGGCCGCCCAGATAGAGCAGCCCGAGCACCGGCTGGCCCGGCGGGGACTGGAGATAGAGTGCACCGCCGCTCATGCCCTCGGGCAGGCCGCCGCGCAGTTGCAGGTCGCCGATCCGCTCCCGCTGGTCCTGCCCCGCCAGCAAGGTCTGAAGTCCGGGGTAGCTCAGGGGGGCGGCAGCGCGCCGGGCGCCCGGATAGCCGCAGGCCGCGAGGTCCGGCGTCAGGCGCTGGAGGTCCTCCCGGCCGAGACCCGCGACCAAGTCGGCCGGGGCAATGCCGGGGAGCGGCTGCGCCAACCGCAGGAGCGCCAGGTCCTCGCCCTGGTCGGCGGCGATGACGGCGGCGATGGGATGCGCCGCCCTGCCGTCCCAGACGGCCAGGTCGTCGGGGTCGTAGAGGGTTCGGCGCGTCGCGGAGTCCGCGACCACATGCCGCGCCGTCAGCACCCAATCCGACGCCAGGAGGATGCCGCTCCCGCGCCCGGACAGGTCCGGTTCCGGCGCGGCGTGCAGCAGCACCCGCATGAGATAGGGCGGGATGGCGGCGTTGTCCGGTCGCGGTGCTGTCATGCGGGTCTCGGCGGATTGCAGGGGCCGGGCGATTGTCTCGGTCAGGGTACGGAAATGTCAATAGACCGAGAGGCGAAGCCCTCCCCCGTGGGAGCGGCTTCAGCCGCGACGAGGCCAGGGCGATGTGCGCGGTCGCGTCGCGGCTGAAGCCGCTCCCACCGGTTGGGGAGCCGCCCTGCCCTTGCCAAGGCCCGGCGCCCTGGGCTAGGCTCGTCGGAGGTTGTTGCAAGGCGTCTCAATCCCAACTCAGCGCCCGCGCGGCGTGCTCGACATAGCGAGGAAAGGCCCGATGGAATCCAGTACCCGCCGACTGCTTGAACAGGTCTACGACCTGGACCCGGACGCCATCCTGGAGGCGGAGGGGCTGCGCCCGCCGCCCGACGCGGCGGTGCCGATCGGCGCCGCGGACGACCCGATCGAGCGCTCGCTCACCGGGGAGTTGACCCTGCGGATACACGCCATTGCCTATGGGGTGGCCCAGACCTGCGCCAATAACGAGGCGGCGATCATGGGCACCGTGGACGCCCTGGCGCGCTGGATCCGCAAGGGTGCGCCGGTGCGCTTCCTGGGCGCCGGCCGCGCCTTGCTGGCGGCGACCATGCCGGGCAACCGGCTGGCCCACGCGGGGGCCCAGGTGTCTTTCATGGGCGGGGCGGTGCCGCTGCCCAACAGCAGGCACGGCGGCGGGGTGATCGCGTGCAGCGCCTCGGGCAAGACGCGGCCGGTGCTGGAGGCGATGGCGATCGCCAAGCGGAACAATCCGCAGCTCACGGTGATTGGGATCGCGGCGCACGACGCGGCCGAGTTCCGCGCCCTGTGCGACATCTTCATCGGCATCTACGACACCGGCAAGGAGGCCAACCCGCTCTCGGCCCTGGCGGACACGCAGGAGTACATCATCGCCGAGGTCCTGGACGGGCTGGTGGTGGCGGCGGGCCAGGCCTTGCGCTTCGACGACGAGGCCTGGCGCAGCGGCCACGAGGACATAGGCCCGACCGGGCCCTATGCCCCGCACGGGGCCGCGGCGGGCTGAAATCGCGATTCAAAGCCCCGAAGGGGCGCGACATACCAGCCCAGGGCAACGCCCTGGGAATGCGGCATTGTTGGGATTGAGCCCTGAAAGGGCGTGACAGATGGACGCGAACGATCGACCAAACACCGATGTCACGCCCCTTCAGGGCTAACTGATTGGATATCGGTTTCCCAGGGCGTTGCCCTGGGCTGGTATGTTTGACCCCGTTGGGGTCATCAGGAGTCGAATGAAGCGATCCATTGCAGCAGTTGCGCCTTCTCGCCGACTGACAGTTGCGGCAGGAGCCCTTCGATGGTGTGCAGCGCGGTTTGCATTGATGGTCTCTTCTGGCTCCCACGCTCCTGCGTGGGAGCAAGTGCGGGCGGTCTGCGTCCAGTGCCAAGACCGGACGCG
>NZ_CAIKKU010000352.1 GCF_903828115.1 uncultured Thiodictyon sp. | reverse complement strand
CTGACGGTGTCGGGGCTGGAACAGTCAGGGCTGGAAGCCCTGACTACGCCGCCCCGCACGCTGGCCATCGAGCTAGCGGTCGAGAGGACTTTCATGTTCCGGGGTGGCGCGGGTGCCATGACCGTTAGCCGCGACGAGGCCAAGGCAGCGCGCGAGGTCGCGTCGCGGCTGAAGCCGCTCCCACAGCGTCGCTGCGCGACTTTTCAGGGCAAACGGCCAGGTAGCAAGTACCGCAGCCGTCCGGGCGTTGCAAGATTCCCCGACAGCCGGGATGGTGGATGCGCTACGCTTGCCCATCCCACCGATCCGGTTCGCTGACCCTAACCCCTGGCGATTGCCCCATGCCCATCCTCGACCTCGCAGGCTTCCTGCTCACCGGCGTCCTCTCCGGACTGCTCGCCGGTCTTTTCGGCGTCGGCGGCGGCGCCATCATGGTGCCGGCCCTGATCCTGCTCTTCGGCCATCTGGGGATCGGCGGGGACTGGGGTCCGCACCTGGCGGTGGGCACCTCGCTCGCGGCCATCGTCGGTACCGGGGCCGCCTCCGCCCTGGCCCACCAGCGGCGCGGCGGCGTGCGCTGGGATCTGGTGGTCGGCCTGGCGCCGGGGATCGTGCTGGGGGCCTGGGCGGGCGCGGCCATCGCCGGGTTCATGCCGGGGCTCTGGCTCAAGCGCCTGTTCGCCGCCTTTCTGTGTTACGTGGGGCTGCGCATGTTGATCCCGCGCCGGGCGACCGGGCACCGGCCCCTGCCCGGCAAGGCGGGCCTGTGGGCCGTCGGCAGCGGCATCGGCGCCCTGTCCGCGCTGGTCGGGATCGGCGGGGGCACCATGACGGTGCCCTTCCTCGCCCGCTGCGGGCTCGACCTGCGTCAAGCGGTGGGCACCTCGGCCGCCTGCGGGGTGCCGATCGCCATCGCCGGGGCCATCGGCTTCGTGGTGGTGGGCTGGGGACGGGAGGGGTTGCCGGCCATGACCTCCGGCTTCGTCTACTGGCCGGCGGTGCTCCTGATGCTGATCGCCAGTATCCCCACCGCACCGCTCGGCGCGCGCCTGGCACACAGCCTGCCGGTGGCCGTGCTCAAGCGGGCCTTCGGCGTCCTGCTGCTGCTGATTGCGGCGCGGCTGGCCTTTGGTTGAGGTCCGCCGGCGCTCGGTCCGCACAGCGGACCCTACCAAGACCCCGAAAACCCTGCTAATGTCCGGCCCAAGACGCACCAGTTCCGCGCGCCCGGGCGCTGGAGCAACACAGCACCGCGAACCACGGAGCAGTCCGACCGCCTTCGCCGAACCACCCGGAGACACCGTCACTATCTGGGTTGACCGGAACCCTCACCGGCGGCATCGTGACCGGACACGTCCACTCCCGAGACCGACCATGACGACCCGCAAGCTGCCGATCGGCATCCAGACCTTCGCGAAGATCCGTGAGGACGACTGCTATTACGTCGACAAGACGGGCTTCATCCGGCGGCTGATCGCCGAGGGCAGTCAGTACTTCCTCTCCCGCCCGCGGCGTTTCGGCAAATCGCTGTTGATCGACACCATCGCTGAGGTCTTCGCCGGCAACGAGCTGCTGTTCCGGGGCCTTGAGATCCATCCGCACTGGGACTGGTCGGTCCGCTTTCCGGTCATCCGGCTCAGCTTCGCCGAGGGCGTGCTGCACAGCCGCGCGGCGCTCGACGCCCGGATCGACGACCTGCTGCGCATCAACGCCGAGGCGCTCGAGCTGACCCTGCATCCGGGGCTCGACGTGGCCGGCACCTTCGGCGACCTGATCCGGCAGGCGCAGGCCCGACACGGCCAACGGGTCGTGGTCCTGGTGGACGAATACGACAAGCCGATCCTCGACAATCTCACCCGGCCGGAGTTGGCCCGCGAGATGCGCGACGGGCTGCGCAATCTGTACTCGGTCATCAAAGGCGCTGACGCCCACCTGCGCTTCGCCTTCCTGACCGGGGTCAGCAAGTTCAGTAAGGTCAGCATCTTTTCCGGGCTCAACAACCTGCACGACATCACCGTCGTCCCGAACTATTCGGCCCTGTGCGGCTATACCGAGGCCGATGTGGATCAGGTCTTCGCCCCGGAACTGCCCGGGCTCGACCGGGCCGAGGTGCGCCGCTGGTACAACGGCTACAACTGGACCGGCGAGGCGGTCTACAACCCCTTCGACCTGCTGTTGCTCTTTCAGGATCGGGTCTTCCGGTCGTACTGGTTCGAGACCGGCACCCCGACCTTCCTGGTCGACCTGCTCACCGCGCGCGGCTTCTTCACCCCGGACCTGGCCCAGTTGCACAGTTCCGAGGCCCTGCTCTCGGCCTTCGACGTGGAGCACATCGCCCCCGAGGCCCTGCTGTGGCAGACCGGCTATCTGACCTTCCACGGCTCCCGGCGCACCGGGGCGCGCATCGAGCACACCCTGGGCTACCCGAACCTGGAGGTACAGACCGCGCTCAACGACGCCCTGCTCAAGGGCCTGATGGGCGACCCCATGGCGGCCGAGCGGGCGCAGAGCCGGCTCTACGACACCCTGGTCGGCGGCGATTTTGCGGCCCTGCGCGCCCATGTGCAGGCCCTGTTCGAGGCGATCCCCCACCACTGGCACGACAACAATCCGATCGCCCGTTACGAAGGCTTCTATGCCAGCGTCTTCTACAGCCACATCGCCGCCCTGGGCCTGGACCTGACCCCCGAGGACGCCACCGCGCACGGGCGCATCGACCTGACACTGCGCTTCGAGGCCCAGGTCTGGCTGTTCGAGTTCAAGGTGGTGGAACTCGCTCCCGCGGGCCGCGCCCTGCAACAGCTCAAGGACCGCGGCTATGCGGACAAATACCGCGCCCTGGGCCAGCCGATCCATCTCATCGGCATCGAATTCAGCCGCGAGCAACGGACCCTGGTCGGCTTCGAGGTCGAGACCCTGGCGCAGGCCTGAGCCGGGGTGAGACTGTTCGTCAAGGCGCCCTAGCCCAGCGCCGGCAGGGGCCGGGCCTCGCCGATCAGTTCCAGGCCCAGGTGGATGCCGGTCGCCGGGTCGATCTGCTGCGTTGTCGTTGTCGTTGTCGTTGTCGTTGTCGTTGTCGTTGTCGTTGTCGTTGTCGT
>NZ_CAIKKU010000351.1 GCF_903828115.1 uncultured Thiodictyon sp. | reverse complement strand
ACGACAACGACAACGACAACGACAACGACAACGGTGCCAAAAGCACTCCCGATCAGTTTCAGCGCCCCGGCGTTCCTCCCGGATAAGGCGCCGCGTATTTGGTGGTGGTGAAGACGGTGAAGCTCGCCCCGTCGCGCCAGGCGTCCGCGGGCAGCCCGGCCTTGCGCGCCAGGTAGGACAGGGTCTCTTCCCGCGTCCACCCCTGCTCCAGCGCGACCTCCGGCAGGAACACCGCCCGGTGCCCGTCCTTGCTCAGGACGATGCCCTCCTCCCCGACCCGGAACGCCTCCCAGGAGGCGATGGGGCGCGGCGGCGTCAGTACACTGACCTCGACCTCCAGGTCCCTGAGCTCGGCGGGCGCCACCGGGTCGAAGCGCGGGTCGCGGCGGGCGGCGTTGTCCGCATTGGCGATGATCGCACGATCCAGCGGTTCCCGGGGCTCGATGGTGCCGATGCAACCGCGCAGTTCCCCATGGAGCTTAAGCGTGACGAAGGCCCCGGCGGGGACGCGCAGGTGGTCCGGGAGGGCCGCCGCGACCTGGCGGGCGGCCTCGTCGCGCTCCGCCGAGGGGCCGAGAACGGCCCGGTCCAAGGAGAGAATCGCGAGTTGGTGCAGGGCCTTGAGGTCCGACTCCGAGGGTGGCGCCGCGACCGCCGAAGGCCGGCTCGGTGCCGTGGGCTGCGTTTGCGTTGCGGAGTCCCCGACGTCGGCCTGCGACAAGTCCGGGGCCGCAGCCGCCAAGGGTGCGGGATCAGTCACCACCAACACCGCATAACTCACCGAGTTGCGATAGTCCCCGGTCAGGGCCCCGCTGGTGGTATCGGCGACGCGCTCCACCCGCGCCCCGGGCCCGAGCATCCGCAGCAGTATGTCGAGCGGCCGATAGCCGCAGATGGTGATCCCGGTGCGCGCCTGGTAGGCGAGAAAGCCCGCCGCGTCCTTGGCCAGGATCCGCTCGATGGCCCCGCCGTCCAGGTCTTCGAGGCGCTCCGCGATCTGCCCGTCAAGGGCAAAGGGCAGATAGCCGAAACGCGGCCCGTAGTGGGTGAAGTCGCTGGAGACCACCACCAGGGTATCAGCATCCGCCAGCGGGCGCAGCAGTTCGGCCGCGGTGCGGTCGTCGGCACCCGCCAAGTCCCCCACCAGGACCGGGACCAGCCGCCAGCCCGGGGCCAGGGCGCGTTGCAGCAGCGGAAGTTGGATCTCGATGCTGTGCTCGGCGCCCCCGGCGTCCCCATCGGCGCGCACCAGCGGCGAGGCGCGCAGGGTCCGGACCGCCTCCAGGTCCAGCGGGACCTCGCCCAACGGGGTGCGATAGGCGTCCACCGTGTCGACCGAGAGGCCGCGAAAGCCGCTGTGGTGCGAGGGTGCCAGGATCAGCACCCGGCGGTAGGATTGGCCCTTGACCAAGGCGTAGCCCTGCCCCGCGGTGGGTCCACTGTAGTCATAGCCGGCGTGGGGGACGATCAGGGCGCGGATGGTCCCGGCCGGCGGGCGGGCCTGGGCGGCGGACAGCAGGCCGTCCACGCGCGCACCGAGCGCCGCCGGGTCCGCGGGGTACCAGGACCCGGCCAGGGCGCTCTCGCGCAGGCCCGCGGCCACCGTGACGCCCGGACCCAGGAGGGTCAGACCGAGCAGCAGCAGGACGCGCAGCGGCGCGGCCGGTGCGGCGGACAGAAGATTGTCCGCAAATGAACGCAAATGAGCGCAAATAAGAGCGAATTTGCTGTCTCTGCTGCACGGCGCATTGAAGGCACTCAGGGCGTATTCCATGGTGGTGTCCTCATCCGGCCAGTTCGTGGGGTCGATAGAAGTCCGCCTCGTGTAATGCCCGCTCGCGCGGCCCGGCGGCCAGCGCCCGGGGGCACGCGTCGCCCCCGGCAGCGGGACCGGACTGCCGGCCGGGCGCCCCGATCGGGGGGCAGGTCAGGCCAAGCAGGCCGACGCAAAGACCAAGGAAGCCTCGCCGGGACAGGCGTTGATCATGGTTCCGGCCGTCCCCAGGGGGTCGCGCACCGCAGGTCGAGGCTTTACCGTGAAAGTCGCGCAGCGACGCTGTGGGAGCGGCTTCAGCCGCGACGGGCAGCACCGGAAACGCCGCATCGGAGTTCACCGCGGCACCGCATCGCGGCCGGAGGCCACTCCCACCAAGCACTTTCATGTATTTGCGTTCATTTGCGTTCATTTCCGCCCCCTCTTCATCTTTCTTCGACCACCAGGGACTACCAGACCCCGGGGATCGGATCATTGCAGGTCGGGCAGCGCCCCTGCGCCGTCAGCCCATAATGGGTAATGACAAAACCGCTGCGCCCGATCAGCAGGGTCCCGTCGCGGGGGCAGTAGGTCGAGTTGCCTGCATCCCCCATGACATTGCCGATATAGACATACTTGAGGCCGGCATCCTGCGCCTCGGCGCGCGCCTGTTGCAGGGTCGCGGCCGGGGTCGGCGGGAGGTTGCGCATCCGGTACTCGGGGTGGAAGCGGCTGAAGTGCAGCGGGGTGTCCACCCCCAGCTCGGCGACGATCCAGCGGACCATGCGCCGGATCATCGCCAGGTCATCGTTCAGGGTCGGGATCACCAGGTTGGTCAGCTCGGTCCAGACCCCCTCCTCCCGAAAGGTCACCAGGGCCTCCAGGACCGGCTTCAGGGTCCCCCCATTGACCCGCCGATAGAAGCCATCGTCGAAGGCCTTGAGATCCGCGTTGGTGGCGTCCAGCACCCGGCACAGCCGCCGCAAGGGTTTGCGGTTGATATAGGCGGCGGTGACGAAGACATTGGCGAGCCCCTGGGCGCGGGCCAGCACGGCGCTGTCCTCGACATGTTCATACCAGACAATCGGGTCGGAATAGGTGTAGGCGAGCGCGCGGCAGCCCGCGTCCCGCGCCGCCGCGACCAACTCCGCCGGGTCGGCACGATAGACCTCCTCCATCTCCTCCCCGCCGCGCTGTGACAGTTGCCAGTTTTGGCAATTGAGACAATGCAGGTTGCACCCGGCGGTGGCGATGGAAAAGACCTGCGACCCGGGGTGAAAGTGGTATAAGGGCTTCTTCTCCATCGGATCGACATGGATGGCGGAGGGCCGCCCATAGGTCGTGGCACGCAGCCGCCCGCCGAGATTGACCCGGATACGGCAATCCCCCGCCGCCCCCTCGGGGATCACGCAGGCGCGCGGGCAGAGTTCGCAGGTGACGGCAGTCATCGGTGTTGGACCTTGGTCAAAGATCTCCGGCAACGGTTCATTGATAAATTGAACAATTTCATTCGGGACCGCCTGTCGCGCCATTTTCGTTGTCGTTGTCGTTGTCGTTGTCGAGATTATCGTAGCGCCCGGGATTCTTTTGCACCCCAAAGTGCATCGCTTCTCCGATT
>NZ_CAIKKU010000350.1 GCF_903828115.1 uncultured Thiodictyon sp. | reverse complement strand
CGGCGCCCCCGGCCTTGCGTGTGCTCGCGAGGCCGTCGCCGCACTGGGGTGCGGCGCTCCCAGTAGCCGCGCCGCGACCGGGCGGCGGTCTCAGATCCGCGTTGCGGTGCCGCGCGATTTCTTGGCGACTTGGCGCCTTGGCGTGAGAAATCTTCTCCCTATCCTCTGGCTCCCACGCTCCTGCGTGGGAGCCGACAGCGCTTAACTTAACGGCATTGATATCGCCCGCTCCCCCCGGCGGCCTTCCACCGGTTGCGGCCGGCCCGCTTGGCCTCATAGAGCGCGTCGTCGGCCTCACGCACGGCGGCGTCCTCGTCGGGTTGTTCCGGGTCGGCGAGCGCTAGACCGAGGCTGAGCGTAATGGGGCCGGCGATGGGGTCGGGCGCGGACTCGACCGCCTGACGCAGCTTCTCGGCCACCAGGCCGGCGGCGGTGAGGTCGGTGGCAGGCAACACCGCGAGGAACTCCTCACCGCCATAACGGGCGACGAAATCGCTTTCGCGCAGCGTCGCCTCCAGGGTCCGCGCCACCCGTTTCAACACCTGATCGCCGACGGCATGGCCATGGGTGTCGTTGACGCGCTTGAACAGGTCGATATCCATGAGCACCACCGCGTAGGGGTGGCGTGAGCGCTTCATGGCCACGAATTCGCCGTGCAGGCGCTCAATGGCCGCCAAGCGGTTGTGCAGCCCGGTCAGCGCGTCATGCCGGGAAAGATGGCGCAATTCCTCATTGGCCAGCGCCAATTCGGCGGTGCGCGCCGCCACCTTTTCCTCCAGTTCGGCATTGAGCGCGCGGAAGCGCTGCTCACTCTCGCGTAGCGCCATTTCCGACTGCCGGCGCGCGCTCACGTCGATACAGATGCCGGAAAAGCGCAGCGGCGCACCGGACACCTCGTCATAAGTCACCTGACCATAGGCATCGAGCCAGCGGATCGCGCCCGCGGGCAGCGCGATGCGATAGGTCGTCGCATAGGGCCGGTGCTCGCGAATGGCCTCGTTCATGCACTGTTCGGTTGGCGGCCAGTCGTCGGGGTGCAGCGCGGCGTGCCAGGTATCCAAACTCGCCTGATTGGTGGTCGGGTCCAAACCGAAGAGCCGAAACAGCTCGTCCGTCCAATCCATCTTGCCGTTGACCATGTCCCAGTCCCAGGCGCCGGCCCCGGCCGCGCGTTCGGCCATCGCCAGCAGGTCGTGCGCCCGGCGCAATTGCTCCTCCTGGCGCCGCTGTTCGGTGATGTCCAGCACCACCGCCGCGTAACTCGAGGCCTGGCCCGCGGCGTCCCGGAGCAGCGATACGGCAACGCTCGCCCACACCGGCCGCCCATCGCCGCGCACATAGCGCTTAGAGATTGTCAAACCGCTCGCCCCGGCCGCCAGACGATGGAGTAATTCATCGCTCTGCGCCAGGTCGTCGGGGTGCGTGAGGTCCTGCACCCGCAGGCACAGCAATTCCTCGCGGGTACGCCCGATAATGGCACAGAAGCGGTCGTTGACGAGGGTCAGGCGACCGGCGGCATCGGCCTCCACCAGGCCGACGATGCCCTGGTGGGCCAAGGCGCCAAACCGCTGATCGACCTCGAACCGGATGGCCGCGTCGCGTGCCTGCGCCAGCGCCTGTTCCATCCGCACGCGCTCGGTGATGTCGACCACGATCGCGCGAGCGGACTGTCCATCGGCCGCACGCAGCGCCTCGATGTCGACGGTTAGCGCCGGTTGGTCGCCGCTCGCCAGTTCGACCCGGCAGTGGTGCTTGGACTCGGTGGCAAAGACCCGCTCCAGCAGTGAGTTGAAAGCGGGAAGATGGCCCGCGGCGACGAAGATCCCGAAGCGCCGGTCCTGCAGTCGGGCGCGTTCATAACCCAGCAGGCGCACCGCGGTCAGATTCATTTGGGTCATGGTGCCCTGCGGGTCCAGCGTCAGATAGCCCACGGGCGCGAAGTCATAGAGGTCGATATAGCGTTGCGTGGCCGCTTCCAACTGCGCCTGCGATTCGCGCAACTGCTCGTTCTGTATCTCCAGTTCGATCTGGTGGACCTGCAGGTCGTGCAGCAGGCGTTGTGTTTCAGCGGTTGACCTTAGGGCCTCCCCGTCCGGCGTGAGCCGGCGCAGGCGTTCTTCCGCCTGGCGACGCAGTTCGGCGGCAGCGCCGGCCTGGTCATGGTTCACGGTTCTTGCCCCGCCAGCGTATCCCCCCGGGGCCCGCGCGGTTCCTCTGTCAGGTCCGCGAGGCGCCGTTCGGGCAGGGTCCGCGCGGTACGCAGATCGTCTTCCCGGCGCCCGGCCGCCTCCAGCTCGGTCGCCTGCTCGGCGACCCGGCCCTGCAAGATCGCCACGTCCTCGCCCATCTTCGCCTCCAGTGACTTGGTGTCGCTGATATCGACAAAGGTGACCGCCACGCCATCGATCCGATTGTCCTGGGTGCGGTAGGGGATGATGCGCACCCTAAACCAGCGCCCGTCATGGGTCGCCGCCTGTTGCTCATGAAAGATGAGCGAGCGCAGCACCTCCCGGCTGTCCGCGAGCAAACCGGGATAGTCCAGGCTGCTCACCAGGTCGCTGATGGGCCGGCCGAGGTCGCCGGGGATCAGTTGGAAGATGCTGCTGATCTCGGTGGTGAAACGCCTGACCTTGAGCTGGTTGTCCAGAAACAGGGTCGCGATATCGGTGCTGTTGAGCAGGTTGGACAGGTCGTCGCTGACCCGCGACAGGGCCTCCACCCGGGACTGCAGCTCGTGGTTGACCGTCTGCAACTCTTCGTTCATGGACTGCATCTCCTCCTTGGAGGTGGTCAACTCCTCGTTGGTGCTCTGCAATTCCTCGTTGGTGGATTGCAGTTCCTCGTTGGCGGATCTCAGTTCCTCCTGTGAGGTCTGCATCTCCTCGCGCGTGGTCTGCAATTCCTCGCGGGAGTGCAGCAGTTCCTGTGCCAATTCGTCCTGGCGGGCGTCGGCGTCGCCCGCGGTCGGCACGCGCGCCGCAGGCGCGGCGCGCACCTCCGTGAAGACGATCAACACCATTCCCCGCGGCCCAGTCGTCGGCTCGGCCAGGGGTTGAACGCTCAGGTCCACGAGCAGTTCGCCGTCGCTGCCCGCGACCTTGACCGCCGTGACGGTGATGCTGGCCTGCTGCCGCACGGCCTTGTGAAAGACCTCGCTCAAGGCGGCCTTCAGCCCCTCACGGGCCATTTTGAAGACGTTCAGGTCGACCTTGCCGGCCGCCGGTTCCAGGTATCTTCCCGTCTTCCCGCTGATGTACACCAAGTCGCCCTGCTCGGTGGCCAGTACCGCCGCCGGGCAATAGTGCCGCAGCAGCAAGGGTTCGATCAGCGACTGCAGACTCTGGGCCGACAAGGGCGCGGGCGTCGTGAGGCGGCGCAACGCCGTCGGGGCGGGCGCAAAGACGGCTGGCAATTCGACCGCGTTTCCCCGCGCGACGTCACGGCGTTGGTAGATGCGGGTCTTGCCGGGCAAGGGGGTAAAGAGCTCCTGGTGCAGGCCGATGGTCTCCGAGTTACCCAGCACCAGGATACCGCCGGGGTTGAGGCTGTAGTGAAAGAGGGGGATCAGCTTCTTCTGCAGGCCGGCGTCCAGATAAATGAGCAGGTTGCGGCAGAAGAGCAGGTCGAGCCTGGTGAAGGGCGGGTCCATGACCAGGTTCTGGGTGGCAAAGATCAGCATCTCACGGATGTCTTTGTTCACCTGGTAGCCGTGTTCATTCTGGACGAAGAACCGGTGCAGGCGTTCCGTCGAGCAATCGGCGGAGATAGTCGCGGGATAGATGCCGGCGCGGGCCCGGTCGATGGCATCCCGGTCGAGATCGGTGGCAAAGACCTGGAAGGCATAGCGCACGGGCGACTGCACCTCCGCCAGGGCCTCGCGCAGGACCATGGCCAGCGAATAGGCCTCCTCGCCGGTCGAGCAGCCGGCGCTCCAGAGGCGCAGGGTCGCGCCATCGGGATGGGCGGCCAGCAGCCCCGGGATGACGCTGGTCTTTAATTGTTCCCAGACCGCGGGGTCGCGGAAGAAGCTCGTCACACCGATCAGCAGTTCCTTGAAGAGCAGGTCCAGTTCCTGGGGATTCTCCCGCACGTAGTGGACATAGTCCGCGATCCGGTCCAACTGGTGCAGGCCCAGCCGCCGCTCGATGCGGCGGTAGAGGGTGCTCTTCTTGTAGGCGGAGAAGTCGTGGCCGGTGCGGGTGCGCAGCATCACCACGACCTTCTCCAGGGCGCTCTGGTTGGGGTCCGCCAGCGACAGGTCGGACGGGGCCACCAGGGATGGCAGGCGCTTGAGAAAGGCGAGGATCCGCCCGGCCAACTGCTCGGGCGGTGCGACCACATCGGCCAGACCGGCCGCGATGGCGCTGCGCGGCATACTGTCGAACTTGGCCGAGGCCGGGTCCTGCACAAAGACGGCGCCGCCCCGCTCCTTGATGGCGCGCAGCCCGAGGGTGCCGTCCGAGCCCATGCCCGAGAGGATGACACCCAGACCCTGCTCGTGCTGATCCTCGGCCAGGGCGCGCAAGAAGAAATCGATCGGCAGGCGCAGCCCGCGCGGCGCGACCGGCTCCAGCAGGTGCAGCACGCCGTGGAGAATGGACAGGTCCCGGTTGGGCGGGATCACATAGACGTGTCCGGGCACGACCTTCAGGCGGTCCTTGATCTGGGCGACCGACATGGCGGTGGCGCGCTGGAGCAGTTCCGCCATATTGCCCTGGTAGGTCGGGTCCAGGTGTTGAACCACGACGAAGGCGAGTCCGCAGGTCGGCGGGACCGCGCCCAGGAAGAGTTCCAGCGCCTCCAGTCCGCCGGCCGAGGCGCCGATGCCGACAATGGGAAAACCCTGGTCGAGCGGCGGGGCGCCGTCGGGGGCGACCGGGGTAGACTCAGCGGGGGCGCCGGGCGGGGGTTGGGCGCTGCTTGGGGGGGCTCCGGTGGACTGATGCTTGGGAGGCGCGGCTGCTTTTTTCATGATCCGCCTCGCGGTACGCGACACCTAGGGTTGTTCAGGAGTTCCGGCCACCCGCAACCGGGGGTCGCTTAGCTTAGCGCTGCCGTGGGCGCCGGGCAAGGAGGGGCGCGGCCGCGGGTGCGATCAGAACTGATGTGTTGACGCCGATCCCGTGTCCTACAGCGACCGGACCTTCTCACGGGCCGGGCGTCGTTGTCGTTGTCGTTGTCGTTGTCGT
>NZ_CAIKKU010000349.1 GCF_903828115.1 uncultured Thiodictyon sp. | reverse complement strand
CGTTGTCGTAATCGAGGTTATCGCAGCCCCGGATGCTCTCGCACCCCAAAGTGCATCGCTTCTCCGATTACGACAACGATTACGACAACGACAACGACAACGACAACGATTGTGTTTAACTTGATCGGTTGGAAAGATATGTCTATGACCACCCCGCGTCCGAGCATCTTGGTGGTGGATGACGAGGTCCTGTCCCTCGACGCCCTCGCCCGCATCCTGGACGAGGAGTTCGATGTCCACACCGCCCCCAGCGCGGCCCAGGCACTGCGCTGCCTGGAGCACGACTACATCCAGGCCGTCATCTCCGACCAGCGGATGCCCGAGATGAGCGGGGTGGAATTCCTCGCCCGGGTGCGCGAGCGCTGGCCGGACGTGGTGCGCCTGATGCTCTCCGGCTACACGGACGCGGACGACCTGATCGACGGCATCAACCGCGCCGGCATCTACCAATTCATCGCCAAGCCCTGGCACCCGGACCAACTCCTGCTGAGCGTGCGCAACGCCTGCCGTCTGCACCAGCTCCAGCGGGAGAACGAGGTCCTGGCGCTGGAGATGCGGGTCACGACGCCGACCCTGGAGCAACGTATGGAGCGCCGCCGCGCCCAGCTCAAGCGCAACTTCCGGCTCGACACCATCAGCCGTACCCCGGCGAGCCCGCTCAACCGGGTCTGCGAGCAGCTCGCCCAGGTCGCCCCCTACGACGTGCCGGTGCTGCTCACCGGCGAGTCGGGCACCGGCAAGGAACTCTTCGCCCGCGCCCTGCACTACAACAGCCCGCGGGCGGACAAGCCCTTCGTGGCCGAGAATTGCGCGGCCCTGGCCGACGACATCCTGGAGAGCGAACTCTTCGGCCACGAACGCGGCGCCTTCACCGGCGCCGTCAACGCCCGCATCGGGCTCTTCGAGCAGGCCGACGGCGGGACCATCTTTTTGGACGAGATCGGCGAGGTCTCGGCGGCCTTCCAGGTCAAGCTCCTGCGCGTCCTCCAGGAGGGCGAGGTACGACCGGTGGGTAGCAACCGGCGCCGCCGCGTCGATGTGCGGGTGGTCGCCGCCACCAACCGGGACCTCTACCGGGAGCGCCGCGCCGGCCGCTTTCGGGAGGACCTCTACTACCGCCTGGCCGGACTCTGCCTGCACCTGCCGCCGCTGCGCGACCGGCGGGTCGACATCCCGCTCATCGCCCGCGCCATCCTGGAGGAACTGGTCGAGACCCTGGGCAAGGGGTGCCGCGGCATCACCGACGAGGCCATGGCCGGCCTCCAGGCCTACGACTGGCCGGGCAACGTCCGGGAACTGCGCAACGAGGTCCAGCGTATGCTCATCATGGCCCCGGGGGACCTGCTCGGGATCGAACTGCTGGACCCGCGGCTCCTGCGCGGTGCCGTCCGGTGCGATCAGGACCGCACGGGCGCTGAGGCACCGGACGCGACGCCGACACCGCTGCCCGTCCCCGGCGGACTCAAGGAGCAGGTGGAGGCCCTGGAAGAGCGGCTGCTGCGCGCGGCCCTGGACCGCCACGGCTGGAACAAGAGCCACGCTGCCGAGTCCCTGGGGCTGTCGCGCGTCGGCCTGCGCAACAAGCTGGAGCGCTATGGGCTGGTGCCCAAGACCGATGACTGATCTAAGAAACAGTTCACTGATAGCTTAAACAATTTCATTAGGGAGTGCTTTTCGCGCCATTGTCGTTGTCGTTGTCGTTGTCGT
>NZ_CAIKKU010000348.1 GCF_903828115.1 uncultured Thiodictyon sp. | reverse complement strand
CTGGACGTAGGCTTCATCAAGCTGGTTGAGGCTGTGGTCGCTCAGGTGCATCGGTCAGTGGCGCGGTATCATCGGGCAGCGTAGGGGGAACATACTGATCGGGCTGGAGGCAGCGGTCAAGGGGTCTCTGAACGGCTACCTCGCCGGAACTGTGCGGCCTGTCCCTCCTTTGGGTCGGCGCGGCGCGCTCCGCTATTGCGGATTCAGGACAATGGGGCCTCGGGCACCAAACCCTCCGCCGCCAGCGTCAGCAGCGCATGAATGGCCGCCACGACCAGCGTGGAACCGCCCTTGCGTCCCTGCACCAAGACCCAGGGGACCTCCGTGACCTCGGCCAGCATCGCCTTGGATTCCGCCGCCGAGACAAAGCCCACCGGCATCCCGATGATCAGGGCCGGGCGTACCCCCTCCTCCGCAATCAGGCGCAGGACCTCGAGCAGGGCGGTGGGGGCGTTACCGATGCCGATGATAGCGCCGTCCAGGAGCCCCAGGGCCTGGGCCTTGCGCATCGCCTGCACGGCGCGGGTGGTGCCCTGGGCCTGGGCCTGGGCGATCACGTCCGGGTCGGCGATGAACTGATAGGGCCTCAGCCCAAAGCGGGCCAGCCGGGCGGGCGAGAGACCAGCCAGGATCATCCCCACGTCGGCTACCAGGAGCCGACCGCCCTGGCGCAGCGCCGCCAGCCCGGCCGCGACCGCCCGCGGATGGAAGACGGTCAGGCCGTTGAGGTCGAAGTCCGCGCTGGCGTGGATCATGCGCCGTACGACCGCCCACTGGCCCGGGTCATAGGGGTGAGGACCGGCCTCCGCGTCGATGATGGCGAAGGATTCGTCCTCGATGGCCCGGCCGGCGCGGGTGAGTTGGGCGGTGACCGACGGGGCTGCGGGGCTGTTCATGGGTGTCCTGGCGCCTTGATGTGCGCGGTCATGGGGTCGGCTGGTAGGGCCGGGGCGATGCGGGTGTGGTCGTGGCCGTGCAGGTGCAGGCCCTCGGCCGCCGTGCGGTATTTGCAGCCGTCGCACTCCAGGAGCAGGCCGGCGGGCTGGTCCAGTCCCTGGGCGCGGGCGTCGAGCAGGTCGAAGATGGCCGGGTCGTGACCGAAGTAGTCCGCCAGGGCGAAGGCGACCCCGGGATAATGGGTGCGCAGCCGCCCGACCTGGGCACTGATCCGCTCGGTCAGCCGGCCGGCGAAGAGATAGACCGGCAGGATGGCGATCTGGGTCATGCCCAGGCGCGCCTGGCGCTGGACCGCGGTCTCCAGCCGTGGCCAAGCGATGCCGGTGAAAGCCAGATCCACCAGGTCGTGGTGGTTGGCCTCGAACAGCCAGCGCGCCAGACGCGCCAGTTCCCCGTTGGCCCCGGCGTCCGAGGAGCCGCGCCCCAGGAGGATGACCCCGGTAGTGCGGGGGTCGGGCCGGGCCAGCCCATCCATCAGGCCATCGAGCCGACCCTGGAGCAGGCCCAAGACCTCCGGCCCCATCCCGAGGTGCCGGGCGACGGCGAAGTCCACCCCGGGGTGACGGGCCCGGGCCGCCGCGACCGCGGCCGGGATCTCCATCTTCACATGACCGGCGGCATTGAGGATGAAGGGGATGACCAGCACCCGGCGCGACTCGCGGGCAGCCAGGTCCAGGCCGCCGTCCAACAGCACGGCGTCCCACTCGATGAAGCAGGTCGCGATCCGCCAATCCGGATGGCGCGCCCGCCACAACTCGGCGAACTGCAGGGTCTCGGCATTGCCCCCCTGGAAGCGGGAGCCGTGGCCGACCAACAACAGGGTCGTATCGTTCATCCAAATTCCGGCAATTGCGCTCACCAAGAAAAAAAAGCAGGGGTCGCTGTCCATGTCGTTATGCAAGACTGTTGAATCCTCTCACGGAGACACGGAGGCACGGAGAAGAAAGATCCAAGAACCAAGCCTTACTCTTTTCCGCGGGCCTCAAACGAATGCCGGGGGCACATCACGCATAGGCTGAGCAGCAGAACGATCGAACCATAACGCATCGCCACCGGCCTCGATCGTCATTTCTTCGCTATCTTTCTTTCTTGGTGTCTTTGTGTCTCCGTGAGAGAATTTCTTCATTCTTCCGCCGCCGGACCGGCAGCGCGCCGGAAGCGGTGCCCGAAGCCCGGGTCATAGAGCTTGGACGCGGTGAGTTCGGGCCAGTGGCGGGCGCCCAGGGTGGGGCTGGCGATGATCATGGCCTGGGAGGCGATGCCCAGGTCGCGGCAACGCCGGTCGATGTCGTCCAGGCGTCCGCGCACGATCTGTTCGGCACCCGGCCAGCTCGCCTTCTGCACCACCAGGATGGGCGCGTCCGGGGGCCAGCCGGCGGCGCCCAGGGCCTCCTGGACCTCCGGCAGCAGGGTGGCCGACAGATAGATGCACAGGGTGCAGCGGTGGGCGGCCAGCGCCGCGAGCGACTCGCCTTCCGGCACCGGGGTGCGCCCGGCCGTGCGGGTGAGGATCACCGTCTGGGTGACCTCCGGCAGGGTCAGGCTCTCCCCGGCCGCCGCCGCCGCGGCCATGGCGGACGTCACGCCCGGCACCACCTGCCAGGGGATGCCGGCCGCGTCCAGGGGGCGGGTCATCTCGGTCAGGGCGCCGTAGAGCCCGGGGTCGCCGGTCTGCAGGCGCACCACGGTCTCGCACTGACCGGCCGCGGCGGCGAGCCAGGCGACGATCTGCTCCAGGGTCATGGATTTGGAGTCCTGGAGCCGACAGCCGGGCGGGGCGAAGCAGGTCGCCGCCGCGTCCACGAGCGAGCCGGCATAGAGGATAGCCCCCGCCTGCTCCACCAGTCGACGCCCCTTGACCGTGATCAGGTCTGGGTCTCCGGGTCCGGCGCCGACGAACCACACGCGGCCCATGGCGTGGCCTCCGGTCAGGCGCGGGCCGACAGGCAAACCCGTCGGCGGCGTGGTGCTGCGACGCGGCCGGGGCCGGGGGCGCTCGGCATGATCATGGACCTCGTGACGGTACTTGGAAGCCGAGGCGATGAGCGGGGGGCGGGCGCGGCCCCGCCGGGACGGCGGGCCGGCGACGGCAGTCGCGGCAGACAGGGGTGGGAACGCACGGCGGTCCGCCGGACAGTCACCAGGCCCGATCAGCACGGGCCCGCACCCCGGGGCTCACACCAGTTCACGCCCTGGGCCGGTCTTCTGGCTCGCCCTCATCCGGGGTGCGCCGCCTTCCCGCGCGTATGGCGCGCAGTGGCATGTGGCGATCCCGTCAGGCTTACAGCAGCGGGGGCTGCGCCGGAGTGTGCGGCCGCGCAAGCGCGCCCGCGGTCACCGGACTTCCCGTTTCACCTCGCGGCACGGTCGCACCGCGGGGCACCCAAAGCGAGTCAGTAGGATAAGCCAGGCACGGCGGCGGGGGCAAGCGAGCGACGCAACCCAGAAGGAGCAGTTCTCTCACAGAGACACAAAGCCACAAAGATTTTCAAAGCGATATGTCGGTCGAGGAGGTCACCTGGGCGGTGATCGGCCCAACGCCTTCAATGATGTTGGAAGCAAAAAGATACGATAGGAATTTCGTACGTCAAATCAGACGCACGTCAAGATATGCAACGATCGGACGGCGGCGGGGCGCCCGCCTCGTCGCCTCAGGGATCAATCCAGGACCAGACTGACCACCCCATCCGCCAGCTTGGGCTCGAACCAGGTGCACTTGGGCGGCATGACGGCACCCGCCTCGGCCAGGGCCAGCAGGTCGGCCAGGGCGGTCGGGAAGAGCGAGAACCCCAGGCGCCAGGCCCCGCCGTCCACCTGCTGCATGAGCCCGGGGAGACCCCGGATGCCGCCGACGAAACCGATCCGGGGGTCCTGGCGGGGGTCCGCGATGCCGAGCAGCGGGGCGAGCACCTGGTCCTGGAGCAGGCGCACGTCCAGGCGTGCCGCCGGGTCCTGCCGCGGTGCGGCCGACGGGGGATGGTCGGGGTGGTCCAGGGTCAGGCGATACCAGGCGCGGTCCAGGTAGAGACCGAACTCACCGCGCCGACCGGGCATGACCGGCGCGGCACTCGGCACCAGCGCGCCGCACTCCCCGAGCTGGCGCAGGAAGGTCGCGGCGTCCCGGCCCTGGAGGTCACGCGCCAGCCGGTTGACGGCCAGCACCCGCAGTTGGTCGGCCGGGAAGCTGACCGCCAGGAAGCGGTTGTACGCCTCGCTCCCGGTGTGGCCCGGGTTGGCCGCCTGTCGGGCCGCGCCGATGCGCGCTGCCGCGGCGGTGCGGTGGTGACCGTCGGCGATATAGAGCCGCCGCTGGGCCTCGAAGCCGGCCGTGAGTCGCTCGATCGCGCCCTGGTCCGAGACGACCCAGAGTTGGTGCCGCACCCCGTCCCAGGTCCCGTCCGCGATGCTGCCGTCGAGCGCCGGGGCGGTGCGGGCGATCTCGGCCAGGGTGTCGTCGATGGCCGGGCTGGGGCGGTGGATCAGGTAGGCCGGACCGGCCTGGGCGCCGAGCGCCGCGATCTGCCGCACCCGGTCGTCCTCCTTATCGGCCAGCGTCACCTCGTGGCGCCTGATGCGCCCGGCCCGGTAGGCGGCGAGCGAGGCCGCGACGACCAGCCCGGTCTGGACCTGGGCGCCATAGCTCAACCGGTAGCAGTAGTAGCAGGGCTGCTGATCGCGCACCAGCAGGCCAGCCCCGCGCATCCGCGCGAACCGGGCAGCGGCCTGGGCATAGGACGCCGGTGCCTGGGGGTCGACCCCCGGCGGCAGGTCGATCTCCGGGCGCGACAGGTGCAGGAAGCTCCAGGGCCGCCCGGCCGCGAGCGCACGCGCCTCGTCCGTATCCAGCACATCGTAGGGCGGGGCAAGCAGTTCGGCGGCGCGGCCGGGGGCCGGGCGCAGGCCGGCGAAGGGGGCGATCAGGGGCATGGCAGGGGTTTCACGCTGGGTCATGGCGGTCACTATACCCACCCGGCGGCGGTCCGGGGGCGCCGGGTGCGATCAGAACTGATGTGTTGACGCCGAGCCCGTAGGGTACGCATCGCGGGCCTCGATCATCGTTCCGGCCAGTTCCCGGACGGAGTCCAAGGCTTTACCGTGAAAGTCCCCTGCGTAGCCAGGCCATCCTGGCCCGGCCAGGCTGGAACAGTCAGGGCTGGAAGCCCTGACTACGCAGGCTCGCTCGCCAGCGATCGGCATGACTTTCATCTGCCGGGTGGCGCGGGCGCCATGACCGTTAGCCTTGGATGGGCAGGACCAAGGCTGAAGCCTTGGACTCCAGAAGAGGGGGGTCGACTGGAACGCCGATCAAGGCCGCGTCGCATACCCACCGAGCCGCGGCAACCTCTGGGGCCGGGTACGCGATGCGTACCCTACAGCGACCGGACCTTCTCACGGACCGGGCGTCGTTGTCGTTGTCGTTGTCGT
>NZ_CAIKKU010000347.1 GCF_903828115.1 uncultured Thiodictyon sp. | reverse complement strand
TCGACCTCCGGTTGAGGGGGCCGGTCGGCCCCACCGGAGGTCGAGGCTTCAGCCGGACGACCCCGCGCCGCGGCCGGCGCGGCCTGCGGCTGGGACCTGCCCCCGGCCGCGGCGTGAGACCGGCACCGGCTCAGGCCGATTCGGCAAGTTCCAGGCGCCGTTCGACCCGCTCCAGTCGCCGGGTGAGGTCGTCGATCCGATCATGGCTGGCGGGCAGGCTCGTCAGCAAGCCGCCCAGGTGTTGCTCCTGTGCGGTCATGCGCGGTTCCAGATCGATCATGCACCCCTCCATGCGACCGAGCCGCGCCTGGATGTCGCGCAGGATGGGCAGGACAAGACGTTGGATGTCGTCGGCCATCGGGATGGCTCCTGGTCGGTTGGACCTTGAATGCCAGAGTATAGTGGTGAAGGCTGGGCAAGTGTAGCCTGGCCGTCGGGCCGCACGAGAACTGTTATCGAAACCTGAAACGCTGACCGGCGCCCGCCGGTGATACGATCCCTTGGCGCTCAACTCGCAGGATTCGCCGGATGTTCAACCCGCACCGCTCGCGCTGGATACTGGCTCGCCCGCGGCCGGCTGCTGCCGCTGCTCGACGGGCTGGACGAGGTGGCCGAGGCCCACCGTCCGGCCTGTGCCGATGCGATCAACGCCTTTCACACGGAACACCCCGGGGTCAGCCTGGTCGTCACCTGCCGCACCGCCGAGTACCGGGAGCTGCCCGGCGCACTCCAGCACGGGGACGCGATCCGGCTGCTGCCGCTGGAGCGCGAGCAGATCGAGGGCTACTTGCAGGGCGCGAGCCCGGCCCTGGACGGGCTGCGCCAGGCGATGGCTCAGGACCGCTGGCTGGCCGAGATGGCGACCTCACCCTTTTGGGGCCGCGATCATGGTTCCGGGCAGCGATGCGCAGTTGGAGTCCAAGTCTTCAGACGACTGACAACCGGAGCCGCACTGGGGCCCACCGGGCAGCAGGGTCTTCCCGCGGCCTCGTCGCGGCGGGACGCCGCTCCCACGGGGGAGGCGGCCGCACGGAAACCTGAACATTTGGTCACTTGACCCTGCCCGCCCTGCTGTTGACGCTACGCCCCCTTAACAGTGCGGCCGGTCTGTCCCGCGGACCCGGCTACCAATCAAAAGAACCAGACACGGGAGTCAACATGATCGAGGTTCGGAACTTAAGTCGCAGTTACGGCGACCTCAAGGCGGTGTCGGGGGTCTCCTTCGACATCGACCACGGTGAGATCGTCGGGCTGCTCGGCCACAACGGGGCCGGGAAGACCACCATCATGAAGATGCTGACCGGGTATCTCGAGCCGAGCGGCGGGACCGTCCGCATCGACGGCCTGGACCTCGCCGAGCACCGCCGCGAGGTCCAGCGCCGGGTCGGCTACCTGCCGGAGAACTGCCCCCTGTACCCGGAGCAGACGGTGCTGGACGCGCTCGAGTACCAAGCGGTGCTGCACGCCCTTCCCGGCGGTGCGCGCCCGGCCGCTATCCGCCGGGCGGTGGAGCGCACGGCCCTGGAGGCCAAGGCGAGCGCCCAGGTGGCAACCCTGTCGCGCGGTTACCGGCAGCGCCTGGGGGTGGCACTGGCGATCCTGCACTCACCGAAGATCCTGATCCTGGACGAGCCCACCAACGGCCTGGACCCGACCCAGATCCAGCACATGCGCGAACTGATCCAGGAACTGGCCCGGGACGCCACCGTCATCGTCTCCACCCATATCCTCCAGGAGGTCGAGGCGGTCTGCGCCCGGGTGCTGATCATGAGCGGCGGGCGCCTGGCGCTCGACAGTCAACTCGCGGCCGTCGGGCGCAGCCCGCGGCTCCTGGTGACCCTGGACCGCACCGCGGGTGAGGCGCAGCCGATGCTGGGCGCGCTGCCCGGGGTGAGCGCCGTGACGCTGCTGGACTCGGACGCGCAGTTGCACCGCTTTGCACTAACGGTGGCCGATGCCGGGGCCGCGGCGCCGGCGCTCGCCCGCGCCGTCGGGGCCCAGGGCTGGGACCTGTTCGCCCTGGAGCCGGAGCGCCGCGACCTGGAGGCCCTGTTCCGGGCCGTCTCCGATTCCGCCGCCCTCACGGGCACCGCCGCACCCAAGGAGGCCGTCCATGTCTGACATCCTGCGAATCGCGCGCAAGGAGCTGGCCGCCTTCTTCGGCTCTCCGGTCGCCTATATCTTCATCGGCAGCTTTCTGGCCGTGTGCCTGTTCGTCTTCTTCTGGGTCTCGGCCTTCTTCGCCCGCAACATCGCCGACACCCGCCCGCTCTTCGAGTGGATGCCGGTGCTGCTGATCTTCCTGTGCGCGGCACTCACCATGCGCCTGTGGAGCGAGGAGCGGCGCGCCGGGACGCTCGAGACCCTGCTGACGCTGCCGGTGCCCACCTGGCGCCTGGTGGCGGGCAAGTTCCTGGCGGCCTTGACGCTGGTCGCGATCGCACTGGCACTGACGCTGCCGCTGCCGTTGACGGTGGCGGTGCTCGGACCGCTCGACTGGGGTCCGGTGGTCGGCGCCTATGTGGCGACCCTGATGCTGGCGGCGGCCTATCTGGCGATCGGGCTCTTCGTCTCGTCGCGCACCGACAATCCCATCGTGGCCCTGATCGGCAGCGTGCTGGTGTGTGCCCTCTTCTATCTGCTGGGCTCCGACGCCCTGACCAACCTCTTCGGCAATCGGGGCGGTGAGGTCCTGCGCCTCTTGGGCAGCGGGTCGCGCTTCGACTCCATCACCCGCGGGGTCATCGACCTGCGTGACCTCTATTACTATCTGAGCATCGTCGGCACCTTCCTGGCGCTCACCGTCTACAGCCTCGAGCGGCTGCGCTGGGCCCCGGATACGGATCGACCCGAAGGGCATCGCCGACTGACCCTGATCACGGGGCTGGCCGTCGCCAACCTGCTGGCCGCCAACCTGTGGCTCACCAGCGTGGACGGGGCGCGCACCGACCTGACCCAGGGCCGGGTCTACAGCATCTCGGACGCCACCCGGACCTATCTCGGGCAGCTCCAGGAACCGCTGCTGATCCGCGGCTATTTCAGCGCCCAGACCCATCCCCTGCTGGCCCCCCTGGTGCCGCAGATCCGCGACCTGCTGAAGGAATACCAGATCGCCGGCGGCGGCCGGGTGCGGGTCGAATTCGTCGACCCGGCGGACCATCCGGACCTGGAGCGCGAGGCCGGTGAGCAGTACGGCATCCACCCGGTCGCCTTCCAGACCGCGAGCAAGTACCAGGCGGGGGTGGTCAACTCCTACTTCGATTTGGTGGTGAAGTACGGCGACCAGTTCGAGCACCTGGGCTTCCAGGACCTGATCGAGGTCAAGGTGCGCGGGGAGACCGAGCTGGACGTGCGCCTGCGCAACCCCGAGTACGACCTGACCCGCGCCATCAAGAAGGTCCTCTACGGCTATCAGGGCGGCGGCGACCTGTTCGCCGGGCTCAAGGCGCCGGTGAAACTGCGCGCCTTCGTCTCGGCCCCGGCCCAGTTGCCCGCGCCCCTGCCAACGCTGCGCACCGAGCTGGAGGCGCTGCTTAATGAGCTGCAGGCCAAGTCCAACGGCCGCTTCAGTTTCGAGGTCCAGGACCCGGGGGCCGACAAGGCCCTGGCACGCGCAATCGAGGAGCGCTACGGCTTCAAGCCGCTGGTGGTCGACCTGCTCAAACCCACCCCCTTCTATTTCTACCTGGCCCTGGAGTCCAATGGGCGAACCGAGTCCGTGCCGCTGCCCGAGTCACTGGACAAGGCGGGGCTCCAACGCACCATCGAGGCCGGGATCAAGCGCTTCGCCCCCGGCGTCCTGCGCACGCTCGCGGTCTACACCCCGCCCCAGATCCCCGGTGAGTTCGGGATGCCGGCGGCCCGCGGGCCCGCCTACGGCCAACTGGAGCAGCGCCTGCGCGACGGCTTCACCCTGCAGGAGACGGATCTCAAGTCCGGCCAGGTGCCGGCGGACGCGGACCTGCTCCTGGTCCTGGGGCCCGAGAATCTGGACCAGAAACAGCAGTTCGCCATCGACCAGTTCCTGATGCAGGGGGGCACGGCGCTGGTCGCCGCGGCGACCTTCAAGGTCGACCTGGGCCGCGGGGGCATCAGCGCCCGGCCCCAGGCGACAGGGCTGGAGGATTGGCTCGCGACCCAGGGGCTGACCCTGGGCAAGTCACTGGTGCTCGACCCCCAGAACACCCCCTTCCCGATCCCGGTCCAGCGCAACCTGGGCGGCTACCTGGTGGAGGAGGTCCAGACGCTGGACTACCCCTACTTTCCGGACGTGCGCGAGGGCGGACTGGCCGCCGACTCAGGGATCACCAGCAACCTGGGCCAGATCACCATGAACTGGTCCTCGCCGATTGAGGTCGACCAGGACAAGACCAAGGGACGCACCGTCACGACCCTGATCCGGAGCTCCAGCGGTGCCTGGACCAGCGACTCCGCCACCATGCAGCCGGACTTCAAGGCCCATGGGGACCTGGGCTTCGCGCGCGGCAAGGACCGCGGCACCAAGGTCCTGGGGCTGGTGATGGAGGGGCGCTTCAACTCGGCCTTCGCCGGCCAGCCCTCGCCCCTGCTGACGGCCGTGGGCGACAAGCAGCCGCCGCCGGACGAACCGGATGAGGCCGCGGCGACACCGGGCACGCCGGACGCCAAGCCGGCGGTGGTCTCCGGGGTCATCGAATCGTCCCCGAGCTCGGCGCGGCTGATCCTGCTGGGCTCGGCGAGCTTCCTCACCGACACCGCCATCGGGCTCGCCAGCGAGGCGACCCAGACCCGCTATGACAAACCCATCGAGCTGATCCAGAACGCGGTCGAGTGGTCGCTGGAGGACCGGGGCCTGCTGGCCCTGCGCGGGCGCGGTCAGTTCAGCCGACTCCTGGTCCCGCTGAGCCGCCAGGGGCGTATCTTCTACGAGTATCTGAACTACGCCCTGGCCCTGGGCGGCGTGGGGCTCCTGTACTGGCTCGCCCGCCGGGCGCGCACCCGCCGCGACCTGGCCCAGGCGCGCTACCTCACCAATCCCGAAGGGAGGGCCTGATCCATGGACCACCATGACCGCACCACCGCGCGCGCCTGGCTCCTCGCCCTGCGCACCCCGGCCGCCTTCTACCCGGCCATCCTGCTCGGCCTCCAGATCGTCCTGGCCATTGCGCTGACCTGGGCCGCCCGCGGGACCCTGGACCCGGGCGCCGCCCAGGGCAGCCTACTCGCCTTCGACCCCAAGGCCGTCACCAGCCTGCGCATCGAAGGCGTCGGCGAGGCCGTGACCCTGGCCCGCAAGGACCAGGACTGGCTGATCCCGGAGCTCGCCGACTTCCCCGCCGAGGGGGCCAAGGTCACGGCCCTTCTCGACCGGCTCGCCGGACTTAAGCGCGTGAGCCCGGTGGCCACCAGCGCGGCGGCCCAGCAGCGGCACAAGGTGGCCGACGACGGCTTCGAGCGCAAGGTCACCCTGAAGGCCGGGGACCAGACCCTCGTCACCCTGCTGCTGGGAGACTCACCGGGCTTCAAGCGCCAGTTCGCCCGCCCGGCCGGGGACCCGGCGGTCTATGACCTGGACCTGCCGCTCTTTGAGGTCGGCAACCGCCGGGACGACTGGCTGCGGCGCGACCTGCTCCAGGTCGATCAGGACCAGATCACCGGTGTCGCCACCGCCGACTGGAAGCTGACCAAGGAGAAGGACGCCTGGGGCCTTGCGGGCACCACCGACAAACCGGACCCCGCCGCCGTCATCAACCTGCTGGGCCGGATCGGCGCCCTGGGCTACCGCGGCGTGCTGGGGAGCGAAGACAAACCGGAGTACAATCAGGCGGCCCCCACCCTGGAACTGACAGTGCAACTGACCGGCAGCGCCAACCGCGTCTATCGGATCTCCCAGGCCAAGGACAGCAAGGACTGGATCCTCAAGGCCGCGGACCGGCCTTGGTACTTCAAGCTCTCCGCGTCTGACCTGGAGGGGATCGCGGGTCTTGACCGCGACCGGCTCCTGGGGCTGACCCCGCCGACCGCCCCGCCCGCCGCGGGCGGCCAGGACCAGGAGACGGGCGACGCGACAGCGGGGGAAGACGCCGCCGCGGTCGATGAGCAGGCCCCGCAGGACCCCGAGGCCCAGCGGGAGGCCGAACAGGCGGCCGCCGCGGTGGACCTGGATGACGCGTCCGCCCCGGAAGATACCGATGAAGGCGCGGCCCCGCAGGACGCCGAAGCGGATCAGACAATGGCACCGGGCGCACCGGGCGGCCAATAGATCGCTGCGACACCAGACCCCGGACGGGGCATCAGCCCCGTTCGCAACTGGGCCTCGATCTGGAGTCCAAGGCTTCAGCCTTGGAGCGCGCCAAGGCTGAAGCCTTGGACTCCAGGCAGAGGCGACGCGCTCGGCGAGTGCGCCTTAACCTGATGGCAGTGACGCCGTAGGAGCGGCCCCCCGGCCGCGACGGGCTGCCGCGACGACCGGTGGCTGCAGCTATCATCAAGGCCCGCAACGGTGGTCCTCGCGTAGAGACAGAAGAACGCCAACGCCTGCAAGCCCTTCGGAGCAGTCCACATGTTGAGATCCGTCGTCGCGATCATCGCTGGTGTCGCGCTTGCTTGCCTGGCCGGCTGTGCATTGACCCCCGAACCCGCGGCAAGCGAAGCGAGGTCGGGCAATGTCTACAACCCCGGATACTATTCGGGTCCGGCCTACGGTTCGGGATCTTCGTCGGGCCCTTCCTACGGTTCCGGCTACGGTTATGGATCGAGTTCCGGTTACTCCGGCCCGAGTTACAGTTCGTCCTCATACTCGTCGTCGCGCGATTGCCCGGAGCGGCACAAATCGGACCACCATTCGTCAGACGCGGGTAAATCGGTAGGCGATTCGATCAGGGCCGCGGCGGCGGCCGGGGCGGCCGGGCGCTAGCCCGGGCGCGGATTCCTTCAGTTTCTCTTGGCATAATGGCGAACAACATGAATAGGTTATGCACGCTGGCCGGTCTTCCTTTCGTCATCCTCGGCCTGACGGCCCAGGCCGATGTCATCGGCGCCAACCGCATCGGGATCAACGGCTCCTATTCGACGGGCGGCGAGGTCCAGAACCCCCAAGGGGGCTTCGGGGCGCAGGGCGAGTTTGCCATCAACCGCAATTTGGGGGTCGAACTGGCGGTCGATCAGTTCAGCGACGACTCGACGGAAGACGGCATCGAGATCAAGCAGGACCTCACCACGATCGGTCTTTCGATGGTCTTTCGGGGCCAGTTCAACCAGCGCTTCGGCGGCTATGCCCTCATCGGCCTCGATTACAACATGCCGAATACGCATGTCACGCTCGACCCGGGGTATTATGGTCCGGGATGGCACGCCAGCGCGAACCTGGACGACGCCTTCGGCGGCCACTTCGGGGGCGGACTCAACCTAAGGCTTGCCGACCATGTGGAACTGTTTGTCGAATACCGCTATACGGCCCTCGAACTCAAGGGCGACCTCACCGTTACCAACGGCAACTACTCTTACACCGACCGCGTCACCGGCAACAACGATTTTGGATTGTTCAAACTCGGTGTCAATGTCGTGTTCTAGCCGCCCGCCTGACCCCGCTACCAAGCCCCGCCGCCGCTCCGGCGAAGAACGGCCCGGACGGCCGCGCCGCCGGTCGACCTCTAAGGACCGCCAATGATCAACTTCCAATGGTCTCAGCACACCCCCGGGTGGCTTCAGACCGCCTGGGGAACCTCCATGAGCATCGAAGTCGGCGGCCTGCTCGGGCTGCTCCATCTGATCCTGACGATCTACGCGATGGTCAAGATCGTACAGAGTGGTGCCGGCACCGGCTCCAAGGTTATCTGGATCGTGCTGATCCTGCTGCTGCCCGTACTCGGGCTGATCCTGTGGTTGCTGTTCGGGCCCAAGGGCTGAGCGGCACGGGGCCCCGCCTGCCGATTGTCGGGCAGCCGCCGCAAGCATCGATGATGGGCATCGCTCTCGCTCTGCCCATCCTACGTCGCTGGACGATCGCGCCCGCACCAGAGGTCGAGGCTTCAGCCGGACGGCGGCGCCGAAGGCGCTCGGGACGCGCAGATCGCGCCGCGCCTGAGGCGACCACTGCGTCTTCAAGTCGCGCCCGCACCCGTCAGCAATGCGTCCATCTCGGCCATGACGTCATCATGGTCGACCCCTTCGCCCTGATCCAAGGACGCCATGGCATCCTTGATGCCCTCGACCTGCCACGCCTGGGACTCGACATACTGGCGCAAGGCGTCCTCGACGACCCAGTTACGTGTGCGGTCCATGGCGACGGCAAGCGCGGCGACCTTGTCGACAAGCTCCGGGTCGGTACGAATGGTGATACTGGTCTGAGCCATACGGCACCTCAAGTGATTGCAATGCACTCACATGCGTTTATAGCGCATGGGAACACTCGATGCCAGCCCGTGGCACCCAAGACATCTCCTTGACGCAGCTACGCCGCTTCGCTCGCTTGACTTGCACCAACTGCTGCAGAAACCCTTCCATGCGTCGAGTAAACGTTGCCGAGGCCGAGCGCGACTTGACCCGTCTGTCCGCGTTTTTCCTGTCATAATGTCGACCGTCCCAAGAAATCCCGGCAAGGCTCGACCTTTGAAACCGTGACGACGCTGGGCTATGTTCGACCCTTGGTACGCCGATCCGGCTGCCCCGCGGTGCGCCTGCGAACCAGCGAAGCCAGCCTGAACCGGCGGCATGGGTGTTTTTCGCCAGCCGTCGCAGCACACAGAGCGAGCAGGACCTTGGGTTGGACGACATGAACACGCAGCGTCAACGCTGCCCATACCGATTTCCGAGACAGACCGACCAAGCGCACGACCCCGCAATCCGCTACGCGCCTTCCCGGAAACCGCCTGCGCGCAAGCGGGCAGATTCAGCCCACTGAGAACACCCTGGAGATTTCCCTTGGAGAATGCGCGCATGACCGCCAAGCCAAGTAGTGTGGCTACAATGCTCCGCCAGCCCTTCCGTTTCGCTACCCAGAGACTTTTACGGCGGCTCGATTGCCGGATTGCAGGACGTGCCGCAGTTAACACGCAGACCCCGTGCTGCACCCCCCTTGCCTTCAGCAGCAACCATGTCAAATAGCTCGATGACTGCGCATCGGCCGCTGATTGACTCGGTTAGCCAATCGACTCTGGCGTCGCTGGAGAAACTCTATTTTGCCGATACCCGCCCCTGGATCGTTGCATTCTCGGGTGGGAAAGACTCTACGGCCGTCCTGCAACTGGTAGTTGAAATGCTGCTCGCCGTGGGCGATCGGGCGACCAAACCAGTGTTGGTTCTATCCTCCGACACCCGGGTCGAGGCACCGAATGTTGCAGCCTATGTCACCGGCGCCTTGCGCAAGATCGACGACGCAGCCACGACTCTGCGCTTGCCGCTCTGCACCCAGCTCGTGGGACCCACGGCAGCGGAGAGCTATTGGGGAAAATTGATCGGGAAGGGGTATCCGCCCCCGTCCCGCTGGTTCCGCTGGTGCACCAGCAATATGAAGATCAAGCCCTCGCGCCGTGCCATCGACGAGATCACCCGTCGGCACGGCAGTGTGATCCTGTTGCTCGGCTCGCGGATCAGCGAGAGTGCACAGCGCGGTCGGACCATGCAGGAGCGGGAGATCAACAGCCGCGGCCTCAATCCGCACCACGAGATCCCCAACGCCCTCGTGGCCACCCCCATCGCCGACTGGACGACGGACGACGTGTGGGAATATCTGGTGAGCAACCCCTGTCCCTGGGGCGGCAACCACAACTTCCTGGTATCGTTATACCGGCAGGCCGGGGGCGGTGAATGCCCAGTAGTGTTCGATCTCAACACCCCGTCCTGCGGGGGCAGCCGGTTCGGCTGCTGGACCTGTACAGTGGTCAAGGAAGACAAGTCGTTACAAGGCTTCATCCGCTCCGGCGAAGACCACTTGCAGCCGCTGGTCGTGTTCCGGGATTGGCTGATCGAACTGCGTGACAAGCCCGGTTATCGCAGCGACGTGAAACGCAACGGGAACGCCGGCCCCGGCCCCTTCCTGCCGTGCGCGCGGCAGGAGATCCTGGATGCGCTTCTGGAGTTGGAAAGAGGCATGGGTATGCCGCTCATCAGCGACGCGGAGTTGGCCTATATCCAGCACCAGTGGTCTCTGGAGTTCGACTTTCAGAATCAATTGGCCGTAGAGATCGCCGCAAAGTACGGAAGGAGGATCGCCATGCCCGACGTTGGCAAGTCTGCTCCAAGTGCCGAAGACGACCTGCTTGAGCAGGCCGCCCTGGAGGCCGGGATCAATCCGGACCTGCTGCGCCAGGCATTGGACATCCGGCGCACGGGATTTCCCTCCCTCGATAAATGGGGCGCTAAGACCCAGTTCGAGCGCGCCATCGGCGACCTGCTGGACAAGGCGGCCCGTCAGGCCGAGCAGACGGCCCCGGCATGATCCTTCAGCGCTTTTGCATCAACAACCTGTTTTCTTACCGCGGCCCCAGCGAATTCGATTTGGCACCGCCGGGAGACGGACGCAATGTAGTGTTGATCTGGGGTCGGAAAGGCTACGGCAAGACCAGCTTCCTGAACAGCCTCAAGTTGCTCTTTACCGGCGTTTCGGACGAGCTGCGCGAGACCGTGCAGCGCCGGGGCGGGCGCTTCGGCCGCCAGGAGTACCTGCTCGGGCGTGGCGATGAATGGGTCGGCGTCTTCAACCATCGCGCCCGCGCCGCTGGGGATGCCGGGTTCGGGGTTTCGCTCCTCTGGCAGGAGGCGGCGGGTTCGGTCCAGGTGGAGCGCACCTGGCAGTTGGATAAGGATGAGGCCGCCGAGACGCTCAGGGTGACGCCGAGCTTTGGAGACCCTCTGGAGGATCGCAACGGCGACCCGGAGGGCGAGGCGCGTGCATTCATCCAGGCGCGGCTGCCCGAGGCCGTGATGCCCTTCTTCATCTACGACGGGGAGAAGGTCCAGCAGATCGCGGAGGCCAACCAGGAGGGTCGACTGCGCCAGATCGAACAGTTGCTGGACCTGGCCGACATCGACCTGGTAAACGATTATCTGGGCCGCAATTTGGGCCAATGGCGCCGGGAATCCAAGGACGCGAGCCAGCACGGGATCAACTCGCTCAGGCATGAGATCCAGGCGCTGGAGGAGCGGCTGGCGGGGCTCGCGGCCGAACGCGGCGACTTGGAAGAGGAGATCGAACAGAACGACTATGCCATCAAGCGCGCCGATGTCGCCCTCCAGGCCCGGCGGCAGTTCGCCCTGCAAAGCGAGGAAGCCAAGCTCGCCGGCAAACGCGAGGGCACGGTGGCCGCCCTAGAGCAGCGCACCCAGGACTTTTTCGATGCCTTCAGCCGGGACGCGCCGCTGGTCCTGCACCCGCGACTCCTGGGGACCGCGGCACGGGAGTTGGAGAAGATTGCCGCCCATCCCAACCGGCGGCTGCGGGATGATCTGGAGCGGGTTTTCGCGGCACTGCCGGCCCGGGTCTTTTCCGATCCACCGATGCCGACGCCGCCCTTGACCCGGGAGCAGGACGACTTCCTGCGGCGCAAGCTTACCCGCGTGCTCGACAGCTATAGACCCGATGCCGCGGACCTGACCGAGGGGCTCTTTCATCTATCGCCGGCCAGGGCGGATGCACTGTTGCGGGTCGTGGAAGACTATGTCCAGAACGATCACCTGCGTACCCAGTGGTCCAAGGACCTCGCGGAGATTCGTCGGCTCAAGACCGAATTGTCCGAAATCGACCGCAAGCGCAACGATGTCGCCAATCTGGCACCGGAGGAACGGCGGCTGTTCGACGAGCGGCTAGAGGAAAAGGCCGGGCTTGCCGCACGCAACGACGAGCTAAACAGACAGATCGGCGGACTAAAGGAACAGGAGCGGGGCCTCAACACGGAGTTGGGAAAGAAGCGCGACACCTGCCGACAGGAGGAAAAGAAGGCAGTGAATGCCTCTGCCGCACGGGACAAGCTGACCCTGGGTCAGCGCCTGCAAGACGCATTGGGCATCTACAGGTCGGCACTGAAGAGCCGGCGGCGTGCGGACATAGAGCAGGCCATCAACCAGCGTTTTGCGGAGCTGATGACGTCCCACAGTCAAATCCGGCGTATTCGGGTAAACGAGGATTTTTCCCTGCACTATTTGGGTGTTCAGGATGAGCCGGTAGGAATGAGCAATATTTCGGCGGGAATGAAACAATTGGTGGCACAAGCCCTGCTATGGGGTCTCAAGGATGTATCGGGGAAGGAGGCCCCGGTGGTCGTCGACACGCCGCTGGCCCGCTTCGACCGCGGACACCAGGAGAATCTCATTACCCGTTATTACCCCCACGCTGGGACTCAGGTGATCGTGCTGCCCACGGACGCGGAACTCGACCGGGAGAAGTATGCCTTGCTCCAGCCTCACGTCTATCGCGAGTATTGCCTGGAAAATCCTGACGGGGACAGCACTCGCGTGCGTCCAGGAGGCTATTACTGATGGCCAAGGTCTACACGTCACGCACCGATGAGGACACCATTACCCTGGTACTGCGCAAGGGGCTCATGGCCCAGGGGCACAAATGGACGGTGTTGCGCATCGCGTTGGCCTTGTCCCTGAAACAATCGGACCCGCCCTCGGAAGCGTTCGATAACCTGGAAGGGGGTAAGGACGGCGAATACACCCTAGAGGTCCTGACCGGGCGCAGTCAAAAGGAGTCGGACGATTTCGTGGATGCCTTTCGGGTGCTGCTGTCCGCCTATCACGGCGAGGACCTGTTTGGAGAAGACGAACGCTATACGCGCCTATTGCAGCGGCACATCCGCCGGGGCTTGCGCGAGATCCAGACCTCCTGGAGGGAGTCCCACGACTTTCACGAGTTCCTGCGACAGGAGCTCCTAGCCATACCGGAGCAAGGAACAGACCTACCCACGGCAGATACAGGAGGCCTCGTCCATGCTCTGGAGGAGTTCGGTTTGAACGCAACGCTGCTGGACAGCCTGGAGGGCCCCCGGGTGACCCGGCATCGCGTGCTATTTTCGGACGCGGAGGATTTCGGGCGTCTGGAGCGCCGCTTGGACGACCTGGCATTTACTCTCGGTATCAAGGACGCAGGGATCTTCCTGGCCCCCGCCGGCGAACCGAAGACCGCCTGGCTGGACGTGCCCCGCCCCGCACCGCAGTGGACCAACGTCGATACTGAAATCCTCGCGGCCTGGAAGGCACCTGGCACAGGACTCCCCCTAATGCTGGGGGTGACCATCAGCGGCGACCCCGTCGTCCGGGACTTGGCAGAAGCCCCCCATGTCCTGCTGGCCGGGACCACCGGCAGCGGCAAGAGCGTCTGTCTTCACAGCATCCTGCTGTCCCTTCTCTTAAACCGGAGTCCGCGGGAACTCAAGCTGCTGCTGGTCGATCCCAAACGCGTGGAGTTGTCTCCCTATCAACGACTGCCCCATCTGCTTTCGCCCATCGTGACCGACGGCGTAGATGCAACCCGGGCTTTTCGGGGGTTGGTGAAAGAGATGGAGCAGAGAGAACAGATCCTGGCCGCCCATGGCGCCCGGGAATGGTGTGACCTCGGGGAGGGGGCACCCCCCCGCATCGTACTGGTGGTGGAAGAATTGGCCGCCCTGTTCGACCAGGCTCCGGAATCCGAAGACCCGCTGGTCCAGTTGGCCCAGAAGGCCCGTGCCGCCGGCATCCACTTGGTGCTCGCGACGCAGCGCCCCGACGCGGCAACTTTTAGCGGACTGTTGCGCGCCAACATCCCGTCGCGCATTGCACTGACCGTTCTAAAGGCAGCGGACTCGCGCATCATCCTCGATGAGGACGGGGCGGAGCGACTGCTGGGCAAGGGCGATATGCTGGTGAAGTGGCTGGGCGAGAAGGTCGTGCGTGCACACGGTTTTAATCTTCGACCAAGTGATGTCGCGAGCCTATTGCAGGGCATCGCCAAGGGGGGCTAGATCATGCCGGATGTCTTTGTCGACGAGTTTGCGCCACTGTTCCTCACCGTGGATCGGGTCGGCCCCTTCCAGGCACGCATGGAGGTGTTCGACTTCACTGACTCCAATGACGAGCCGTGCAATGCCTACCTGATGATCTCCAAGAACGGCCGGGGCAAGACCACGGTAATGGAGATGTTGGCCGCGATGATGGGAATGCTCGGAACCACGGAATGCACAAGCCTTGGTTTTGAAGCATTCGACCGCGAACGCGGGCGGGCGCAATGGGACCTGCGCGTGACCCTGCGCCAGGACGGCGTACGCGAGACCGTGATCCTATCACTCGTTGCGGGATTCATGGGCGAAGAGGCATCCCTCAGGCCTTGGGGGGAGTCTGACTGCAAGACCTACGGTGCGGTTCGCTGGTGCCGATTCGGCTTTGTCCGCAATGCCTTTAGCCGCTACTCCATGGTCGGCCGCTCTGACCCTTGGACCCAGAATTTCAATCTCCTGATTCAGTCTGCCTTAGGCGACCGTCTATCCGGCTTCGAGAGCGACGCACTGAGCTATCCGACCCTGATCTATTTCTCCGCGTATCGTAACATCGTTCGCACGCCAGACGAGGAGCGGGCGATCATTGCCCCCCGCGACTGGAATTACCGACCGGTGCATCTTTTCGATGTCGAGGGGCACGACTGGCGCGACTCGCTCGACAATCTTTTGGTGTGGCTGAAGTGGCTGGACGACGGGCGTTTCGACAAGGCGGTCGCGGTGATCAACGAGCGGGTGTTCAAGGTGGGCGATCCTACCCTAAGCGCCGGCAAGCGTCTAAAAGGTATAAGGAAAGAGCCTCCGGAGGCAATCGTCGAGTCGGACGATGGGCAGCAGCACAGGCTGGATCGGCTGTCGAGCGGAGAAAAGAGTCTGGTGCAACTTTACCTGCGTCTGGGGTCTCACATGACGCAAAACACCATCGTGCTCGTGGATGAGCCGGAAGTTCATCTGCATCGCAGTTTGCAATACGATGTATTGTATACCCTCACGAACCTTGCCCAGCAGCATTTTCCGCATGTTGCCGTGTTTCTGGCCACCCATTCCGAGCGCATGATGAAGGCGTATGCGCTGAATCAAGCCGAGCACAACCTTCGCAAAGGGGCCTACATTATCGAAACGGCCGAGGAAGAAAATCAAGCCGAACGGATTGCCGCGGACGCCGCCGCCAAGGCATCAACACAATAGACGTACAACCTGACGGGAGATCAGTATGGGAGCGGTCAAGGGCGGTGAGGCGCTAGGGAATCCGGACAGATTGGTGGCCCGCTACGGCGGCGTCCCGGTGATCTACGTGGAGTCCGATGAGGATCACTACGTTTTCGGAGAGTGCTGGTTCAAAGACCGACTGTCTCGCGTAGAGTTCCAACCGGCCGCCAGTCAGTGCGGATTCGCCGGCTGCTCCGCGGTCATTCAGGCCGTCGGCGATGAACGGGCCGCGGGAAATCCCGCCTGGGGTATCGTTGACCGGGATGTTGTGATGAGTCTAAACTTGTGGCACCTGGTGCATGAAACCGATGATACCAGGTACGAGCAGGCGAAGCCATTCGGCGCAGAGGTGAAGGTACTTCGTCTCTGGGAGATGGAGAGCTATCTCGCTGATGCGCGAGCGCTCGAGCAGTGTCGGTCAGAGTTGAGCCGGCAATCCCCGCGGCCTGTTGCAGCGGTCGATGAAGAGCTGTTGAATCACTGCCAGGCCCTTGTGCCCCATGCTGCCATGAATGCCGCGTGTCATGAGATCAGGGTGGGCGGACTGCCCGACGGAATGACCGATCGCTTTCCATCGCGCGCCGCGGTCGAAAGGAACATCGAGACCACTATCTTGCCAACCAAGCCTGAGCAGGTGGCCACGATGTACAGGAAACACCTGCCGCTGGTGGACGCCTTCGATTTAGTGGGCGCAACACCAAAGGATCGGGTCAGCAGGCTCTTGAGACGGGTAGCCGGAAAGGCTGTCCTAAAGCGCTTCAGCGCGAGTCATCACATCAACGTGGACCTGAAGGGTCTGCTCGCCAACCGCATTAAGGAACAGAACCGCGTACCGGATGAAATCACCCGCTTCGTCGAGGAGATCGCCAGTGTCTGATTCAGCGTGCCGCTGACCACCGCCACCCTCAAACCGCCAACCCCTTCCCCTGCAATTCCTTGATCTTATCCCGCACCGCCGCCGCCTTCTCGAACTCCAGGTCCTTGGCATAGCCGTACATCTCCTTTTCCAGGCTCTTGATCTTTTTCGCCATCTGCACCGGTGTGAGGTTGGCGTACTCGGCGATCTCCTCGGCTACCCGGGCATAGGCGCGGGCCGAGCGGGGGGCGCCGGGGGTGGAGCCTTCCAGGATGTCGGCGACTGACTTTCGGATGCTCTGGGGGGTGATGTCGTGGGCCAGGTTGAAGGCGGTCTGTTTGGTGCGTCGCCGCTCGGTCTCGCCGATGGCGCGCTCCATGGAGCCGGTGATGCGGTCGGCGTAGAGGATGGCCTTGCCGTTGATGTTGCGGGCGGCGCGGCCGATGGTCTGGATCAATGACCCCTCGGAGCGCAGGAAGCCCTCCTTGTCCGCATCGAGGATGGCCACCAGCGACACCTCGGGCATGTCGAGCCCCTCGCGCAGGAGGTTGATGCCGACCAGCACGTCGAATTCGCCCAGGCGCAGATCGCGGATGATCTCGACCCGCTCCACGGTGTCGATGTCCGAATGCAAATAGCGGACTTTGACCCCGTGCTCATTGAGATATTCGGTCAGGTCCTCGGCCATGCGCTTGGTGAGGGTCGTCACCAGCACCCGCTCGTGGACGGCGGCCCGCAGGGTGATCTCGGAGAGCAGGTCGTCGACCTGGGACAGGGCCGGGCGGACCTCCAGGTCCGGGTCCACCAGGCCGGTGGGGCGCACCACCTGCTCCACTACGGCCCCGCCGGAGTGGTCGAGTTCATACTGGCGCGGGGTGGCGGAGACATAGATGGTCTGGGGCTGGCGCGCCTGGAATTCCTCAAAGCGCATGGGGCGATTGTCCAGGGCCGAGGGAAGCCGAAAGCCGTAGTCGACCAGGTTCTCCTTGCGCGAGCGATCACCCCGGTACATGCCGCCGAGTTGGGGGACCGTGACGTGACTCTCGTCGATGACCACGATGGCGTTCGCCGGCAGATAGTCATAGAGGGTCGGCGGCGGCTCGCCGGGGCCGCGGCCGGAGAGATAGCGGCTGTAGTTCTCGATGCCGGAGCAATAGCCGACCTCTATCATCATCTCCATGTCGAAGATGGTCCGTTGTTCCAGGCGCTGCGCCTCGACCAGCTTGTCGTTGTCGCGCAGCCAGATCAGGCGGTCCTTCAGTTCCACCTTGATCTCGTCCACGGCATTGAGGATGGTCTCGCGCGGGGTGGCGTAGTGGGTCTTGGGGAAGACGGTGTAGCGCGGAACCTTACGCAGGACCTCACCGGTGAGTGGATCGAAGACCGACAGGGCCTCGATCTCGTCGTCGAACAGCTCGATCCGCACCGCCTCCTCGTCGGACTCGGCCGGGTGTATGTCAATCACATCGCCGCGCACCCGGTAGGTGCCGCGGGTCAGTTCGATCTCATTGCGGCGGTATTGCAGGTCCGCCAGGCGCCGCAGCAGGGCGCGCTGGTCGATGACATCACCGCGCGTCAGGTGCAGGACCATCCTGAGATAGGCATCCGGGTCGCCCAGGCCGTAGATGCTCGAGACGCTCGCCACGATGATGACGTCCGGGCGCTCCAACAGGGCCTTGGTCGCCGACAGGCGCATCTGCTCGATATGTTCGTTGATCGATGAGTCCTTCTCGATATAGGTGTCGGAGGCCGGGATATAGGCCTCGGGCTGGTAATAGTCGTAATAGGAGACGAAATATTCCACCGCGTTGTGCGGAAAGAAGTCGCGCATCTCGCCATAGAGCTGGGCCGCGAGGGTCTTGTTCGGCGCCAGGATCAGGGCCGGGCGCTGGATCTGCGCAATGACATTGGCGATGGTGAAGGTCTTGCCGGAACCGGTGACGCCCAGCAGGGTCTGGGCCGCCTCCCCGTCGTTGAGACCCGCGACCAGGCGGCGGATCGCCTCCGGCTGGTCACCGGCGGGGGCGAACTGGGCGACCAACTGGAAGGGTTTGGACATCGGGGACCTCGGGTTGCCCGGGTGGGGGCGGCGCGCGTTGCGTGTCTTGAAGATAATTGGGAGTCGCGGCGTCCGACCCAAGGCCGGGGACCGACCCGCCGTGCCGGCCCCCACCGTGATCTTGCCCGCCGGGCGGCCGCCAATCGAAAACCGGAGGAAACGCTGTCCGAAGGCACGCGGGTGCGATCAGAACTGATGTTTTAACGCACATCTCGTAGGGTATGCATCGCGTGCCCGCCAAACTGCGGCGACCGCCGGAGCCGGGTACGCGATGCGCCTGCAGCTACCGGACGTTCCCACGGACCGGGCGTCGTTGTCGTTGTCGTTGTCGT
>NZ_CAIKKU010000346.1 GCF_903828115.1 uncultured Thiodictyon sp. | reverse complement strand
TTTTACCACAACGACAACGACAACGACAACGACAACGACAACGTACCCGGGATCTCGGTTACCACATCAGTTCTGATCGCACCCCGGTGCACGCGCAGTCTGTTCTTCTCCGGGGCCGGAAACTATACTCACAGGCTTTACCAGTTCTGACCCCCAGCGGAGTACCCCATGAAGAAGGTCGAAGCGATTATCAAGCCATTTAAGCTCGACGACGTCCGGGAGGCCCTGTCGGCCACCGGCATCACCGGCATGACCGCCATCGAGGTCAAGGGCTTCGGGCGGCAGAAGGGCCACACCGAGCTCTACCGCGGGGCCGAATATGTCGTGGATTTCCTGCCCAAGGTGAAGGTGGAACTGGTGGTGGCGGACGAGAATCTGGACGCCTGCATCAACGCCATCACGGCCGCCGCGCGCACCGGCAAGATCGGCGACGGCAAGATCTTCGTCTCCGAGGTGACGCGGGTGGTACGCATCCGCACCGGCGAGGAGAACGAGGCCGCGGTCTGAGGCGGCCCCGAGCGACAGGTTGCCCCCGGGTACGTTGTCGTTGTCGTAATCGAATAATCCGACAACGACAACGACAACGACAACAAAGCCCGGTCCCCGCGCGCCGGCTAGTTCTTGTCGAGTTCGATATAGTCCCAGAGTTTGCGGGTTACACCGAGCTCGGAGGGGGCCGGGTCGTTGGAGATAAAGCGCCCGGCCTTGCGATTGACGTCCAGCACCCGCTGGGCGTCGGCGGCCAGTTTTTCCTCTCCCAGCGCCTTGTAGGCAGCGACCAAGACCTCGAGCGCGCCCTTCACCGCACTGGTGCGCTGGAAGTGCTCGATGACAAAGTTGGCGCGGTTGGCCGCCGCCACGTAGGCCTGGCGTTTCATGTAGTAGCGGGCCACGTTGACCTCGTTCTGAGCCAGGTTATTGCGCAGATAGACCATGCGCTGGCGGGCATCGGGGGTGTACTTGCTGTCGGGGAAGCGCTTGATCAGCTCGGAAAAATCGGCAAAGGCATCGAGCGCGGCGCCGGGGTCGCGCTGGGACGGGTCGGTGGGGATGTAGCGGTCCAGGAAGCCGACGCTGCGGTTGTAGTTGATGATCCCTTTAAGAAAATAAGCGTAATCAACGAATGGATTTTGGGGGTAGAGCTTGATGAAGCGGTCGGCGGCGGCGATCGCGGCCTCCGGTTCCTCGGCCTTGTAGTTAGCATAGGCGACGTCGAGCTGGGCCTGCATGGCGTAGCGGCCGAAGGGGTAGCGGGCCTCGAGCTTCTCGTACAACTCGATGGCCTTCTTGTAGCCGCCCGAATCCATCTCGGAGGCGGCCTCGGCGTAGAGCTTGGACGCATTCCAGCCCTCGGTCTCGTCGAACTCCTTGCCCTTGAACGCGGAGCAGGCGCAGATCGAGGTCCCGATCAGCAATGCAATCAGCAGCAGCGTGGCCAGTCGTGTTAGGGTGCGTCGCATGTCAGGTGTTTACCAGTCTCTAAACATGGCGAGTATACCCGATGGGGCCGGGTCTGGTCCCGGCGGCGGTCGCGCTCCCCGGGGGCTCGCGGGATGAGTGCCGGCCCGGTGTCGCGGGTCCGGCGCACCCTGCGGGTGGAGTCCGCGAGCGCCGGCCGGCGTCTGGATCAGGCCCTGGCCCAGGCCTGGCCCGAGTTCTCGCGCGGCTGTATCCAACAGTGGATCGCGGCCGGGCAGGTGTTGGTGGACGGTGCCCCGCGCCGCTGCCGGGACCGGGTCTGGGGCCATGAGGCGGTCGCGCTCGACGCCGAACTGGTGGCCGTCGGGCGCGACTCACCGCAGGCGATCCCGCTCGCGGTGGTCTACGAGGACGCCACGCTGCTGGTGATCGACAAGCCCGCGGGGCTCGTGGTCCATCCGGCCGCCGGCAACCCGGACGGCACCCTGCTCAACGCCCTGCTGCACCATGCGCCCGGGCTCGCCGCCGTGCCGCGGGCGGGCATCGTGCACCGCCTGGACAAGGACACCAGCGGCCTGCTGGTGGTGGCCAAGACCCTGCAGGCCCACTGCTCACTGGTGGCCCAGCTCAAGGAGCGCACCGTGCACCGGGAGTATCGGGCACTGGTGGTCGGGGAACTGGCGGGCGGCGGGTCGGTGGCGGCCCCCATCGGGCGGCACCCGACCCAGCGCACCCGCATGGCGGTGGTCCCGGACGGGCGTGCGGCGCTCACCCGCTACCGGGTGCTGGAGCGCTATCCGGGCCACTGTTTGCTGGGGGTGGAATTGGCGACCGGGCGTACCCACCAGATTCGGGTGCACTTGGCCCATGTGCGTCACCCCCTGGTCGGTGACCCGGTCTACGGGGTGCGACCGCGTCCGCCCAAGGGGAGCGACCCGGCCCTGGTTGCGGCCATCCAGGGCTTCGCGCGCCAGGCCCTGCACGCCGTGCGCCTGGGGCTCGAGCACCCCGAGACTGGTCGGTCGATGGCCTGGGAGGTGCCGCCGGCGGCCGATCTCGAGTCGCTGCTCGAACTCTTCCGACGGGAGGCGGCGCGTGGAACTGATCCGACCTGAGTGGCCGGCCCCCCCGTGGGTGCACGCCGGTTCGACCACCCGCGGCGGCGGGGTCAGCACCGGGGTCTATGCCGGCCTGAATCTGGGCGACCATGTGGGGGACGAGCCGCGCCGGGTCGCACGCAACCGCGAGTTGCTGCGCGCCGCGCTGGATCTCCCGGCCGCGCCGCGGTGGCTGACCCAGGTCCACGGGTGCGCGGTGGCGCAGGGCGAGCGGGCGGTGCCGGGGCAGATCGCGGACGCGGCCATGACCCGGCGGCCCGCGGCGGTCTGTGCGGTGCTGACCGCGGACTGTCTGCCGCTCTTGATCTGTGACCGGCGGGGTCGCGCGGCGGCGGCGGTCCACGCGGGTTGGCGCGGTCTGGCCGCGGGGGTCATCGAACGGACCCTGGAGGCCCTGGGCGAGGCACCCGCCGACCTCCTGGTGTGGCTGGGCCCGGCGATCGGTCCCGCGGCCTTCGCGGTGGGACCGGAGGTCCGCGCCGCCTTCCTCGCGGCCGATCCGGGCGTCGCCCCCGCCTTCCGGCCCGGCGCGGGCGATCGCTGGCTCGCCGACCTCTACGCCCTGGCGCGCGCCCGGCTGGTGCGGGCGGGGGTGACGCGGGTGTTCGGTGGCGACCACTGCACCTGGTCCGATCCGGGGCGCTTTTTCTCCTTTCGTCGCGATGGCGTGACGGGGCGGATGGCGAGTCTGATCTGGTTGAGTGAGCCCGCGGATCAGGGCTGAGGAGCGGTTCAGTAATAAGTTAGGACAAGTTCATTAGGGAGTGCTTTTCGCGTCGTTGTCGTTGTCGTTGTCGT
>NZ_CAIKKU010000345.1 GCF_903828115.1 uncultured Thiodictyon sp. | reverse complement strand
AGAGGGCGGGGAGCCAATCTACGTACAAGCTCGAGGCTTCAGGGTCCGACGGCTTCCCGGGCACGCTCCGCAACATCCGTGTATCCACCATCCCTGTCAATCCCTGGAACAGAGCATACAAGGGTCCGCTGTGCGGACCGATGCCCACTATGACGGCCGGGCCCCCGCGGCAATGATCTGCGCCAACCGGGCCGCGTACCGCTCCATCTCCTGCGCGGTGCGCACCTCGGTGGCACAGACCAGCAGCGCCGACCCCAGTTCCGGGTAGTCCTGGCCCAGGTCGAAGCCGCCCAGGATGTCCTCGGCGGCAAGCGACCTTAGCACATCCGCGACCGGGGCCGGCAGGCGCAGGGCCTGTTCGTGGAACACCGGGCGGTCGAACAGCGGCTCGACCCCCGGGATGGCACAGAGCAGCGCCGCGAGTTGCCTGGTATTGGCGTGACAGGCGGCGGCCACCCGCTCCAGCCCCGCGGCGCCCAGGATTGCCAGATGGATGGTGGCGGCGGTGACCAGCAGGCCCTGGTTGGTGCAGATGTTGGAGGTCGCCTTGCCGCGGCGGATGTGCTGCTCGCGCGCTTGCAGGGTGAGGGTGAAGCCGGGTTTGCCGTCGAGATCCAGGGTGCGCCCGATGATGCGGCCGGGCATCTGGCGTACCAGGTCCTTCTTGCAGCACAGGAAACCCGCGTAGGGTCCACCCGAGGACAGGGGTATCCCCAAGGGCTGGACCTCCCCGCAGGCAATGTCCGCGCCCTTGGCGCCCCACTCGCCCGGCGGCTTGAGGAGTGCCAGCGCGGTGGGGTTGACCACGCCGATGACCAGTGCGCCATGGGCCTGGGCCCAGTCGGTGAGGTCATCGGCGTCCTCGATGACCCCGAAGAAGTTGGGCTGGTTGATCACCACGGCCGCGAAGCCCGCGTCCCCGACCAGGCCGTCGAGCGTCGCCGCCGGGGTGTGCCCGCCGTGCCGGTCGAAGGGGGCCTCGACGATCTCGATCCCCTGCGGCTCCACGATCCCGCGCAGCGCCCGCCGATAGGCCGGGTGCAGGGCGCGCGGCACCAGCACCCGGCTGGACTTGGCCTTGCGGTTGGCGCGCACCGCCATCAGCACCGCCTCCGCCAGGGCCGAGGCCCCGTCGTAGAGCGAGGCGTTGGAGACCTCCATGGCGGTCAGGGCCGTCATCATGGACTGGAACTCGTAGAGCAGTTGCAGGGTGCCCTGGCTCGCCTCCGCCTGATAGGGGGTGTAGGCGCTGTAGAACTCGCCGCGGGCGGCGATCTGCCACACCGCCGCCGGGATGTGGTGGTCATAGGCCCCGGCGCCGATGAAGCACGCGGCCTCGCCATCGGCACGGGCGCGACCTTGCATCAGACGGGCGATGTCCATCTCCGCGAGCCCGGTGGGGATGGCGGCGAGTTCGCCGATGCGAAGTTCCGCGGGGATCTCGTCGAACAGGTCGTCGATGGCGCCGACGCCGATGGTGCCGAGCATGGCGGCGATGTCCGCGTCGGTATGGGGTACGAAGGGCATGTCAGGTCAGGCCTCCGCGTCGACCACCGCCTGGTAGCCGGCGGCGTCCAGCAGGCCGCCGAAGGCGCCCGGCGTGGCGAGGCGCAGGGTAAAGATCCAGCCCGCATCATAGGCCCCCTGATTGATGGCCTCCGGGGTGTCGGCCAGGGCCGTATTGGCCTCCAGAACCTCACCGCTCAAGGGGGCGTAGATATCGGAAGCGGCCTTGACCGACTCGACCACGGCGCAGGCCTGACCGGCCTCTACCTCGGTGCCGACCTCGGGGGTCTCGACGAAGACGATATCGCCCAGGGCCTCTTGGGCGTGGTCGGTGATGCCGACGGTCACGGTACCGTCGCCGTTGTCCTTCACCCACTCGTGGCTCTTGGTGTAACGCAGGTCAGCAGGGACTAGGCTCATGGTTCTCTCCCGGTGGGGCCGGCGGGCCGGCCGATCGCTGTGTGGTGGCAATGGCATCGCCCGTGGGGGCGGCGCCGGTGGATTTCGTATTGGTCGGTCTTGATCGTGGTTGCTTGCATTGTACGAACTGCGGCGTCGTTATTAACGAGTCAATAGCAAGTCAAACACAAACGCCGCGTTGTCGTTGTCGTTGTCGT
>NZ_CAIKKU010000344.1 GCF_903828115.1 uncultured Thiodictyon sp. | reverse complement strand
ACGACAACGACAACGACAGCGTACCCGGGATCTCGGTCACCACATCAGTTCTGATCGCACCCGCCGCTGCCTGTTCCCGCTCCCGGGCACCGGAGACTGGGTTAATATTCACCTCGGGCGCCCGCACGGGCGCAAACCATGACCGGGGAGGCGAACAGTGAGCGACTTGAGTCTACTCTATGAGGACGATTTCTCCGCATGGACGGCGCAAACGATTGCCTTGCTGAGGCAAGGGCGGTTTGCGGATCTGGACATCGAGCATTTGGCGGAGGAGTTGAACGACATGGGCAAGAGCCGACGGGACGAACTGGTCAACCGGCTGCGGGTCCTGCTGGCCCAGTTGCTGAAGTGGCAATTTCAGTATCGGCGACTCACCGCACGGTGGGCGGAGATCGAGTGCAAGGGCTGGCGCAGCGCGATCATCGAGCAGCGGGCGGCCCTGTCGTATCTATTGGATATGAACCCGGGGCTGCGGTCTGTGCTGGCCGATGGCATTGCGGAGGCATACCAACAAGCGGTGGAGATGGCGGCCGAGGAGATCGAAGTGCCGACGGCGATTTTTCCGGCGGATTGTCCCTATGACGAGGGGCAGGTGTTGGCTCGGGGCTATTATCCGCCGTCCGAATAAGGCCCTGCGATGGGATCGGGTACGACGGGGGCTTGATCGTCGTTCCGGCCGCAAGGGCACAGGAGGTCGAGGCTTTACCGTGAAAGTCGCGCCGGGAGCGCGCTCCAATTCCCCCTCTCCCTTTGGGAGATGGCGGGGTGAGGGAACGGCCATGGCGACCGCAACTTTCATCTTTCGGGGTGGCGCGGGCGCCATGGCCGTTAGCCGGTCGACTTCGCGTCGCAGCGGCCTTGGCCCAGCTAACGGTCATGGCACCCGCGCCACCCCGGAACATGAAAGTCCTCTCGACCGCTCGCTCGATGGCCAGCGTGCGGGGCGGCGTAGTCCGGGCTTCCAGCCCTGTCTGTTACAGCCCCGACACCGTCAGGCCAGGATGGCCTGACTACGCACTTTCACGGTAAAGCCTCGACCTCCTGTGTGGGCCCCATTGGCGGCGACCGGAACGATGATGGAGGCCCACGGCGGCGTTCGGGATGGGTTTCGCTGCGCTCTACCCATCCTACGGTGCAACGAGACCACGGCGGCTTGCGCGGCCTGTCGCGGCTGAAGCCGCTCTCACCGGGGCGCTGCGCTAAGGCCCTGAGCATAACGCTCGCCACTGTGCCCGACGCGAGGTCGTTGGTCCGCACAGCGGACCCTACGGCGGCGCCGACCGGGTCAGCCGGTATTGCGCATCCCGGCGGCGATGGCGTTGATGGAGCGCAGGAGCGGGTCGAGCCATTCTTCTTGCTGGGCCTCGTCGGCTTCGCGGCGGTAGCGGGCGAGGACGGCGACCTGGATGTGGTTCAGGGGGTCGAGATAGAGGTTGCGGCGGGCCAGTGAGTGGGCCAGTTCCGGGGTGTCTTCCATGAGTCCGCACAGGCCGACGACGTTCAATACCTGGGTGCAGGTGCGCTCGTATTCGGCCTCGATCAGGCCGTAGATGACCTGGGCGCGGCGCTGGTCCTGGGCCAGGCGCAGGTATTCACGGGCGATGTGCATCTCGGCCTTGAAGAGCGACATCTGGGTGTTGGACAGCAGCGCGCGGAAATAGGGCCACTCCTCATACATGCGCTGGAGCTTGGCGAGGCGCTGGGGGTCACTGCCGCGCCAGCGCTCGATGGCCTGGCCGACACTGAACCAGGCCGGCAGCGTGGTGCGCGATTGACCCCAGCCGAAGACCCAGGGGATGGCGCGGATCGATGACAGTGCCCGGTCGCCCTGCTTGCGGTGCGACGGGCGCGAGCCGATATTGAGCAGTGCGATGGCATCGAGCGGCGTGCATTCATAGAAATAGTCGAGGAAGCCGTCGGTCTCGCGCACCAATCGGCGGTAGCCCTCCTCACCCAGGCGGGCCAGTTCGTCCATGATGCCGAGATAGTCCTTGCGGTCCTCCGGAGGCGGTTCAATGAGGCAGCGGCTGGCCTTGATGAGCCCGCTGATGCCCATGGTCAGCTCATAGCGGGCGGTCTCGGGGTTGGCATAGCGGTAGGACAGCACCTCGCCCTGCTCGGTGAACTTGATCTGGCCGTGGACCGTATCGGCCGGCTGGGCGAGGATCGCCTCGTGGGTGGGGCCGCCGCCGCGGCCGATGGTGCCGCCGCGGCCGTGGAAGATCCGACACGAGACCTGGCGGCGGTCGGCCAGGGCAATCACCTTGCGCTGCGCCTCGTAGAGGTTCCAACTGGCACAGAGGATGCCGCCGTCCTTGCACGAATCCGAATAGCCGAGCATGACCTCCTGGCGGTTGCCGGAGGCCTTGAGCAGCGCGCTGTAGGTCGGGTGGTCGAAGAGCGCGCTCATGACGGTGTCGATATGGCCCAGGTCCTCGATGGTCTCGAAGAGCGGCGAGATCTGGATGTTGCAGAACCACCCCTGCCGGTCGCGGCCCGCGAGCCCGGCCAGGCGCGCGAGCAGCATCACCTCCATGACATGGCTGGCGGCGTGGGTCATGGAGATGACGTACTGGCCGAAACACCCCGGGCCGATCTCGGCGGTGAGGCGCGCCATGACCTCGAAGACCTCGAGCGTCTCGCGCGTCTCCGGGGTCAGGGTCGCCTTGTCGATGATGAAGGGGTGCGGGTGGGTGATCGTCTCGGCCAGGGCCATGAGCCGCTGGTCCTCGTCGAAGGCCTCATAATAGGGTGCGCCGGGCTGGCGGGCGAAGAGTTCGGTCACCGCCTGGGTGTGGCGGGTCGATTCCTGGCGGCAGTCCAGGTGCACCAGGTGGAAGCCGAAGCTCTCGGTGAGCCGGATCAGGTCCTGCAGGGGGCCGGCGGCGGCGTTGCCGTCGTGGTGATGGATGAGCGAGTCACGGATCAGATAGAGGTCGGCGAGGAACTCCCGGTCACCGGTGTAGCCGCCCGGCAGCACCTCGTGATGCTCGCCGCGGATGCGGGCGCGCACCCGCTCCAGGTTGGCGCCGAGCCGATGGCCCATGATGGCGAGCTTGCGCCGGTAGGGCTCGTTGGCAAAACGGCGCGGGCCCTGGCCCATGGTGACCAGCCGGTAGTCCTCGTCGGCGTCCAGGCTGTCCATGAAGGCCGGCGAGGGCTGGCACAGTGGGATGCTGTGGCTCAGCACCCGGCGCAGCGCCGTGACCCGCCGCAGGTATTCCTCCAGCACCAGTTGATGGTGCAGCCGCACGGCCAGCGCCGTGGTCTCGGGCTTGACGAAGGGGTTGCCGTCGCGGTCCCCGCCGATCCAGGAGCCGAATTGGATGAAGCTCGGCACCCTGAGCCCGCTTGCGGGGCCATAGGTGCGGCGGATCGCGCGCTCCAGGTTCCGATAGGTCTCCGGTACGGCCTTGAACAGCGATTCGCGGAAATAGTGCAGCCCTTGGCGGACCTCGTCGGTGACCTGGGGCTTGTGGATGCGCACCTCGTCGGTCTTCCAGAGGACCTGGATCTCGGTCAGGATCGCCTGGAGCTGCTCCATGCGCTCCTCCTCGTTTAAGCGCTGGCGGTGCAGGCCCTGGGCGATCAGGAAGATGCGGCGGAAGGCGTCCGAGGTGGTACGGCGCTTGGACTCGGTGGGGTGGGCGGTGAAGACCGGCAGATAGACCAGGTGGTTCAAGAGGTCCTGGAACTTTTCCGCGGGCACCCCGTCGGCGTGGAAGCGGCGCACCGTGTCGTCGAAGGAGCCGAACCACAGACGCTCACCGGCGTGGACCCGGTCGCGGCGCGAGAGATGGGCATTGAGTTCCTCGGCCGTGTTCACCAGCCCGAAGAAGATGGTGAAGGCGCGGATCACCTCCGAGAGCGTCGGGGCGTCCATGTCGTCGATCCGCTTCATCAGCTTCTCGCGCAGGTCCGCGTCCTCCTGGTCGCGCAACTGCATGAAGCCGTCGCGCAGCCGCTCCACGATCACCAGAACGCGCTTGCGGCTGTGCTCGCGCAGGACCTCGCCCAGGAGGGCGGTGAAGAGTTGGACGTCGCGCTCCAGGTCCAGGCCCTGATCCTGATCCGGCGCCGGGTCCCGCTCCTGGGTCCGGACCTGGTCCAGCTCCCGACTCCACTCTTGGGTGCTCTGATTCATTGACGGGTTCCGCGCACGGCCGCTAGGGTTATTGCCTCAAGGCGGCATTCTAACCCGTGGGGGCGGGGTTCAGGCGGGGGAATCGGTGCGGGGGCGGCTTTGATCACCCCAGAAAGAGCAGTCATCCACAGATGAACACAGATGAACACAGATTATTCATTGGCTTACGCTTGGTCGGGGGCTCGCCTTGCGGCTGCTTGTGACGGTAGCGATAAGCGCAGGAAAAATTGAAGAAAATCTGTGTTCATCTGTGTTCATCTGTGGATTTTAGGAGCATCGCTCCGGTCCGTGGCGATGGGTCCGCACCGCCGACGCTACAGGCTCAGGGTCCGCACAACGGACCCGGCGGGCTCAGTGCCCGTCGCCGGGCTCCGACTCCTTCTCACCGAGGCGCTTGATCAGGTAGTACCCGGCAATCAGGGTGCCCAGCAGCGCCGCCAGCCCGATGAGATAGAGTGCGTCGGCCTCGGTGGTCTTCATCACCACTACCTTGCGTGTCAAGGCGGTGATGGCGATCAGCAGCATGATCTCCACATGCACGGATTTATCCTTCATATACATGTAGATGCTCGACATGAACTCGATTGCGATCAGGACGATGAGGAACATCCCGAAGACCTCGAACAACTCGTCCAGGCCCAGCAGGAGTCCCTGAGGGCTGATCAGGTCCAGGTAGAGCACGAAGCAGAGTTCCGCCACGGCGATGACCGCCACGATGCCGATCAGGAACAGCAGGACGGCGGCGAGGGAACGCTCGAAGAGGTGAAAGAGACGGTCGATCATGGGGGCGGCCTCGGGGTGACTGACGGCAGGAACCGGGGCCTAGTCTAAGGCCAAAGGACCGCCGGGCGGGCCTTGATCATGGTTCCGGCCACCGGGGGCCGGAGTCCCAGGCGTCAGCCTTGGCTGGACCGGACCAAGGCTGAAGCCTTGGACTCCAGAGGATGGCCGCTGGCCGGAACGATGATCCCAGAAAGAGCAGTCATCCACAGATGGACACAGATGAACACAGATTATTCATTGACTTACGCTTGATCGGGGGCTCACCTTGCGGGTGCTTGTGACAGTAGCGATAAGCGCATGACAATTTGAAGAAATCTGTGTTCATCTGTGTTCATCTGTGGATTTTAGGATGATCACGGCCGCCAAGCGCGGGGGGACACCGCGCCCAACCGTTGCCCTGTGGAACCGGGTCGATCGCCCCCAACTGCGGCAGATGGCATGTCGTGCCTGCCCTACCCGTCGGCCGACCGCACCCCGGAGCCCCCATGAGCCGCAACCCGTTTTTCCCCCGCTTTGCCGATCTGCCCACCGAGATCCCGATCTTTCCCTTGCCCGGCGCGGTGGTGATGCCCGGCGTCCAGCTCCCGCTCAATATGTTCGAGCCCTGCTACCTCAACATGGTGACCGACGCACTGGCGGACGCGCACCTGATCGGCATGGTCCAGCCCACCAGCGAGACCCTGTTCGAGGAGGTGCCGGAGATCCACCGCATCGGCTGCGCCGGGCGCATCACCTCCTACAGCGAGACCGCGGACGGACGGATCGTGGTGGTCCTCACCGGGGTCTGCCGCTTCCAGGTCCGCGGCGAGGTGGCCGGGCGTCGCGGCTACCGGCGGGTCTCGGTGGACTGGGAGCGCTTCGCCGCCGATTGTCACGAGGAGACCCAGGTGATCGGGGACCGGGACGGCTTCCTGGTGTCGCTCAAGTCCTACTGCACCCTGCGCGGGGTGGAGGTGCCCTGGGAGGATGTCAACAAGATGGCGGACAGCGATCTCGTGAACCTGCTGTGCGCCCACCTGCCCCTGAGCCCCGAGGACAAGCAGGCCTTGGTTGAAACCATCCAACTCAGCGAGCGCGCCGGCCTGATGCGGGGGCTGATGGACATGGCCTCCGCGGCCAGTATGGACGTGGCGGAGTTGCGGCACTAAGTAACGAGTCAAGAACAAGCTAGACGCTGTCGTTGTCGTTGTCGTTGTCGTTGTCGTAATCGTAATCGGAGAAGCGATGCACTTCGGGGT
>NZ_CAIKKU010000343.1 GCF_903828115.1 uncultured Thiodictyon sp. | reverse complement strand
GCGGTGAAAGTCGCAAGCACGGTTCTTAGGGGGCTGGGTGGCGGTAACGTCGCCTGGCTACCCGACCCGGCCACCCTCCTGCACGGGAGGTCGCTGGTCCGCACAGCGGACCCTACGGCCCCGCGCCCGTAGGGTCGGCTGTGCGGACCGCAGACAGCGCCGCCAGGCCCGGTCGGTTGGCACGTCCGCCATGTTGGGCGGCACCCGCCCCGCTGGTTGGCGCGAACGCCCATTTGGGCGTGTGCACGCGGTAGACGGTCAGGGCGTCCAGCCGGGTCAAGATCATCCCGCGGCCCCAGTCTCCAGGGACGCGATGTAGCGCAGAAGGTCGTCGGTGCGGCCATCGCTGACCAGTTGCTCGGCCGTCTTGTAACCGAACGGCGGCAGGGGCTCGTTGCGATACCAGAAAAGCGCTCGGTCCAGGTCCCCGGACTGATCCGTCGCCGCACGGATCGCGCGCAACGCCTCACGCAGGAAGCGTTGCACAACTTCGCAAGCGGGGGCGCGATTGATGGTATTTCGGTGAACGTGCGCCTGCGCGGCCAAGGGAGAGATCGTGCTTCAGCGCTTCCGGTTTGCCGATGCCGGTGGCGGGATCGCGTTGAATGTCTCGAATCAACGCGTTGATGCGCTTGAGGATTTTTCGATCGGTCTGCCGCCAGTAGAGGTAGTCCGACCAGGCCCGCTCGCGAAAGCAGATCATTCTTCGATCAGGTCATGGCGGACGAAACCGCGCCGCTCGCCCAACTCGGCGACGGCCTGCCGCAGGTCCGCGGCGTTGGCGGGAGAACGCAACAGATAGGCGGTCTCCTGCGAGGCATCGAAGTCCTCCTGTGAGATCAAGACGGCGTTCTTGCCGTTTGCCCGCGTAATGACGACCGGCTGATGGTCGTCCACCACTCGATCCATGGTCTGGCCAAGGTGTTTACGTGCCTCGGTGTAGGTGATTGCAGCCATAGCGGAATCCGCGACGAGGGGTAACGTCATCAGTATAGCAAGGTGCCGGGGTCTGTCGGGCGGATCAACCTAAATCCGGCCGTTGCTCACGCCAAGGCAAGGCGCCAAGCTCGGCAAGGAATCGAAGAAGACCAGCATCAGGCGTCGCGCCCCGCCAGTATCAGGTCGCTGACGGAGACTCCATCAATCGTCAACGGCTTGGCCGCGCGCCGCTTCCAGGACGGGAGGCCCAGCTGGATCGCACGGATCTCGGCAACCGGCTGGCCTATTCGCAGGACCCTGACGCTCTCGCTGGTCTCAACCAGATCGAGGCCTTGATCGTAATCCCGGCCAGCGGCGTGCGTAGTCAGGGCTTCCAGCCCTGACGGTGTCAGGCCAAGATGGCCTGACTACGTACCCGGCGAGCCCAAGTGGCCGGAATCTTGATCGAGGCCGCTGTCGCGGGTGGCGGGGGATATCGAGTATGGCCTTGCGCATCGCGTAAGGTTGTCCGGGCTGGTGCCGGGTGCGACCTATTACTACCAGGTGACCTCGGTCGATCCGATGGGTAACGCGACCAGCAGCAGTATCGGTGACTTCGTCGCGGCGAGCCCCAGTTTTACCCTGACGGTGAGTAAGAGCGGCGCCGGGTCCGGCGCGGTCGGCAGGGGCGGGACCTGGCCGGTCGATACCAGCGTCACCCCGACGGCCAGCGCGGCGTCCGGGTCCAGCTTCGCCGGTTGGACGCCGACCGGTTGCGGCGCCGCCTTCGCACTGACCGGGGACGCCAGTTGCATTGCCAGGTTTACCCTGGCGGCCGATCTGGATGGCGACAGTGATGTGGACAACGGCGACTACACGGTCTTTCGGGCGGCGCCTGGGGCCTGTAGCGGTATTGCGCGCTACCGATTGGCTTCCGACTATGACCGGGACGGCTGTGTGACGACCGGTGACTATCGGATCTGGTATGGCTTCTATCGCAGTTTCCTGGCTCGGCCGTGAAGATCCCCGTGGGAGCGGCGTCAGCCGCGACGAGGCCGCGACGGCTTGTGCCGTCGCGTCGCGGCTGAAGCCGCTCCCACAGCGTCGCTGCGCGACCAGGTACGGCCTTGACCTGCGGTTGGGGGCTTCAGCAATTTTTCCAACCCATTTGTTTCAATGGAACGGGCGGAGTGTCTATGAAATCCTTTGTTGCGGCCATGGCCGCGTTGTTGCTGGGGCTGGCGGCGGCCGGGGTCGGTGCCATGGGCATCAGCCTCACCCCGTCCAGCAGCCAGATCCGGGTGGGCGACCATTTCAATCTCTTGGTCGCGGTGACTGACGCGCTTGACGGTGTTTACTCCGCTGACGAGGTGATTGCCTTCGGCTTCGATGTGGCGATCGGTAATCCGTTGCTGGTGTCCTGGACCGGGGCGGAGGTGGCGATCCCGCCTTTTTCGGACGACCTCAGTGCTGACTTGATCGACACGGGGGTGGCGGGCTCGGTCGGCGCCGGGCCCGGCATCACCGATCCGGCCTTTAACCTGGCCGTGCTGCATTTCGTCGCGACCGGGGAGGGGGTCTTGGACCTGGGGGTCTTCTCGGACCTTGGGGACCTCAACGAGGGGCTGATCTACCTGGCCGAGGCGGCGCGCGACCTGACTGCGGCCACGCAAGTGATTATCCAGGGCGCGGGGCAGGCCCCGCTGCCGGGGACGCTGGTGTTGTTGATGGGGGGGTTGTCGTGGCTCACTTGGCGGCTCAGGCGGCGTTGAGGATTCGCCAGGGGGCGGCTCATAGGCGTGCGTTGGGCGGCTTGTTGGGCTTCGTTCCTCAGCCCAACCTACGAGAATCCTTGCCTAAGGTCTGACGGTGTCACGCGGGTGAGGTGGTTGGTCCGCACAGCGGACCCTACGGCGCGCGGCCAACCGCGGGGCTGCCGTGCGGGGCGATTGCCGCCGCGCCCCGGGGTCGCTGGTCACAGGTCCCGCGCGAGCCGAAACCCCCGATCCCCGCTGCGGTCCGAGGGCCAGACGCTCTGGCGGTCGGCGCTGCGCACCGAGGCCGGGCGGCCGAGCCAGGAGCCGCCGCGGACCACCCGGTAGCCGTCGGGGCAGGGGCCGGGCCATGCGGAGCCGTCCGTTGGCCCCGCGGTGTAGGTCTCGTGGTAGCAGTCCTGGACCCACTCCGCGACGTTCCCGGCGGTGTCGTAGAGTCCGAAGGCGTTGGGTGTGAGGGTCCCTACGCGGGCGGTCTCGCGGTCGGCGGCGGGGCCGGCGCAGCCGTCGCAGTTGGCGTTGCCGCGACCGATCTCCGGACCCCACCAGTAGGCCGTGCGGGTCCCGGCGCGGGCGGCGTATTCCCATTCGGACTCGCTCGGCAGGCGGTAGGGCGGGCCCTCGGCCTCGGCGTTCAGGCGCTTGAGAAACTGCTGGACCTGGTCCCAGGAGACCATCTCCACCGGCCGCCGATCATCCTGGATTTGCGCCGGATTCGCGCCCATGACGGCCGTCCACTGGGCCTGGGTGACCTCGTGGCGGCCGATCCGCATGGGCTTGACACTGACCCGGTGGGCCGGTCGCTCGTCGCCTTCGCAGGCACCGTCGGCGGGACCGCAGCCCATCTCGAAGCTGCCGCCGGGGATTTCCACCAGGGTCTGCGCCAGCGCCTCGATCGCGTGCCGACGTTCCATTGCCGCCTGCGCTTCGGCCTCGCTCGCGGTCTGGGCCCGCGCCCTGGCGGCCTCCGCGGCGCGGTCGCGGGCGTCCGCCTCCGCCGCCCAACGCTGATCCAACTGGCGTTCCAGGAGGCGGTCGGCCGCCTGTAGTTCCTTTTCCGTCCAGGCCGCGGCCGGGGCCGGATGCAGCAGCCAGCCCAGGGTCAAGGCCAGATAGAGTGCGACGGGCAGGGATATCATGGAGTCACCCTAAAATCCACAGATGAACACAGATGTCGTTTAGCATTGTCATACGCTTATCGCTACTGTCACAATCACCCGCAAGATGAGCCGCGACCAAGCGTAAGCCAATGAATCATCTGTGTTCATCTGTGGATGACTGCTCTTTCTGGGGTCACAGGTCCCGCGCCACGCGCAACCCGAGGTGGTCGCCCCGCAATGTCGGTGGGCCCCAGGAGCGGCGGGCGCAGCCCAACCGGTCGGGCGGGTCATCCCAGGAGCCGCCGCGGTACACTCGGGTCGACTCGACGCAGGTCTCACGCCATTCGGTGCCGTCCGTCGGCGCGCCCGCGTAGCTTGTGTGGTAACAGTCCTGTACCCACTCTGCGACGTTGCCCGCCGTGTCATAGAGTCCGAAGGGGTTGGGTTTGAATGACCCCACCGGGGCGGTCTTCCTGCCATCCCAGGGACCGCCGCAGCCGGTGCAGGCGGCCTGGCCCCGGCCCGGACCCTGGCCCCACCAGTAGACCGTCCGGGTGTCGGCGCGGTTGGCGTATTCCCACTCGGCCTCGGTGGGCAAGCGGTACGGCGGGGTCTGACCCTCAGCGTTCAGGCGCCGCAGAAACTCCTGGGCGTCGTCCCAGGAAACCCCCTCCACCGGCCGGTCGCCGCGTTTGAAGCGCGCCGGGTCCTCGCCCATCACCGCCTTCCACTGGGCCTGCGTGACCTCATAGCGGCCCATGAGGAAGGGGCGGAGGTTGACGCGGCGGGCCGGTTTCTCATCGTCCGGACAGCGCGACGGCCCGGGGCTGCAGCCCATCAGGAAGCTGCCGCCCGGGACCTCGACCAGTTCCTGCGCGAGGGCGCCGGCGGGTCCGCGCCGCGGCCCTGTCGCGAGAAAGACACGCTTGGCCGCGCGCGCCCTGGCGTCCCAGTGCCGGGCCTCGGTCAGGGCCAGTTCGGCCTTGTCCGTCGCGCCGTCGGCCAGGGCGCGGCGGGCGAGTTCGCGATAGAGGTCGGCCCGATCGGCGTCGAAGGCCGCCACCTGCTCGGGGGCCGACAGGGCGGCCTGTTGCAGCGCAAGGTCCGCGGCGGTTGCGGACCCGCCGGCCAGTGCCGCGCGTGCCTGGGCGAGGTAGGACGCGGCCAGCACCGGGGGTTGGGTGCTCCAGCGGTAATAGACAAGGGCGCCCAGGGCCGTCAGTGCCAGGGCGCCGCCGACTGCGATCAGGCGCTCGCGGTTGAGCGACCCCGGCCACCAGGCGGGGAGCGCTGCGGCGGCGGCCGGGGCCGGCGGTGTCGCGGCGGGTGGCGGTAGCGGCCGGATCAGCGGTGACGGCGGCGGCACTGGCGTCGGCGACACCGCCCCGGGGCCGGTCGGTCCGAGCGGCGCCGTCGCCCGGGGGCGCGCCCGGGGCCGCCTTGGCGCCGGCCGGCGGGGCGGCGTCCGGCAGGCGTGGCAGAACTCACCCTCCGGATAGCGCCAATGGGTACCGGCCGCGCAACGTACCAGGCGCTGTTGCGCCAGGTTGAGCACGTCCAGCCACTCCTTCGCGCTCGGGCGCAGCGCCGGCGTTGCGTGGCCGCCCAAGAAGCAGCGGTCGAACAGGCGCCGCAGCGTCGGGTCGAGCGTGTCCAGGGCGCGCGCGGCCGGCGGCTTGCGAAAGCGCCGGTCCTTGCGCCACGGGAAGATGCCGTGCTGGATGCACCACTCGTCGGCCTTGCCGGGCAAGGAGTCCCGGGGGTCGCGCAAGGCCCCGGCGAACGGGTGGAAGCCGTCCATGAGCAACTGAAACACCAGCACCGCCAGCCCGAAGCGGTCGTGTTCCGGGCTGCGGTCCACCTGGTCAAAGCGCAGCCCTTGCAGCTCGCGCGGGGTATATTCGGGCACCCCCACCGGGCAGCGATACAGGGTCTGACCCGCCCGTACCTGAAATGAATCGGTATCGACCAGGGTCACCAGGCCGCGGGTGGTGACCAGGATGTTGCGCGGGTTGACATCGCCCATGACGTAGCCCTTCACATGCAGTGCGTGCAGGGCCGTGCAGAGGTTTTTCGCGACCTGGTGCCGGGCGTGCCAGTCCAACTCCAGCGCGTCGCGGGCGCGGGGGTTGTAGGCGTTGAGCAGGGAGCGCCCGCCGTCGATGCGGGGCATCAGATAGCCGACGAAGCGCCCGTCCTCCTGGAGCAGGGCCAGCGGCCAGGTGATGGAGGCGTGGTTGAAGCGCTCGCGCATCTCGTCGCGCGGCGGGTCGGCGAGCATGGCCCGGAGCTTGGCCGCGCGCGCCTCGGTGGCCTGCCCGGGCAGATAGATCTTCACCAGGCAATCCGCGCGTCCCGCCAGGGTCAGGATGATGCCCTCGCCGCCGCGGGCCAACTCGTCCTGGGTACGGTAGGTCTCGCCGTCCGAGCCGGTGAGTTGGGTCATCCCAGCGAACGCAGTTGCACCACAAAGGCACCAAGGACACAAAGAATTTCAATGCGTTGTGCTGACATTGGGTTTCTCCTGCGAAGTACGCCGCGTGATGCAAACAGCATTTTGTTCCTTTGTGTCCTTGGTGCCTTTGTGGTGCAAATCGCCACATCCAGGCTCATGGGCAGGGGCGCCGGGCTAGGCGCTGGCCCAGCCGATGGGGGCCTGCAGGGGCACCTCGGTGTCCAGTTCGGCGTGGGAGACGCTGCGCATACTGGTCGAGAGCCACTGGAACATCTCGCGGAACCTGAGTCCGTTGAGCATCAGCGGCTGGCGCGGCCCGAGCTGGGCCAGGAGGTCCAGGTTGGCCCCGCCGACCCCCACCGCGAAGAAGGCGACCTTCTTGGCCGCCTCCGCCGCCTGCACGCGCCGCGCCGCCTCCTGCCACAGGTCGCCGTCGGTCGGTTCACCGTCGGTGATCAGAAAGACCCAGGGACGGAAGAAGGGGATGCCGTTGGTCTTGTAGCTCAACTTGCGCTGTTCGATGAGGTCCAGCGCCAGGTTGATCCCGCCCCCCATGGGGGTCTGGCCGCCGACCCCCAGCAGCGGCGGCTCGAACTGGTTGGCGGTCACGAAGTCCTGGACCAGTTCCGCGCGGCCGCCGAAGCTGACGATGGCGATCTCCACCCGCAACAGGGCCAACTCGTCCTGCTCCAGGTCCATGCGGAAGCTCGCCAGGCCCTGGTTCAGGGCCGTGATCCGCGCCCCGTTCATGGAGCCGGAGGTGTCGAGCAACAGCACGCAGGGGCAGCGGGGTTCGGGGTTGCTGGTGTCGAATTCAGCGGCATCGAAATCGGTGGACATCGGGGGCTCCGTGGGGGCTGGGGCGGCCTTCCTGGGTGGCGGTCGCGCGGACGGGGGATCTGGGAGTATGCGCCGGGATTTTCCGTCCGGGAGGGTCGGAATGCAAAGCCTGGGAGCGCCGCGGGTGCGATCAGAACTGATGTGGTGACCGAGATCCCGGGTACGCTGTCGTTGTCGTTGTCGT
>NZ_CAIKKU010000342.1 GCF_903828115.1 uncultured Thiodictyon sp. | reverse complement strand
GGTTATCGTAACCCTCGGATTCTCTTGGACCCCAAATTGCATCGCTTCTCCGATTACGATTACGACAACGACAACGACAACGACAACGACAACGACAACGACAACGGCAACGGCAACGGCAACGGCAACGGCAACGACAACGACAACGACAACGACAACGACAACGACAACGACAACGACAACGACAACGACTAACGATTGTGCTTAGCTTCTTCTTGACTCGTTACTAACCATGATCAGGCCGCGCCGTCCGTGGGCCCCGGCCGGGGCCCGCCGGGCGGCGGCGCGGTGGCGACCGGGCTACCGCCCGGACGCATCTCGGGTGGGTCGGGGCGGTCGTTGCTCAGTGCGCGCGCCTGACGGTCGATGAAGTCGACCCCGGCATCATAGCCGCGAATGCGCAGGATCTGGTGGCGTACCGCGGCCTCCACAATGATGGACAGATTGCGCCCCGGGGCCACGGGCATGGTGATCCGGGGCACGGCCACCCCCAGGATGGTGCTGGCGGACAGGCTCCCCGCAAGCCGGTCGATGCGGTCGAGCTGGGTCTGATCCAGCGGTTTCAAGTCGATGATCAGGTTCAGGGTCTTGCGTCGGACCACGGCCCCCTCGCCGAACATGGCCCGGATATTGAGAATCCCAAGGCCGCGCACCTCCAGGAAATCGAGCAGGGCGTCCGGGCAGGTGCCCTCCAGCTTCTCCGGTGCGACACGGGCGAACTGGGGTGCGTCGTCGGCGATCAGGCGGTGTCCGCGGCTGATCAGATCGAGCGCCAACTCGCTCTTGCCGACCGCCGGGTCCCCGGCCAGCAGCACGCCCATCCCCAGGACCTCGATAAAGACGCCGTGGATGGTCTTGCGTTCCGCCAGGGCGTGGGTCAGATAGTAGCGCAGTTGATTGATCAGCTCTTCGTCCGAGACGGGGGAGCCGATCAGGGGGGTGTTGGTGCGTTCCGCCCAGTCCCAGAACAGCGGCTCGGGCTCGATCCCGTCGCAGAAGATCACCGCGGTGGGCCGGTCACTGAAGAGCTTTTCAATGGTCTCGGCGAAGGCGGTGGCGCCGAGACCGGCCAGGTACACGAGTTCCGCGCGCCCGATGACCTGCAGCCGGTTCGGGTGGATGCAGTTGAGCGACCCGACCAAGGCCTGACCGGACAGGGTCGGGTCGTCCCCGCGCAGCGGGCGGCGGGTGCCGGGCTCAGGGGTGAGCCAGCGCAGCCGGGTGCGGGGCCCGGTGTGCCGGATGAGTGACTGGAGGCTGTCGGCCATGATGGGGCGCCGGGCGCTAGGCGACGCCGAAGACGCGCAGGACGGCGGCGGCGGACCCCGCCTGCCGCAACTGCTGGCGCACCGCGGGATCGTTGAAGCGGCCGGCCAACTCGGCCAGGAGTTGCAGGTGCTCCTCGGTGGCGGTCTCAGGTACCAGCAGCGCAAAGGCCAGATCGACACGCTCCCCGTCGGCCGCGTCGTAGTCGACCCCGTGGGCGAGCGAGACGAAGGCGCCGAGGGACTGGGTGGCCTCCTTGACGCGGGCGTGGGGCAAGGCGATGCCGTGCCCGAGTCCGGTACTGCCGAGCCGCTCGCGCTCCAGCAGACGCTCGAAGATCAGGTCCGGTTTCAACTGCGGATGGTCCGCGGCCAGGAGACGGGCCAGGGTCTCGAGCAGACGCTTCTTGCTCGCGATCTCAAGACCGCGGCCAATGCGGTGTTCGTTGATGAAGTCGGGCGGTAACATCGGCTACCGCTCCTGGCCGCGGACGCAATGCCGGACGGCACGGCAGGTACCGCGGCGCGGGTCGCGCAAGTGGGTGCGGGTCATGTCGGCTGACTCCTCTTGGTCGTGCGGGGTGCACGGGGTGCGATCATAACTGATGTGTTAACGCACATCTCGTAGGGTATGCGTCGCGTACCCGCTAAACTGCGGCGACCGCCGGAGCCGGGCACGCGATGCGTACCCTACAGCTACCGGACGTTCCCACGGACCGGGCGTCGCAACGAAAGACACCTCGAACGGGTGTCCGAGGTGTCCGTGCGTGCCGGCCCAAGTGCGACCCTGTGGTTTATCGGGGTTCGCCCTTACTCGGTCTCGCCGGGCTTGGTGCCGGTGACGGCCGTCGGGCGGTGGCTGGCCTTCTTCTCCTTGTGGCGCAGGATCTGGCGGTCGAGCTTGTCGATCAGGGTGTCGATGGCGGCATACATGTCCTCATGGACCGAGTCGGCGAACAGCTTACCGCCGTTCACATGCAGGGTGGCCTCGGCGCGCTGGGCCAACTTCTCCACTGTCAGGATGACGTGGGCGTTGATGACGTGGTCGAAATGGCGAGCCAGGCGCTCGAACTTGTTATCGACGTACCCCTTGAGGGCCTCGGTCACGTCGACATGGTGACCCGTCAGGTTGATATGCATGGTCTGGTCTTCTCCTCTGGTTTCAAACCGCCTGTCAAGCCAGGCGTTTGCGTTCGTTCGAGGGTGGGATGCCCATCGCCTCGCGGTATTTCGCGACGGTGCGTCGCGCAACATTGATGCCCTGATCGGCCAACTCGTCGGCGATCCGACTATCGCTCAGGGGCTTGCGGGCCGATTCATTGGTGATCATCTTGCGGATCAGGGCGCGGATGGCCGTGGATGAACACTCGCCCCCGGCCGCCGTGTTCACGTGGGACGAGAAAAAAAACTTGAACTCGAAGGTCCCGCGCGGGGTGTGCATATATTTCTGGGTGGTGACCCGCGAGATGGTGGACTCGTGCAGGTCCAGCGCCTCGGAGACGTCGCGCAGGATCAGCGGCTTCATGGCCTCCTCGCCGCGTTCGAGAAAGTCCTGCTGCAGCTCCACGATCTTGGCGGCGACGCGCAGGACCGTGTCGTTGCGGCTGACCAGGCTCTTGATGAACCAGCGGGCCTCTTGCAGGTGACTTTTCAACGCAATGCTGTCCGCACTCTGGTCGCTGCGCCGGATGAGCCGCGCATAGTCGGCGTTCACTCTCAGTTTAGGCGTAGTTTCGGGATTCAGCTCGACCTGCCACACACCTTCGACGCGCCGCACGAAGATGTCGGGTACAACGTACTCCGATGCGGTCTCCGCGATCAAGGTGCCGGGGCGGGGATTTAAGTGCCGGATCACGTCCAGGGCGGCGTGGATCGCCGCTTCCGGCGCGTCCAGCAGGCGCGCCAGGGCCGCCACGTCGTTGCGGGGCAGATAGTCGAACCCGTCCTTGCAGATCGCGATGGCCAGCGCCCGCGTCGTGGTCTGGTCGGGGGCTGCCGGCGCGCCCTGGGCTAACTGGCGCAGTTGCAGCAACAGACACTCGCGCAGATCGCGGGCACCAACCCCCGCCGGGTCGAATGACTGGACCCGGTGGATGATGGTAGTGACCTCCTCGGGGGCGATCGTCGGGTCACCCAGCGTGCTCAGCAGTTCCTCGCAGTCCGTACGCAGGTAGCCGTTGCCGTCGATGGCGTCGATGACCGCGAGCGCGATGACCTCGTCGCGCGCGCTGAGCCGGGCCAGATTGAGCTGCCAGATCAGGTGGTCATGCAGGGTCTCCGGGCGGCTTTGCTGGGAGAAGGGGTCGAAGTCGTTGTCGTCGCTGCCCTGGCTGCCGCTCGGGAGATAGTTTTCGTACACATCGTCCCAGTGGGTGTCCACCGGGAGCTCGTCCGGCATCTCACTGGACTCGCCCTGAACCTCGCGTTCGATCGTCTGTTCCTGGACGGTGGCGGTCGGCTCCGGCGTGGCGTCCTGAACCAGGCGGGCGTCGGCGGCGTCGGCGGCCTGGAAGCGGTCGGCCTCATCGCCCTCCTCGAGCATGAAATTGCTGTCCAAAACCTCTTGGATCTCCTGTTGGAGCTCCAGGTTGGACAGTTGAAGGAGCTTGATCGCCTGCTGCAACTGGGGCGTCATCGACAGATGCTGACCAAGTCGAAGCTGGATGGACTGCTTCATCGCGGGGGCTGCGTGTGGGGTGGACCGATCGAGTCTAGCAAGTTGAGTGCCTGTTTTGATTCTAGCCTATTCGGGCGCCATGGCGGAATGGTCTGGGGCGCTCACATGGAGAAATCGGTGCCGAGGTAGACCTCGCGCACTTGCTGGTCGGCGAGCAGTTGCGTGGGAGTGCCGGCGGCGATCATGCTACCGTCACTGATGATGTAGCCGCGATCACAGATGTCGAGGGTCTCGCGGACGTTGTGGTCGGTGATCAGGACGCCGATGTTGCGCTCGCGCAGGTGCGCGACGATGGCCTTGATGTCGCCGACCGCGATCGGGTCGACCCCGGCGAAGGGTTCATCGAGCAGCATCACCACCGGGTCCACGGCGAGTGCGCGGGCGATCTCCAGGCGGCGGCGTTCGCCGCCGGACAGGCTGAGCGCGAGCGAGGCGGCGACATGGCTGATCCCCAGTTCCTGGAGCAGTTGCTCGCAACGCTCGCGTTGCTGGTCGCGGTTCAAGTCGCGGCGGGTCTGCAGGATCGCCAGGATGTTGTCGCGCGCGCAGAGTTTGCGGAAGACCGAGGGCTCCTGCGCCAGGTAGCTCAGGCCCGCCCGTGCGCGCGCGTGCATCGGCAGTTGCGTGAGGTCGCGGCCGTTCAACTCGATGCGTCCGTGGTCACTCGGGATCAGGCCGACGATCAGATAGAAACAGGTGGTCTTGCCGGCGCCGTTGGGTCCGAGCAGGCCGACGACCTCGCCCGCGTTCACCTCGACACTCACGTCCCGCAGGACCTGGCGGTTGCGGTAGCGCTTCTTCAGGTGAGCGGCGCAGAGGGTGCTCACGCGCCGCCCTGCCTGCCGGGCGGGGGCGCCTTGGGGGCAGGTACCGGGGGCGCCGGGGGTGCCGCGGCGGTGCCGGGCGCCGGCGGCTTGCCGTCCTTCTTGGCCTGCGGCGTCATCTGGATCTTTACCCGGCTGTCGCCCCCCGCCTGCACCCGCGCATGGGCCCGATCATAGACGATCCGCTCGCTGGCGATGCGGTCCGTGCCCTGGATCACCAGCGCCTCGCCGGTCAGGATCAGCTCGTCGCGGTCCGCGTCGTAGTCCATGCGCTTGGCAAAGGCCTGCATCTCGCCCTGCTCGCCGTCGAGCTGCTGTTTGTAGCTGGCCGGTTCGCCCCGGGCGATGATGTACTTGATCTGGCGGTCGCTGCGGTGGTGGACCGTGACCTGGTCGGCCAGCAGGCGCATGGTCCCCTGGTCGACCTGGACCTGGCCCAGATAAAGGCTGGTGCTCTTGCCCTCGTCGACCTCGACCCGGTCGGCCTCGATCAGCATGGGCTGCGCCGCATCGCTCTGCAGCGCGACGGCGCTGCAGGGCGTCAGGCCCAGACCCAGGGTCAAGAGCGCGGCGGCCAGGACGGGCAGGGCCCGGGGCACGGTGGTGACGATCATCGGTCTGGCGTTCATGGGGCGGCTGAACCAGCATTCCCCTTCTCGGTTGGGGTGGGAGCGACAAAGATGTGGGCGCGCCCGGGAAACTCAGCCCGGGACGGGTGGGCGTACCACAGGCGCACGCCGGCGGCGGTCAGCCAGTCGTCGTCGCTCGCGATCCTCACCGGCTGATCGCCCTGGGCGTATTCACGCTTGGGCCAGAGCCGCAACTGCGAGGTCGCGAGCCGCAACGAGCGGTTCGGACCGGCACCGGCCCGCGCGATCCGGACCTCGTCGCGCAGGTCGATCTCCTCGCCCTTGGACAGCAGGAAACCCTGTTTGGATTCCACCTTCCAGGGCGGTCCACCCTCGCGATCGAACAGGGTCAGGCGCGGCCGGTCGAGTTCGGCCAGGTCCTCGGCGACATACTGGCGCAGTTGATCGGCCACCAGATGCCGCTGCGGGCGCCCGTCGGTATTGGTCTCGATGGCGTCGAGGTCCCAGACCATGTGGTCAGGGGCGCGCTCGCGCACGCGCTCGCCCGGCTCCTCGATCAGGCTGCGCAACAGCCACCAGGCCCCGCCTGCGAGGATGGCGAAGACCATCGCCAGACGCCCCTGTCGCGTCGTCCACACGCTTTGTCACCTCGCTGTGCATCGGTTTGCGTTCAGGCGCCTTCCAGGTAGCCGCGGTTGATCGGCTCCAGGGTGCCCTGGGCCGCCATCACCAGCTCACAGACCTCACGGGCCGCGCCCCGTCCGCCGGGGGCACTGGTGCACCAGTGGGCGTGTTGGCGAACCAAGGGATGGGCATCCCCGACGGCGATCGCCAGTCCCACCCGGCGCATGACCGGCAGGTCGATGACATCATCGCCCACGTAGGCGATCACCGCGTCCGTGAGCCCCAAGGCCCGCTTGAGTTCCTCGAAGGCCGGCAGCTTGTCGCGTTGACCCTGGTAGACGTGGGCGACTCCCAGGCCCTCCATGCGGATGCGCACCGCCTCGGAGCGGCGCCCGGAGATGACCGCCAGCCTCACGCCGGTCTCTTGCAGCAGCACCATGCCATGACCGTCGCGTGCGTTGAATGCCTTGTATTCCAGGCCGTCGTCGCCCAGGTACAGGCTGCCGTCGGTCAAGACCCCGTCCACGTCGAAGATCACCAGCCGAATCTGCGCCGCCCGTTCCAGAATATCTTGCATGATCCATTAACCAAAAAAGGGCCACTTGGCCGAAACCGAACCCAAATCAAGTGGCAACCGACCACTAACCACTAACCACTAACCACTATCCACTGTCCACTGGCCTCTGGGTGGATCAGAACTGATGTGTTAACCTACATGTCGTAGGGTACGCATCGCCTACCCGCCAAGCTGCCACGACCGCCGGAGCCGGGTGCGCGATGCGTACCCCACAGCTACAGCGACCGGACGTTGTCACGGACCGGGCGTCGTTGTCGTTGTCGT
>NZ_CAIKKU010000341.1 GCF_903828115.1 uncultured Thiodictyon sp. | reverse complement strand
CAACGACAACGACGCCCGGTCCGTGACGACGTCCGGCAGCTGTAGCTGTAGGGTGCGCGATGCGTACCCTACGAAATATGCGTTAACACATCAGTTCTGATCGCACCCCCGCGGCTCGGACGGCTGGCGATGCCCCGCGGCTGGGTCTAGACTCGCGACCATCCCGCGCCCGGTTTCGCTACAGATACCATGAATCCGCCCCTCAAAAAACTCCCGATCGGCATCCAGACCTTCAGCGAGATCATCACCGAGGGTTACACCTATGTCGACAAGACCGCGCACGCCCTGGCCCTGGCGAACGGGGGCAAGTACTACTTTCTGTCGCGCCCGCGCCGGTTCGGCAAGAGCCTGTTCCTGGATACGCTCAAGGAGTTGTTCGAGGGCAGCGAGGCCCTGTTTCGGGGGCTCGACATCCACCCCCACTGGGACTGGTCGCGCCGCCATCCGGTGATCCGGCTCGATTTTGCCGGGGGGGTGGTGCAGAGCCCCGAGGGTCTGGATGAGAAGATCCACGAGTTGCTGGGCTTCAACCAGCGTCGCCTGGGTATCCACTGCGAGGCCACCAGCATCGCGGGCCGCTTTGCCGAGTTGATCATCCGCGCCCATGAGGCCGGCGGCCGGCGGGTGGTGATCCTGGTCGACGAGTACGACAAGCCGATCCTCGACAGTATCGAGCATCCGCATCGTATCGCGGTGTTGCGCGAGGGGCTGAAGAATCTTTACTCGACCATGAAGACGCAGGACGCCCATATCCAGTTCGTCCTCATGACCGGGGTGACCAAATTCAGCAAGGTCAGCCTGTTTTCGGGGTTGAATCAACTCAACGATCTGACGCTGGATGCGCGGGTCGCCACCCTCTGCGGCTACACCCAGACGGACCTTGCGACCACCTTTGGCGGGCATCTGGCCGGGGTCGATTGGGACCGGCTTAAGCGCTGGTACAACGGCTACAATTTTCTCGGTGAGCCGGTCTACAACCCCTTCGATATTCTCCTGTTCATCGACAAGGGTCGGGTGTACCGCAACTACTGGTTCGAGACGGGCAGTCCGAGCTTTCTGCTCAAGCTGTTGCAGCGCCGACAGACCTTCCTGCCCGCACTCGAGGGGATCGAGGCCAGCGAGGAGATCCTGGACTCGTTCGACATTGAGCGGATCGACCCGGTGACGCTGCTCTTTCAGACCGGCTATCTGACCATCGACCAGGCCCGCGAGTCCTTCGACCAATGGCTGTTTTCACTGCGCGTCCCCAACCAGGAGGTACGCCAAGCGCTCGCCAACCACCTGGTCGACGCCTATACGGGCCGCCTGCCGAGCGAACGCCTGAATTGGCAGAAGGCCATCTACGACCCCTTGACGCAAGGTGACGTCGCCGGCCTGATCGCCGCCATCCAGCGACTGTTTGCGGGCATCCCCTGGCGCAACTTTACCGGCAACGACCTGCCCGAGGCCGAGGGCTATTACGCCAGCGTGCTCTATGCCTTCTTCGCCAGCCTCAATGCCGAGATCATTCCCGAGGACGTGAGCAACCAGGGCCAGGTGGACCTGACCATCAAGCTGGCCGACTACATCTACGTCATCGAGATCAAGCTGGCACCGCGCCAGGCCCGGCGCGCGCCGACGGCGCCGGAATCAGTCGGGGATGAGGGCGCCCCGGTTCTGGCCCGGGACGGCGCCGCCAACCCGGCCTTGGCGCAGCTTCGCGCCCGCGGCTATAGCGACAAATACCGCGGCCTGCCGGGCAAGGGCCTGTTCGAGGTCGGGCTGGTGTTCGAGCGGCGGGCGCGCAATCTGGTGCAGGCGGATTGGTGTGCGGTGAACGGAGCGACAGATTAGGGGATTTCCCGACAACCTTTCATCAACCTGGAATCGGCAATTGATCACGCAAAGACGCCAAGCATTGAAAAACTTCGCGTCTTTGCTTGAAACAAATGCTTCTTCCAGGAGCAACGCAGCCGGGGCGGGACGCCCCGGCTCCTTTACGACCGATCAACCCGTCAGATCGGCCGGTTCGTCGGGCCGCGCGCGCGGCTTGCGCCGCCGGCTGGTGATGGCCGGGACCGCGTCCTGGACCTCGATGACGCGCATCGCCCGCTCCTCGCCCAGCCGTTCGCGCTTGGCGATCAGCTTCTCCTGGCGGACCCGCACGCCGTAGCCCAGGGCCGCGCCCCCGGCGGAGGCGATGGTGAGTAGCCCCAGCGTGATGAACTGGGTGAGCATCATCGTCAATCCCAGGCTCACGGCACCGCCGACCACCACCGCGGATTTCAGGCTCATGCCCGCGCCCAGGCCGCGCGCCGCCTTGAGGCTGCTGCGGACCTCCTTGATCCGCTGCTGCTCGGCCTTGAGGCGCAGTTGCTCGCGCTCTTTGGAGAAGCGCTCGGCGGCACGGGCGACCACGTGGTGGCGGCCGGCACCGGCGATGGTGCTGAACCAGAAGGCGGCCATGGTACCCACGGCGACCCCGACGGCGGCGAAGAGCGGCCAGGTGGTCTGCCAATCCGTGCGCAGCGCCGTATAGACCAGGAGCCCGGTCACCCCCTGGAGCAGGAAGATGCCGAGCAGGTAACGCAGCAGGGTCGAGAGACTGGTGATGGTCATGAGCGGCGGACTGCCTTCTTGGGGGCGCGTTTGCGCACTGCGGGGGTGGGGCCGGCGGCCTGGGTTGCGGGCTGGGGGGCGGTCTGGGCCGCCGGCTGATCGGGGGACGCGGACTCGCCCGGTGTTGCGCTGGCCGCGGCCTGGGCCTTGGGGTCCTGGGGCTTGGGGGCGAGGGGGCCGCCGAGGCGGAAGACCCAGGCGTCCTTGAGCGCCGGGCTCAGTTCTTCGGTCGCGACCTGGCGGCTGAAGAGCCCGAGCAGGCGCTCGCGGATGGCGGCGAGCCCTTCCGGACGGCCCTGCTGTTCGGCCGGGATGGGCCGGTCATAGGCGTCGACCACGGCATAGAGGTACTCGGCGCCCAGGCCCGAGAGGTCGCTCACCAGGCGCGGGGCGGCCTGGCTCGTGGGCAGCAGGCGCGGTTCCAGGCCGGAGATCAGGAAGGGCCCGGGCAGTGTCTCCAGGCGCCGGGCCAGGTCCGGTTGATTGCTGCGCCTGAGGTATTGGATCAGGTCCTGGCGTATGGCCGCGGAGAACTCGGGGCCGGTCTGCTCGCTCAGCTTGGCCTCCTTGCGGTCCGGCCGGATGGCGATCAGGAAGGCGTGGGCCTCGGCACGGGGTCCGCGGGCGCCCTGGTCGCCCGCCAGGACATAGGTCTCGATGACCCGCAGCAACTCCGCGTAACGGGCGCGGTCGGCGTCCTTGGCGGGATCGAAGCCGGCGCCCAGGAGGACGAAGGTATAGACCCCGTAACCCGGGGTGGCGTTGCTGTAGAGGGTGTTGATGGCGGTGGCGGTCGCGACCCCGGGCTCGGCCCCGCGCGAGGGGAAATAGGCCATGGCGTAGGCCAGGGACCCGGCGTCGCCGGTCGGCTCGGAGCGCTGGAGCGGCGACACCAGGTCCCGATTCAGGCCGCTGGAGGCGGCCGCCCGGATGGTCCCCTCGGCCCGCGGACCGCCCAGAAACAGGGCGCGATTGACCACCGCCGACACCACCTCGTTGCCGCCCTGGGCGACCAACTCGCGCACCACCTCGGCGAGCGGGCCGCAGTCGCCCTGGATCAGGGCCTCGGTGGCAAAGGCCGGGTCCGTGTTGGACAGGAAGAGGTCAGTCACCAGGGGCGCCAGATAGCCCTTTTGCTTGCCGAGACGGGCCGAGCCGCAGATCAGGGCGACCTCCCGGCGCAAATCCGGCAGGTCTGGACTGAAGGGGGTGAAGGCCGGACTGCCCTGCCCCACCGCGACCGGTTGCTGCGCCGGTGGGTTCAGGCCCAGGACCTCGCCGGTGGTACGCCACTGGGGCTCGGGCGGCGTGGTCAGGTCCGGGGCTGGGGTCGCGGCCTTGGGGGCACCCTGGACCTTGGACGGCGCCGACTTTGGTGCCGGCTGACCGGTCGGGGCGCCCTTGGCCGCCGCGACGGCGGGCGGCGCGGCGGGTGCGGGGGCGCTCTTGGAACCGCCGCCGAAGGACCCAAGCGCGGCGCAACCGCTCAGGACCGACAACACACACAGGCCCGCCAGCACACGCCGGAAACGGCGCCCGGCCGGGCCCTCGGCAGACTGATCGCATCGTTTACGGGGCTGGTTCACGTCATCTTGGTCCCTGGTGGTACTCAACCTTTCATCATAGCGGATCGGCCGGGCGGCGACCTGCCGGAGGGATCAGGCGGGTGCGATTAGAACTGATATATTAACGCATATATCGTATGGTATGCATCGCGTACCCGCCAAACTGCCACGACCGCCGGAGCCGGGTACGCGATGCGTACCCTACAGCTACCGGACGTTCTCACGGACCGGGCGTCGTTGTCGTTGTCGT
>NZ_CAIKKU010000340.1 GCF_903828115.1 uncultured Thiodictyon sp. | reverse complement strand
TCCTCGTGCACGAAGCCGCGGAGCAGGTCGGAAACCATCTTGCGATGGGAGAACAGCAGCTTATAGGAAGGGTCGTGCGTCGCCATAGGGATTTGTCCCGCGGGGTCCGGTGTTACAAGGATACCCATTTCGTGGGCCTGATGCGAGAAATCGGGGACGCAGAAATCGGGGACCTACCACGATTACTCCGATAGGCCACTTAGCTCGGTGCAGGAGCAGCGACATAGGGTACCGCTCGAGCGCGTCGCGGCGGTGCTGCCGACGCATCGCGAGCGGCAGTTTCCGCCGACCGGGACGTTGACCGCACGCGCCGCCTGACCAGCGGACTCGCGCGCCCGGGCCGCGTTCGACGTGGTGGAGCCATCGACGGTCATCCTTGGGATTCGATCCGAGAAAGCCAATAACCTGGACCTCGGCAGCGGTTCACGGCGGACAGAACCGCGACCGGCATCCTGCCGGCCAATCGGGTGGTTCATGGTTCGACTGGTTCGAGAAACGGGTTGACGACGGTCAACCCGGGGCCGACAACCTGCCCATGCTGCAAGTCTTCGGAATAGACGATAGCGCAGCCGGCCTCTTGGGCTGCGGCGACAATCAGGCTGTCGTAGTACGAGAAGCCGAAACGCTGTGCGACATCGAGTGCGCGCAGGACCGTCGAGGGTGCCAGCGGATGGAGACGGCAGTCGCCGATGAGCCGTAGAAGCACATCGCGGATCGCTGGGACCTCGTAGCCGAGCTTGCGGCGCATGACGTTGGCTACCTCCCCAAGGACCTGGGTGGAGATCAAGCCACCGCTGGCCAGCAGCTCCAGTGCTCTGCGTTGCTTGGATTCGTCCTTGCTTAAACTGTAGAGGACGACGTTGGAGTCGATGAAGCTACCGGGCATTGGCTTCGTCCCGATCGAAGACGAAGCTGCCGAAGTTCTTTCGGTAGGGGGCAAAAAACGCAATTAATTCTAGTAACCTGGCGTCGCTGGGGGCAGCCGCAGGGGCCTGGGGGTGGCGAGTCTTGAGATAGCCGATGAAGTCAAGGACCTCGGCCTGCAGGGCCGCGGGCAGTTCGGTTGCTTCATGGGCGATCAGATCGACGGCGTTCATAAATGGGCTCCGGGGGCGGGATGGGAGGCCAACGGCAAATACACAAGTGGCAATAGGGGACTGGCAATAGGGACAGACCAGAATGGCACTAAGCTAAGACACGCACCCTTCAAAAACCACAGGCTGCGAGGGTCGCGGAGGCCGCGAAAAATCTCGGAACCGTTGTCCCAGGCCTCCGAATTTCGGGGACAGTTTACTCAATTCCTCAAGCTCGGGCTCGCCGGCTTGACCCAGGCGCTCCTCAGCCCATGACGGCAGCGGGCCGAAGCGGCGAGTGAGTTGCCGACGCAGCAACTTAGCCTCGCCCCCCTGCCTGCCCTCCCGCAAGCCCTGATCCTTCCACTCCTGGGTCCACGTCTTGACGCGTTCGGCCAGCATGTCGTGAAGCTCCTGTAACTCGCTGAAATTGGGTATCTCGACGCCGGGCACGCGCGTCGGCAGCAGCACGCACTTCCGCCAGACGACGAAGGCACGGCGCAGGCTCGCGTTCTCCGCCCCGGCCAGCCACTCGACCAGGACCCGCTGGATGTTCTCCGGCGCCTGGGCATTCTCCAGGCGGAACAAGGCGGCGGCGACGTTGGGCAGACGCACGAGATCGGCCTCGGGGTAGCGGCGTTCTTCCAGGAGAAGATAGCGCAGTTGGGGCTGCCGACGGCGCAGTTGCGGCGGCAGGCTCGGGTCGATCAGGTCCGCCAGGTCGGTCTTGGCGGTCCAGGGCTCGGCGCCGTTGTAGAGCACGATCGGGAGCACCGGCGGGAGCGGATCATCCGGCCCGATCTCTTTCGACCGGTGCAGGTCCTCATAGAG
>NZ_CAIKKU010000339.1 GCF_903828115.1 uncultured Thiodictyon sp. | reverse complement strand
GTTGTCGTTGTCGTAATCGGAAAGAGATGCACTTTGGGGTGCGAGAGAATCCAGGGCGTTACGATAACCTCGATTACGACAACGACAACGACAACGAAAATCGCGCTACAGGCAGTCCCTGATGAAATTGTTTAACTTATCGGTGAACTGTTCCTTAGTGATGGACTGCCGACGGGGTCTGGCGGGGGCCCTGGGCGAACAACTGACCGGCATCCACCGCGTCGAGGCGGTAGGTGCGGTTGCAGAACTCGCAGGTGACGGTGATCGCGCCCTGCTCGGTGACCATGGAGCGCACCTCGGGCTCGCCCAGGGTGCGCAGCATGTCCTCAATGCGGCGGCGCGAGCAGCCGCAGCGGAAGGCCAGGGGCTCCGATTCAAAAAGCCGCACATCGTCCTCGTGGTAGGGTTCGCCGCCGCCGCGCTCGATGGTCAGCACCAGACGCCCCTCGCCGCACGACTCGGCAAGGCTTGCGCCCATGGGCACCTCGCCCTCCCAGCGGGCGATGCCGCGCAGGGTGCGGGCGCTGGTCGCCTGGGCGACCAGGGTGCGCAGGGGGCCGCGGCCCTGGACCTGGAGGATCAGGGAGCCGTTGAACTTGATGGTGGCGCTCAATAACGCGACCGCCGCCAGGGCCTGCCCCAACTGGACGCGCACGGCCGGCGGGTAGGGGTGGGTCTCCAGTACCGCGCGCAGGCTGGCGTCCAGGTGGACCAGATTGCCGCGGATGCTGGAGTGTTCAAAGAGGAAGCGGTGGATGCTGTCGGTGTCGGGCATGGGGGCTCCGGGAGGGCTCTCGATGGGCCTGGGCCTGTGGTCTGTTGTTGTCCGGCGTCGTCCGGCCGGTGAGGTAGCGGTCCGCGCAGCGGACCCTACGGGGGGCGCGGCGGACCGAACCCGGTCAGGTGCCGACCTGGCTGAGGAATTCTGCGACCGCCGACCCCGGGGCGCGTTCGCCCGCCAGCACGGCCGCCTCGAAGTCGCGTCGCCAGTGCGGCATGAGGGGCCGCGCCTGGCGCCATTCCTCGTAGAGGATCGGTGCCAGGGGGCCGCCCTCCTCGATGAATCCGGACGCCAGAAAGTCGCGGTCGGCGCGCACGCGGTCGTAGGTGAAGCGCACGATCTCGCGCTGCCAGCGCCCGCCGCGCCACTCCAATCGGGCGAAGCTGCCGCGTACGTCCCCGTCGAAGGGCGAGCCCACCGACCCGACATTGAGGATGGGGATACCGTCCAGCACCCGTTCCAGGGGTCGATGGGTGTGTGCGGTGACGAAGAGCGCGATATCCGGCGGGAGTTTGCCGCGCAGGGCCGCGTCCGGGACCGCGGGGCCGATCCCGTCGCGGTTGCCCGCCATGGTGCCGTGGGTGACATGGACCCAGCTCTGCGCGGCCGCGGGTTCGGCGCTTGCGGCATGGAAACACAGGTGGTCCGGCCACCCGGTCAGGGCGGCGATGCGCGGTCGCAACTGGGCATAGGTCCAGTCGGCAAAGCGCCGCAGTTCCGCCTCCAGCGGCGTGGCGGGGGCCTCGGCGGCGCACTTGAGTATATAGGTCTCATGGTTGCCCTGTACCGGCAGCCAGCCCCGGGTGCGGCGCAACTGGTCGAACAGTTCGAGACACTCCAGGCTCTTGGGTCCCCGATTGACCAGGTCCCCGGCCATGACCACCAGGTCCGGGCCCCACTTGAGGATGCGCTCCACCGCCTCCTGCATGGCCGGCAGGTTGGCCTGCACGTCCGAAAAGATCACGACTCTCATCCATTCTCACCCTTGCTCATGACTTTGGTGCACCATACCGCGGCCCGCGCGCATTGTCTTGCCGCGGTGTCGGCCCTTACACTGCGCAGACCGGTCGGCTGGTGCAGCGCCGGGGCGGAAAACCGAAGGGGCAGACATGACGAACGACGAAGATGCCGGCGAGCCGGACTGGGAGACCCCGCTCTCCCTGAGCACAACACCGGCCCTCTTGATCCACGCCCTGATGGGTTCGGCGAGCGCCGTGCATACGGGCTGGGCGAGCTGTGTGGACGAGACCCTGGCCTTGTCCAACGTCCTGGCGATGGACGACAGCGCCGGAAACTATGTGCGTCTGGTGGAGCAGGAGTTCGTGGAGGACGGCAAGCCCGAGCAGGTCTGGCACGACTGGACGCTCGAGGTGCGCATCGGATCCGTGCTGACCACCGGCCACTGGCAGCTCGAGGCCAGCGCCCATCCGTCGGATTGGGATTGGAACGCCCGGGAGGCGCGCCGCGCCTTCGAGCGCGCCTGCGTCCTGATCGGGCGGCGGGTGCGTGAGACCCTGGCGGTCGAGGAACCGGAACGGGCGGACCCGATCCCGCGCGCCAGCCGACACTGAGGCCGGACCCCGCCCAGTGCTCGCTTGCACCCATCGCCCGGGTCGGTCACAGTGGGCGGGTGGCCAGGCTACCCGCCGTGTCGATACGGCCTTGCGACCACCGCACACCCATCACGATCGACCTGATTACTATCCTGGAGCGCCCGATGAAGATCACCGTCAACTTCGATATCACCCCCGAGGAGATGCGCAAGCTGTTCGGTCTGCCGGACGTGGAGGGGTTCCAGCGGCAACTCATGGACGATATCCGCGAACGGATGATGGCCGGGGTGGAGGGTTACGACCCGATGAAGCTCTTCCAACCCTATGTCTCGGGCACCATGGCGTCCTGGGACATGTTCCAAAAGTTAATGACCGGTACCACGTCGCTGCCGAAGTCTTCCGGTGACGCCGCGGCCAGCGAGGCGAAGAAGTAGCGGGTCTTGGCGGTTGCGCGCTACTGCGCGACCGATGGTTGTTCGTCCAGACACGGTGCCGCGTCGAGCACCGCGCCGTCGAGCCGGGCCCGGCCGTCCTCCCCCAGCCGCAGACGCCCCTGTGCGAACCAGCCCACCGCCTTGGGATAGATCCGATGCTCGGCGGCCAGCACCCGAGCGCCCAGGCGCGGCGGATCATCGCCCGGCTGCACCGGCACCCGCGCCTGCAGGATCACCGGACCGCCGTCCAGTTCGGCGGTGACGAAATGCACACTGGCCCCGTGCTCGGTCGCGCCCGCCTCCAGGGCGCGGCGGTGGGTGTGCAGGCCGCGGAACCTGGGCAGCAGGGAGGGGTGGATGTTGAGCAGCCGTCCGCTGAAGTGGGCGACGAATGCGGGGGTGAGGATGCGCATGAACCCGGCCAGCACCACCAGGCCAGGGGCGTAGCCGTCGATCGACGCGGCCAGGGCCTGGTCATAGGCCGGGCGGTCCGGATAGGCGCGATGCTCCAGCACCGCAGTCGGGATGCCCGCGTCCCGCGCCCGTCTGAGACCGCCGGCCTGCGCCTCATTGCTGATCACCGCGACGATGCGATAGGGCCACCGCGGCTGGGCCGCGAGCAGCGCGCCCAGGTTGCTGCCGGTCCCGGAGATCAGCACCACCACCGGCATCACTGGTGCCGGCGCGACCTCCTCAGTCATGGTCCGGGGTGTCGGCGTAGACCACCCGCGGCGCCCCCGGGGCCGACTCGATCGCGCCCAGTACCCAAACCTCCTCACCGGCCGAGCGCAGCATGGTCAGCGCGGTGTCGACGTCTTCGCGCGCGACACAGACCACCATCCCGAGGCCGCAGTTGAAGGTACGGCGCATCTCCGACTCGGCGATGCCGCCCTGGGTCTTGAGCCAGTCGAAAACCGCCGGGCGCCGGAAGCTGCCCAGATCTACCCGCGCCTGGGTGCCCTGCGGCAGGACCCGCGGCAGATTCTCGGTGATGCCGCCGCCGGTAATGTGGGCCAGGGCGTGGACGCGCAGCGCCCGGGTCAGGGGCAGCACGGAACGCACATAGATACGGGTGGGGGCGAGCAGGCGCTCCCCCAGCGTCGCCCCGTCCAGGTCCGCGGCCAGGTCCGCCCCGGACACCTCGATGACCTTGCGGATCAGCGAATAGCCATTGGAGTGGGGGCCGGAGGCGGCGAGTCCGAGCAACTGGTCGCCGGGGCGGACCCGCTCGGGGAGGATCAGGTCGGCACGCTCGGCGATGCCGACGCAGAAACCCGCGAGATCATAGTCCCCGGCGCCGTACATCCCGGGCATCTCGGCGGTCTCACCGCCCGTCAGGGCGCAGCCCGCCAGTTCGCAGCCGCGGGCGATGCCCGTGATCACGGCCGTGGCGACCTCGAGATCCAGCCGGCCGGTGGCGTAATAATCGAGAAAGAACAAGGGTTCGGCGCCGCTCACCAGGATGTCGTTGGCGCACATGGCGACCAGATCGATGCCGATGGTGTCGTGACGGTCGAGCGCAATCGCGAGCCGCAGCTTGGTGCCCACTCCGTCGGTCCCCGAGACCAGGACCGGCTCCCGATAGTGCGCCAGCGGCAGCGCGAAGAGTGCCCCGAAGCCCCCCAGGCCGGTCACCACCCCGGGGCGGGTGGTGGCGGCGGCCAAGGGCTTGATACGTTCCACCAGGGCGGCGCCGGCGTCGATGTCGACGCCGGCGTCACGGTAGCTGAGTGATCGGGACTGCTGCTCGGTTTCCTGGGACACGCGGGGGCTCCGGTGGGGTGCGTGCGGTGATTCTACCCGCAAGCTTGGTCCGGCATCCCGCTTCATCCACGTTCATCCATGTCCCTTGGACAGCCGCGCCGTATCCGGCTAGGATGTTGCCCCCGGGCCGGTTTCCGGCGCCATCGGTCTACCCATGTGAGGCTCAGGGACCTTCCCAACGTCATCAGCGCGCTACGCCTGGTCGCCGTCATCCCGGTGGTGTGGCTGCTGCTGTCCCAACAATTCGGTTGGGCGCTGGTGCTCTTCGCCGTCGCCGGGGTCTCCGACGGCGTCGACGGCTTCCTGGCCAAGAACTACGGCTGGCAGAGCCGGCTCGGCGGCATCCTCGACCCCGTGGCCGACAAGACCTTGCTGGTGATATGTTTCCTGGTCCTGGGCTCCATGGGTCTGATCCCGGTGTGGCTGGTGCTGGCGGTCATCTTTCGGGACCTGGTGATCGTCGCCGGGGCGCTGCTCTACAACTACCGGGTCGAGGAACTGGAGGCCGCCCCAACCCTGACCAGCAAGATCAACACCCTCTTCCAACTCGTGCTCGTGGTCGCCGCCATCACGGACGCCGGACCCATGCCGCTGCCGGGTTGGGTGATCACGACCCTGACCTGGGCCTGTCTGGTCACCATCCTGGTGAGCGGTGTGCAGTATGTACTGGTGTGGTCGGCCAAGGCCCGCACCCACGGTTGGCGTGATGAGTAGGGATGTACCCCCGCTGCGGACCCCCGGCTAATCGCAGCCCGCGTCGTCGCGCATGATGCGGCGCACCAGCGGAATGGTGGGCGGGCGCTGTTCGCGCAGGGACAGGCTGTCGATGCGCGCGACCAGGTCCAAGAGTGCGCAGGGGTTGCGCGGATGGTGGGTCAGGATGTAGCGCGTCACCTCCGGGGGCAGGGGTATCCCGCGGCGTCGGGCGGACTCGTTGAGCAGTGTCTCGCTATCGGGCTCGGTCAGTGGGAGCAGCCGATAGCGGGGTCCCCAGTGCAGGCGTGAGCGCAGGTCCGGCAATCCGAGTGCCAGATCGTCCGGGGGCTGGGCGGCGGCGGCGACCAGGGCGCGTCCGCGCTCGCGCAGGCGGTTGAAGAGGTCGAAGACGGCCCGCTCCCAGGCCGGCTGTCCGGCAATGCGGTGGACATCGTCCAGGGCCACCAGGTCCAGTCGTTCCAGGGCCTCCAGGATGTCCGGCGCGATCCCCGGGCGCCCGAGCGGGATATAGTGGGCCTGACGGCCCGCGCGGGCGGCGGCCAGACAGGCGGCCTGCAACAGATGGGTCTTGCCCGTCTCCGGGGGGCCGAACAGGAAGATGAAGGGCTCACCCTGTCCGCTCGCGGTGCCCCGAACGGCCGCTACCGCCTCCGCATTCGGTCCCGGCAGGTACTCGGCCAGGGTCGGCTCGCGGACCAGTTCGATCGGCAGGTGCAGTTGCAGGGCAGGGGTGGGCACGGGGCCGCGGCCACTGCCGGTCAGTCGGGCGGGCAGGCGAGTGCCAGCGCGGTCCGGGCGAGCCGTCGGCCGAGCGCCTGGCAGAGTCGCCGTTCCTCATCGGTCAGGGACAGGTTATTCTCGGGTCCGGCGAAGTGGGTGGGGCCATAGGGGGTGCCGCCGCCCCGGGTGTGCAGCAGGTCGCCCTCACTGTAGGGCAGGCCCAGGACCACCATGCCGTGGTGCAGCAGGGGTACCATCATGGTCAGCAGGGTCGTCTCCTGGCCCCCGTGGAGGCTGGAACTGGAGGTGAAGACGCCGGCCGGTTTGCCGGCCAGGGCGCCGTTGAGCCACAGGGAGCTGGTGCCGTCGAGGAAATATTTGAGCGCGGCGGCCATGTTGCCGAAGCGGGTGGGGCTCCCCAAGGCGAGCCCGGCGCAGTGGCGCAGGTCCTCATGGGTGACATAGGGGGCGCCGGTGGGTGGGACCTCCGGTGCCACGGCCTCACAGACGGCGGAGACGGCCGGTACGGTACGCAGGCGGGCCTCGATTCCCTGGACGGACTCGATCCCGCGGGCAATCTGCCAGGCCAATTCGGCGGTCGCCCCGTGGCGGCTGTAGTAGAGGACGAGGATGTAGCTCAAAGAGAACCTCACAGGGTGTCCGCGGCCGCGCCCGGCGGCTGACGCGGGGCCAGCCGCCCAAGGCCCCGCGGGGTTTTCGATCGTGCCGACCCAAGTGTAACCCAAGACGCGCGCAGGTCAGCAAATAAACAAAATATCAATATGTTGCAGTCGTTTGGCGGTGTCAGTCAACCTTCTTTAGCGGAGCCTTCGCCCATGATCCAAGACCTTTCCTGCCCGGCGCGACCCGTCGCGGCACCAAGGCGCCCCGGTCGGACCCGGCACGCCGGCTGGAGCGGGGTGGGGCGCCATGGCTGACGCGATGACCGATGGTCTTGGGGCGCCGGTCGGCGACGAGCCGCCGATCTGCCGCCGTTGTCTGGTCGAGGGACGGGTCCAGGGGGTCTATTTCCGCGGCGCGGCGCGCGAGCAGGCGCTGCGGTTCGGGGTCACCGGCTATGCCCGCAATCTGCCCGACGGCCGGGTCGAGGTGCTGGCGTGCGGGTCCCCCGCGGCGGTCGCGCAACTGCGCGACTGGCTGCGCGCGGGCCCGCCCATGGCGCGGGTCAGCGCCGTCACCTGCGAACCGCGGGAGTATCGGCCCTGGTCCGGGTTCTCAGTCGACTGAGGCGCGCCCCAGGTCAATAGCCGGTCGCGTCGAGGGCCAGGGGTTCCGGGTACGCGGCCAGGCGGACCACCCGGGTGTCGAGGCGTCCGTCCGGGTGCAGGTGCAGCTCGCGGTAGCCCGGGGTGCGGGCGTCCAGGGCGAAATCCGGGCTCGCGGGCAGGAACTGAAAGCAGGTTGACGGGGTGCCGAGGATCTGATAATGCCCGCGGCTCACACTGAACTCCTGGTGGATGTGACCGCAGATGACCGCCTTGAGGTGCGGGTGACGGTCGCACACCGCGAGCAGTTGGGCACCGTTGGTGACCCCCATGGTGTCCATCCAGGCGCTCCCGATCGGCAGCGGGTGCTGATGGAGAAAGACCAGGCAGTGGCCGGGATCGCGTTGCAGCAGGGTGTCCATGTGGTGCACCTGGCGCCGGGTGAGCCGGCCCCCGTCTTCACCGGGCAGGGTCGAGTCCAGGAAGATCAGGTTCCAGCCGTCGATGCGATTGTCCGCGATCGGCCCCATGGCCGCCGCCCCCAGCCACTCCTCCATCAGGTCCCGGCGGTCGTGGTTGCCGGGGATGCAAAAGCAGGGGATACCGGTGTCCTCCAGCACCCGGGCCAGGTAGGCATACCCCTCGGCGGTCTCGTCCTGGACCAGGTCACCGGTCATCACCAGGCCGTCCGCGGGCGTCGGGCCGTCCAGGGCCAGCGCCAGGACGGCCTGCAAGCTGCGGCGTGTGTTCAGACCCAGCAGGCGGCCCTCGGGGTGGGCGAACAGGTGCGAGTCGCTGATCTGGATCAGTCGCAGCGCTCGTGGGTGCGAGGATGGGGCCTCGTCGGTCTTGGGTCGGGGGGGTGCATGGCGCGTCCGCGGGATCGATGGCGCTGTGTTTTCCATTCTTTTGTCGGCTAGTTGCGTTTCGGATCGCCTGTCACAGAGCCTTTTAGCAAGGTGGCGGATCGGCCGCACTGCAATCGATCACAGTTCCGGCGTTCGGGTCCGCGGTTGGGAAATCCGCCGCCCGTCACTATGTCTACCCGCGCAGGTGCCGCAACCCCCATCCAACTGAGGAGACCGTTATGGAACTCAAGGGCAGCAAGACCGAGACCCATCTCAAAGAGGCCTTCGCGGGCGAGTCCCAGGCCAACCGCCGTTACCTCTATTTTGCCGCCAAGGCCGACGTGGAGGGCTATAACGACGTGGCGGCCGTGTTCCGCTCCACCGCCGAGGGCGAGACCGGCCATGCCCACGGCCATCTGGAGTATCTGGAGATCGTCGGCGATCCGGCAACCGGCCTGCCGATCGGCCCTACTGCCGCCAACCTCAAGGCGGCCATCGCCGGCGAGACCCACGAATACACCGATATGTACCCCGGCATGGCGAAGTCCGCCCGCGCCGAGGGCTTCGACGAGATCGCCGACTGGTTCGAGACCCTGGCCAAGGCCGAGCGCTCCCACGCCAACCGCTTCCAGAAGGCGCTCGACCATCTCGATAGCTGAGCGGCGGGGCACGCGTTTCCGTGAATCCAAGGGGCGCCAGGCGCCCCTTTTTTTTTGGATCGCGAGGGCGGCTTCATCTGAGCGGTCGGCGGGTCGCTTGTTCGCTTAGTGCCGGCCGGGATGGATCTGGGCAAGTTGCCTTGGCGTCTGGGTTTATGGCATTTTACGCCAACTGCGTGCGAGACTGCGGAGACAATCTTGAGCACACTCAACCTGCATGTAAGCGACGAAGCCGATATGGCCCAGCGTTTTGTTTCGGCCTGGAAACGGGCGGAACAGGGCGAGTCGGTCGACGAACGCCATCTGACCTTCCTTACCCTGGAGACCCTGCTGTGCGCCTTGACCCCGCAGCGTCTCGAACTCTTGCGCTATGTTCATCGCCACGGTACCGACAGCGTTGCCGCCCTGGCGCGCGAGCTTGGTCGGGATTCCAAGCGGGTGCATGAGGACGTGGCGATGCTGGAGGCCAACGGCTTGATCCTGCGCGAGGACGGACACCTCACTGCGCCGTGGGAGCGATTGGCTGCCGATCTGATGCTTTAAGGGGCTCGACCCGGGCAGTGAGTGACGGCTGGGCGCAATTGGGAGACTGAGCTCGCGTGACACAATGGCACTTGTGGTCGTCGTCTCAGCCATGGTCTTGGTTAACTCTTAATACGTGTAGTCATCAGCCCGTTTGAGGCTTCATCAAGCGTAAGTAATCTCCCAGTTGGAGTCTGAAGATTGCGGGGCAACTCCCTACGGGCGGCAAAGGTGGCTCGGTCGCTACACGGCTGGCCCGTCGCCGCGGCTGGAATGCCAGATTGATACGACCTCCAGTTCGAGGGCCACGCTTATCCGTGACGGCGCAATTGCGCGAGGAACTCTGCGCCCGCGATCGTCTCGTCACGATCGGCCTCCGCGAGGCCAGCCTCCAACTCGGCCAACTCCTCAGTCGATAGCTTTGGCGCTGCGGGGGCATTTCGAGTTAGAACGTAGACGCCCGTGCCGTCGTCAAGACCCGGTTGGTCGAGCACGACCTTGCCGGACACGACCGTACCAGTTGCAACGTGCATAAAATGACGACCTCTTGGCGGTTTGGGAGCAAGTCCGGACGCTCCAGCGTCAGAATGAGATAGCATCCGGTTTCATTTCTTGACAGGGATGTCAAGAAATGAAATCTAGAAGCCCTCGGTCGAGGTAAAGAGCCCCACCCGCAGGTCCTTGGCGGTATAGATGGTCCGGCCGTCGACCTGCACCACCCCGTCGCCGATGCCGAGCACCAGTTTGCGGCTGATGACCCGCTTCATGTCGATGTGATAGGTAACCTTGGACGCGGTAGGCAGCACCTGGCCGGTGAATTTGACCTCGCCGACCCCCAGGGCCCGCCCGTGGCCGGGGTTGCCGATCCAGGCGAGGTAGAAGCCGACCAATTGCCAGAGGGCGTCGAGCCCCAGGCAGCCGGGCATGACCGGGTCGCCGGGGAAGTGGCACTGGAAGAACCACAGGTCCGGGTGGATGTCGAGTTCCGCGAGGATCTCGCCCTTCATGTTGGCGCCGCCGTGATTCGCGATCCGGATCACCCGGTCCATCATCAGCATATTGGGAATCGGCAATTGGGCATTGCCCGGGCCGAACATCGCGCCGTGCCCGCAGGCCAGGAGTTGATCGCGGTCGAAGGAGGCTTCTTTCATGGGGCTCAGGGGGTCGTGTCCGGTTGCAAAAGTGGTTGCGTCGCCGGTGCGGCCGGCGTTTCTGACTGAGGCATTGCGCGTATCGCGCGGACAATCTCTCTCTTCAGGTCGGGTCCGGGCACAGCCGCTCGACCAGGAAGGCGACGATCTGCGTGAGCGGGATCAACTGCATCTGTGCATCCCGGCGGCCTTTGTACTCGACCATGCCGTCGTCCAGGCCCTTGTCGCCCACCACCACCCGGTGGGGGATGCCGATCAGTTCCATGTCGGCGAACATGAATCCGGGGCGGGCGTCGCGGTCGTCCAGCAGGACCTCGATGCCGGCCGCCTGGAGGTCGGCGTAGATTTGCTCGGTGGCGTCGCGTACCCGGTAGGACTTGCTGAGCTTCATGGGCAGGAGCGCGACCGCGAAGGGGGCGATGGGGGTGGGCCAGCAGATGCCGCGCTCGTCGTGGTGCTGCTCGATGGCGGCGGCCACCACCCGCGACACGCCGATGCCGTAGCAGCCCATGGTCATGGTGAGTGCCTTGCCGTCCTCGCCCAGGACGGTGGCCTTCATGGCGTCGCTGTATTTGCGCCCGAGTTGGAAGATGTGACCGACCTCGATGCCGCGCGCGATGCGCAGGGTGCCGTCGCCGGCGGGACTCGGGTCGCCGTCCATCACGTTGCGCAGATCGGCGACCGCGGGCAGCGGCAGGTCGCGGCCCCAGTTGAGGCCGAACCAGTGCTTGCCGTCCTGGTTGGCCCCGGCGCTGAAGTCGACGGCGACGGCCACGGCGCGGTCGACGATGCAGGGCAGTGCCAGGTCCTTAGGGCCCAGCGAGCCGGGGCCGGCGCCGATGGCGGCGCGGATCTCGGCCTCGCTCGCCATGCGCAGGGGTGCGGCGACCTGGGCGAGCTTGGCGGCCTTCACCGCGTTGAGTTCATGGTCACCGCGTATCAGGAGTGCCACCAGAGCGCCCGGGACGCCGTCCGCGGCGGCCACCACCAGGGTCTTGACGGTGCACTCGATGGGCAGGCCGAACTGCTCGACCAGGTCGGCGATGGTGCGGGCCTTGGGGGTGTCCACCAGCCGAGCGTCCTGCGTCGGCGCCGGTGCCGTCGCGACCGGGGCCAGGGCCTCGGCCAGTTCCACGTTGGCGGCATAGTCGCCGCCGGACGAGAAGGCGATGGCGTCCTCGCCGGCGGCGGCCAGGACGTGGAATTCGTGGGAGGCGTTGCCGCCGATGCTGCCGGTGTCCGCCTGGACCGGGCGGAAGTCCAGTCCGCAGCGGGTGAAGATGCGCGAGTAGGCGGCATGCATCACCGCGTAGGTCGCGGCCAGCGAGGCGTCGTCCGCGTGGAAGGAGTAGGCGTCCTTCATCAGGAACTCGCGGGCGCGCATGACGCCGAAGCGGGGCCTGATCTCGTCGCGGAACTTGGTCTGAATCTGATAGAAGTTGATCGGCAACTGCTTGTAGCTCTTGAGTTCGTTGCGGGCCAACTCGGTGATGATCTCCTCATGCGTCGGGCCGAAGCAGAATTCGCGCTGGTGGCGGTCCTTGAAGCGCAGCAGTTCCGGGCCGTACTGATCCCAGCGCCCCGATTCCTGCCATAACTCGGCGGGTTGCACCGCCGGCATCAGGACCTCGAGCGCGCCGGCGCGCTCCATTTCCTCCCGGACGATGCGCTCGACCTTGCGCAGCACGCGCAGGCCCAGCGGCAGCCAGGTGTAGAGGCCGGCCGCGAGCTTGCGGATCAGGCCCGCGCGCAGCATCAGTTGGTGGCTTGCGACCTCGGCGTCGGCCGGGGTCTCCTTGATGGTCTGGAGTGGAAATAGCGAGGTGCGCATGGGGCCGGGGGTCCCGAGGTAAAAGGCCGGTAGTCTAGGGCCCACGGGGCACGGAGACAAATCCGTCGGTGGGGAGTGCGGGCGTCGGCCTAGCGGCAATTGTCCTCGATCTGCTTGTGCGCCTGCGCCTGCTGGGCCGCCAGGTCGTCTTTGGAGAGGAACCCGGTCTTGCCGTCCGGGGTCCGCAGCCGCCCGCCGCCGTGGTTCTTGAGGGTCTCCAGGTTTTTGCGCGCCGCCTCGCAATTGGTCTGGCGGGCGGCCTGCTCGGCCGCTTGTTTGCCCGCCGCTTGCGCGTCGCGCGCCTGCTGATCGCGGTGGTCGAAGTCCTCTGCCACCTGGTCGCGGAGCTGCTCCATGGCCGCTGCGCCTTGGTCCGGCTTGGGTCCTGCGTCCGGCTTGATGGTGGCGGCCGGGGTGCTGCCGGGGGGCGGCAATTGCGAGTAGACCGTCGTGCCCGTCTCGTCCACCCAACGATACAACTGTGCCAGGGTCCGCGCTGGGGTGCAGGCGAGCCAGGCGCCAGCCAGCGCGGGCGCCAGGAGCAGGGCGAGACGCCTGTCCGTGCTGTCAGTGGGTTGGGATCGCTGGTTCATGACGCCAAGTATGGCAGCCAGGGAGGCCGCTGGGAACTGCCGACGGCAGTCCCGGGCGGGTGCCCGACGTTCCCGGCAACGGTGCCGGCCGCGCCGCGGGTGTCTCATGTATTGACCCTGGGCGCAAGTCTCCTGTAACGTTCAATCTTTTTGAACATGCCCTTTCATGCTTCTCCAGTCCGCGGCCCCGGTCAGGGCGGGGGTGGTCTCGTCCCGGTCCCCGGGTACGGGCAAGCCCTGCCGTGCGGTGGGTCCCGGCTGGTCTGATTCGGAGGTCGCCCAAGGTGGAACTGAACGCGGTGCAGCTCAGCGGTGCCGAGATCGTCGTCCAGGCGTTGATTGACGAGGGGGTCCAATATGTCTTTGGATATCCCGGCGGGTCGGTCCTGCACATCTACGACGCCCTGTTCAAACAGGATCGGGTCAAGCATATCCTGGTCCGGCACGAACAGGGTGCCGCCCATGCCGCCGACGGACTCGCGCGGGCGACCGGCCGTTGCGGCGTCTGTCTGGTCACGTCGGGACCCGGCGCGACCAACGCCGTGACCGGCATCGCCACGGCCTACATGGACTCGATCCCGCTCGTGTGCATCACCGGTCAGGTGCCCACCCCGGTGATCGGCAGCGACGCCTTCCAGGAGGTAGACACCGTCGGCATCACCCGGCCCTGTGTGAAGCACAATTTCCTGGTCAAGGATGTCCGTGACCTGGCGCTCACCCTGCGCAAGGCGTTCTTTATCGCGACCACCGGACGCCCGGGGCCGGTCGTGGTGGACATCCCCAAGGACGTGACCGACCCAAACGTCAAGATCCCCTATGTCTATCCGCGCGAAATCCGGATGCGCTCCTACCACCCCACGGAAAAGGGGCATCCGGGTCAGATCAAGCGCGCCCTGGACCTGATGCTCCAGGCCAAGCGCCCGGTGTTCTATACCGGGGGCGGGGTGATCCTGGGCGAGGCGTCCGCACTGCTCACCGAGTTGGTGCGGCTGTCCGGCTACCCCATCACCAGCACCCTCATGGGGCTTGGGGCCTATCCCATGACCGACCCCCAGTTTATCGGGATGTTGGGGATGCATGGGACCTATGAGGCCAACATGGCCATGCACGAGACCGATGTGCTGATCGCCATCGGCGCCCGCTTCGACGATCGGGTGACCGGCAAGATCGAGCATTTCTGTCCCCACGCCAAGATCATCCACATCGACGTGGACCCCTCCTCCATCTCCAAGAACGTGCGGGTGGACGTGCCGGTCGTGGGTCAGGTCGCGAGCGTCCTGGCTGAGCTGGTGCGGTTGTGGAAGGAGCAGGCCCCGAGCGCGGTGGGGCGGCCGGTGGCGGAGTGGTGGGACAAGATCGGCGAATGGCGGCGGGTGGACTGCCTGCACTACGACCGCACCAGCGAGAAAATCAAGCCGCAATTCGCGGTGGAAACACTCTACAAGGTCACCGGCGGCGACCTCTATCTGACCTCCGACGTGGGTCAGCACCAGATGTTTGCCGCCCAGTTCTATCCCTTCGATAAGCCGCGGCGTTGGATCAACTCGGGCGGCTTGGGCACCATGGGCTTCGGGCTGCCGGCGGCCATGGGGGTGCAGCTCGCCTTCCCCGAGGCGCAGGTGGCCTGTATCTCAGGTGAAGCCAGCATCCTGATGTGTATCCAGGAGATGGCGACCTGCAAGCAGTACAACCTGCCGATCAAAGTGATCCTGCTCAACAACGGCTACATGGGCATGGTGCGGCAGTGGCAGGAGTTCTTCTACGGGAGTCGCTACTCCCATTCCTATGTGGACGCGCTGCCCGACTTCGTGAAGTTGGCGGAGAGCTTCGGCCATGTGGGAATGCGGGTGGAGCGCCCGGCCGACCTTGAGGCCGCCATGGCGGAGGCCTTTGCGATGAAGGACCGTTTCGTATTCCTCGATGTGGTCGTGGACCCCACCGAGAACGTCTATCCGATGATCGTGGCAGGCAAGGGGCAGCACGAGATGCACCTGGCGCCCAGCCTGTCCGAGAGGGAGTTGGCCTGAGATGAGACACATCATTGCCGTACTGCTGGAGAATGAGGCCGGCGCACTCTCACGGGTGGCTGGGCTGTTCTCCGCCCGCGGGTACAACATCGAGTCGCTGACCGTCGCGCCGACGGATGACCCGACGCTCTCGCGCATGACCCTGGTAACCACCGGAAATGAGGAGATCGTCGAGCAGATCAAGAAGCAGCTGAACAAGCTGATCGATACGGTCAAACTGCTGGATCTGACCGAGGGTCCGCACATCGAGCGCGAGATGATGATGATCAAGGTCCGCGCCGAGGGCGAGAACCGTCAGGAGCTCAAGCGCCTGGTCGACATCTTCCGCGCCAAGATCATCGATGTGACCGATACCAGCTACGTCGTCGAACTCACCGGCGCCTCGAAGAAGCTCGATGCCTTCATCGATGCCGTGCCGGAGGGGTTGATCGTCGAGGTCGTCCGTTCCGGCCCCACCGGCATCGCCCGCGGCGAGAAGGGCCTGTCCCTCTGATTCGTTCAGTCCGCAAATGAACGCAAATGAACGCAAATGAGTTGGGCTGGTAGGGGCGGGCGGCGCCGCGGGTGCTGCTCGCGCCGACGCTTAGTCCGTCGCCCCGGAAGACCAAGTCAGCGGGCCGCGCCCTGTCTCGTGTCGCCACCCGGTCGCCGCTTTCCCTTCATTTGCGTTCATTTGCGTTTATTTGCGGACAAAATTCTTCATCTTCACCCAGGCAGCGCAAATGAGTATCAACGTTTACTACGACAAAGACGCCGACCTCTCTCTCATCCAGGGTCGGCAGGTCGCCATCATCGGCTATGGTTCCCAAGGCCATGCCCACGCCAATAACCTGAAGGAGTCCGGCGTCTCCGTAACGGTCGGCCTGCGCCCCGGTTCCGCCTCCGCCGCCAAGGCGGCCAACGCCGGTCTCGACGTGAAGTCGATCAAGGATGCCGTGGCCGCGGCGGATGTGGTGATGGTCCTGGCCCCGGACGAACATCAGGCGCGGATCTACCGGGAAGACATCGCCCCCAATATCAAACAGGGCGCCGCGCTCGCCTTTGCCCACGGCTTCAACATCCACTTCGGCCAGATCGAGCCGCGGGCGGATCTCGACGTCATCATGATCGCGCCCAAGGGACCCGGGCACCTGGTGCGCTCCACCTATACCCAGGGCGGCGGTGTACCATCACTCATCGCCGTCTTCCAGGACGCCTCGGGCCAGGCCCGGGACATCGCGCTGGCCTACGCCAGCGCCAATGGCGGCGGGCGTGCCGGGGTCATCGAGACCAGCTTCCGCGAGGAGTGCGAGACCGACCTCTTCGGCGAGCAGGTCGTCCTGTGCGGCGGCCTCACCTCCCTGATCAAGGCCGGTTTCGAGACCCTGGTCGAAGCCGGTTATGCCCCGGAGATGGCCTATTTCGAGTGCCTGCACGAGGTGAAGCTGATCGTCGACCTGATCTACGAGGGCGGCATCGCCAACATGCGCTATTCCATCTCCAATACTGCCGAGTATGGCGATTTCAGCCGCGGCCCGCGGATCATCACCGATGAGACCAAGGCCGAGATGAAGCGCATCTTGGGCGAGATCCAGAGCGGTGAATTCGCCAAGGAGTTCATCCTGGAGAATCAGGCCGGGGCACCCAAGATGAAGGCCCTGCGGCGCCTGGGCCAAGAGCATCAGATCGAGGTGGTCGGCGAGCGGCTGCGCGAGATGATGCCCTGGATCAGGGAAAAGAAGCTGGTCGACAAGACCAAGAACTAGCTGTTTTCCGCGTTCCCGCGCGGGAAACAGATGGGAGCATTTTCTCCCGTTCTCTCGGGCCGGACGGGGCATTCGCCCCGTCTGAGACGTTTTCTCCGGACCCGCGGGCTGGCGCCAGGGATCGGTGACCGAATAGACGCACAGCGATTCCAGATATGTCCAAGAATTCAAAGGCGAAGCGTCAGCGCAAGATCGATAAGAAGCCGAGCCGGAGGCAACTCCCGCCACCGGGCCAGCCGCCACTTCACAATCATCGCCTTCTACCCAGCGCGCAAACCCTCTGGCGAATGATGCATCTCGACTTTCGGATAGAGGAGACAATAGGCGAGGCATTGAGGGTCTTCCAACCCGATATCTGGCAGAGAGACGGCCAGGCGGTTCTGAGGATAGAGCAGGCGCCCGACATCGAAGCGACCCTCGATCTGACTCCGGGCGCCATGGGTCTTGCCGATGTCGCCTGGGCCAAGCGGATGAGGCAATTTGGCCCCGACGCGGCGGATGCGATTGCTGCGCGCACCAAGGGTGACTGGCTGAGCGCCTATCCCAAGGATCGAAGTGGAATCCAGGAGCGATTGATCGGCGCACTGCGCTGGTGCGATGACCGGGGCGTCGCGGCCTTGTTGAGTTGCTGGGACTCGCTCGACGATTATGGGCGCAGCCTGGCCGCTATGGTCCTGGGGCTCATGGGTGCGCATCAGTCTGCCGATCGGCTGTGGGCCTGCTACCAAACAACGCGATCGGCATCGAAAGACCTGTTCGTCGGTCCACTCTGGGGCTTGATCGATTTGGGCGATAGTCGGGCGGCCGATGCCCTGGTCGAGTTGCTCGGCGATCGACGGCAGTTTTACGAAAAGTACGGATTCCTGTCCCGTGTCGGCGACCATCGCGTCGTGCTGCCACTGATCGCTGAGTTGCTCCTCGGTGTCGAGGAGAACAAGCCCGATGTGCTGTGGGCGCTGACGGGTGTCGCCCACCGCATGGGCCGTGATGCGTTTCACCAACAACTGACGGGGGATAGCGACACCCAAGGGTCGCCTGGCAGTAACGTCGAATTGCTCGTGGATCGTCTATTTCAATACTCCCAGGGGGATGTCGAGACGCACTTTGAAACCTTCTACACCAAGGACGCGGGCAGCCTCCTGGCCCTCGCCAAAGGGCAATCCCTCAGCGCCTGACGACGTCTGCCACGGGCTCAGACTCCGGCCAGTCCGCTGAACGGCCGGATGTGTCTTGCGAATATCAGTCCCAACGCCAGGGGGGAACTCAATCCGCTACGCTTCACCGCGCGTTATGTCTGGAAAAAGCAGTTCTCACGCCAAGGCGCCAAGCTCACCAAGATTTTTCAGCGCCTTATCTGCCTTTGGCCACTCACCCGGCAAAGGTCGAAGTAGCGTGCGATCAACCTGACGATGGTCGTAGTGAGCGCGCGCGAAGGGGTCATCACGCGGGGTACCGGGCGGCGGGGCTCACGGTGCTCCCGGGGCTCAGGCTGCTACCCCCGCAACCCGGTCCCGGCCCTCGCGCTTGGCCTGGAACACCAGGTCATCGACCCGCTTGAGCCATTGGTCCAGGGTCTCCTCGGGGCGGTATTCGGCGACGCCGAAGCTGGCGGTCAGCATGCGGGGGCCGGGGTTGGGCAAGGCGTGCAGCCCCTCCCGAAAGGTTTCCGCCAGGGTGGCGGCCTGGGTGAGGTCGGTCTCCGGGAGCAGCACCATGAATTCCTCGCCACCCCAGCGCGCGAGGGTGTCGCTGTCGCGCAGGCGCGCGCCGATCTGTGCCACCACCGCCGCCAGCATCGCATCGCCCCGGTCGTGACCCTGGGTATCGTTGATCGTCTTGAAGTGGTCCAGATCGAACATGATCAGGGTCAGCGGACGCTGATAGCGCTGGACGCGCCGCGTCTCGGTCTCCAGGGCCTGGATGAAGTGACGGCGGTTGTAGGCGCCGGTCAGCGGGTCCGTGATGGCGAGTTGGCGCAGTTCGTGCTCCAGGCGGCGGCGCTCACTCACGTCCTGGTGGGTGCCGCACACGCGCAGCGGCCGGCCCTCGGGATCACGGCCGATCACCTTGCCGCGCGCGGCGACCCACACCCAGCGACCGTCCTGGTGTCGCAGGCGGTGCTCGATCTGGAAGATGGGCAGCCGCCCCTGGAGCAGGGCGGCAAACGCCTCGTGCAGGGCGGACAGGTCCTCGGGGTGGACGCGCGCCTCCCAGGCGCCGCGGGTGGGCGGGATCTCGGCGAGCCGCGACCCCAGCATGGCGGCCCAGCGGGCATTGACCACCAGGGTGTCGTCCGGCACCTGCCAATCCCACATCCCCAGGTCCCCGCCCTCCAGGGCCAGGCGCAGGCGCTCCTCACTCTCGCGCAGCGCCGTCTCCGCCGCCCTGCGGGCACGCTGGTCGGCCGCCTCGCGCAGGCAGCGCTCGATGGCGGGGACCAGGCGCGCCAGGTGGTCCTTGAGGACAAAGTCCCCGACCCCACGCCGCAGCAGTTCCACCGCCCGCTCCTCGCCCACCGCGCCGGAGACCAGGATGACCGGCAGGTCCGGCCACTGCCGATGGATCAGGTCCAGCGTCGGAACGAACTCCATGCCCGGCAGGTAGTAGTCTGCCAGCACGGCGTCCCAGGGGCCGACCTCCAGGGCCGCCGCCAGCTCCAGCGTGCTCGCCGCCCTGGTGCAGGCGACCGTGAGCCCGGCGCGGCGCAGGTGCCTGGTGATGAGCAGGTAATCCGCCTGATCGTCCTCGATCACCAACAGCTTCAACGATGTATTCATGGCAGTGGGTCTCCGCACGCGGCACCGGTTAATGCACAGGCGGCTCGTTGACGAGCAGCCAGTAGACACCGAGGCGCACGATGGTCTCGGCCAGTTCGACAAAATCCAAGGGCTTGCGTACGAAGCTGTTGGCGCCGTTTTCATAGCTCTTGAGCCGGTCGCGTTCCTCGTCGGACGAGGTCAGGATCACGACCGGCTGCAGGCGGGTGCGCGGGTCGGCGCGCAAGCGCGCGAGCACCTCCAGGCCGGACAGCCGCGGCAGGCCGATGTCGAGCAGCACCACGGCCGGCAGCCCCTCGCGGCGCCCGGCGAACTCGCCCTCGGCCAGCAGGTAGTCCAAGGCCTGCTGGCCGTCGCGCACCACGTCGATCCGGTTGGCCAGGTTCGACTTGCGCAGGGCGCGCAGCATCAGCAACTCGTCCTGGGGGTTGTCTTCTACGATCAGGATGGCGTGGCTTTGCATAGGGACTCCGGGCGACGGCCGGTCGCGGGCACCGTGAAACGGAAGGTCGCACCACTCCCTGGTACCCCCTCGGCCTCGATGGTACCGCCGTGACGGTGGATGATCCGCTGCACGGTGGCGAGCCCGATGCCGATGCCGGGGAACTCGTCCTGGCGGTGCAGCCGTTGAAAGGGCTGGAACAGGCGTGCGCGGTAGGCCATGTCGAACCCGGCCCCGTTGTCGGCGACACCATACCAGAGCTCGCCTGCCCGCTCCTCAGCATAGACCCGAATGGTCGCGGCGGGCGTCTTGGCGGTGTATTTCCAGGCGTTGTCGATCAGGTTGACCATGACGACCTCCAGCATGGACGCATTCCCCAGGGCGCAGAGTCCAGGGGCGACCTCCCAGACGACCTGGCGCCCCGGTTCCGCCAGTGCGTGCTGCGCCAGCAACCCTTGGGCCAGTGCGCTCAGGTCCACCGGGTCCCGGCGCAGTTCGCCGCGGGTGCTGCGCGACAGGGTCAGAATACCGTCGATCAATTCCCCCATGCGGCGGCTGGCACTCTGAATCTGGTCGAGGAAGGAACGCGCCTCCCCGTCGAGGCGCCCACCATAGTCCTCCACCAGGGCCTGGCTGAAGCCGCTGAGCGCGCGCAGGGGGGCACGCAGGTCGTGTGAAACCGCATAGGCGAAGGACTCGAGCTCCCGGTTGGCGGCCTGCAATTCCGCGGTGCGCTGTTCGACCCGCCGCTCGAGCTCGGCGTTGAGCGCCTGGATCTCCTGCTCCGCCAGCTTGGACGCGGTGATCTCCTGTACCGTCCCGCTCAGCCGTATGATGGTCCCGGCGGCGTCGCGGGTCGCCTCACCACGCGCCACGACCCAGCCGCGACGGCCGTCGGGACGAACCAGTTCGGCCTCGCATTCATAGGGGAGGCCGTCGGTGCGCGCCCACTCCACGGCGGCGGCCAGGCGCTCCCAGCTCGCGGGCGTGAAATACTCCCGGATCTGCGGGTAAACCGCGGGCCCCAGGCGCGGATCGCGGCCGTAGAGGTTGAAGATCTCGTCCGACCAGGTATGCACGCCGGTCTGAAGGTCCCAGCTCCAGCTGCCCAGGCCGGCCAGGCGTTGGGCGTTGCGCAGCGCCGCCTCGCTGGCCGTAAGGGCGGCCTCGGTCCGCACGCGCTCGGCGATCTCGGCCTCCAACCGGGCGCGCGACACCATGGTCTCCTGGAGTTGGTCCAGCATCCCGTCGAAGGCGCGGGCCAAGGCGCCGAATTCATCCCGGCGTCGGCTCGTCAGGCGCAGTCCCAGGTCGCCGCCGGCCACCCGCACCGCGGCCTGGTGCAGTTGGTGCACGGGCTCCAGGATCACCCGCTCAAACACCAGAAAGAGCACGAGACCCAGACCGGCGAGGCCCGCCAGCAAGACGCCGAGGGTCAGGTTCTCGCGGGAACTCGCCTGGAGAAACCGCGCGCCGGCGCGATAGCGGATCTGGCTGACGAACAGGATCATCGAGTGGCTGTCGACCAGCAGCAGGTCCATGGTGCGCGCGTCACGCTCCGCGAGCCGCGGGTCGGTCCGGGCGCCGCCCAACTCGGCGAACAGTGCCTCACTCTCCCCTACCAGCCGGTGGACGGCCTCCCAGGCAAAGCGGGTCTGGTCGTCGTGGCGGATCGAGGCGTCGATGAGCGGGGCCTGGCGCTGCAGCAGGTGCGTCAGGACCCTGAATTGCGCCCTGACCTGGTCACGCGGCTCGGCCTGCGGATGCACCAGAAAGCCGAAGAGCGCGGTGCGCAGTTGGGTGATCGCAAAGCCCAGGGACTCGGTCAGCGCCAGGTCACGCTGGGTCTGGAGCTTCCCCCGGTAGGCGTAGAGAAAGAGACCGAGCAGGGCCAGGAACACCAGGCTGGACACCAGGGCGACGAGCCGGGCACGGGTGCGCAGCGTCATGGTTTGCCGACGATGGTCACCGACTCCGGGTGCAGTTGCGCCAGGGGGCCGGCATTGATGAAATCGCGAAAGTCGGGCAGTGCCGCCCCCGGGGCTATCCCGGGGGCGACTTGGGCGGCGATGGCCCAGCGCGCCTCGGCCTGGAGCAGGACGATGAAGCCCTGGTCGAGGCCCAGGTTGGGGGTCAGCGAGCCCCACCCGTCGCGCAGCGTGGCGATCTGCGTCCCAGACCCGGCCGCCGCGACCGCCAGTGACTCATCAGGGTGTGTCCGCATCCAACTGATGGTTCGATTCACGGCGCGCAGCAGGCGTAGCGTGGCCTCGGGCCGGCGGTCCGGGAAGTCGCGCCGGGTCACGAGGCTGCCATAGCCGGTATAGCGAATCCCGGTGCTGAAGGAGCGGGCGTTGTCCCCCAGGGCCAGGCGGCACTGGCTCGAATAGGGCGCAAAGGCCGCGACCGCATCGACCTGGCCCGCCGCCAAGGCCGCCGCCTGCTCCGCCGCCGGCAGGGGGACGACCGTCAGATCGGCCTCGGTCAGGCCCTCGTCACTCAGCAGGACATGCAGGAAATACTGGCCGGAGGTACCAGGGGCGACCCCGACCCGATGACCGCGCAGATCGGTAACGGCGGCGATGCCGCGATCGGCGCGAGCGACCAGGCTGTGCTCGGTGCTTGAGGCGTAGTTGGCGATGACACTGAAGGGGATCCCGGCGAGGCTGCTGAGCACCAGCGGGGTCTCGGCCACCGTCGCGACCTCCGCCTCGCCCCGCAGCATGGCCTCCAGGGCAAGCTTACCGGTGGGATAGGGCCGCAGGGTGGCCGTCAGGCCCTCGGCGGCTAAAAAACCCTGCCGCTGGGCCACCCACAGGGGGCCGCCAAAGGTACTGCGGGCGACCGCGAGCACCAGCGGCTCAGGCGGCGCTCGCCCCCACTGCCACCAGGCGGTGACCATCACGGCAATCAGCGCCGCCGCCGCAACACCCGCCAGGACCCCAAGGATTGAACGCGAGATCGTCATCATGCAACCCGTCTTGAGGATTTCGTGAACGCTGGCGGGTGGAGGCGAACCGGGTGCGATCAGAACTGATGTGTTAACGTACATGTTGTATGGTACGCATCGCGTACCCTACAGCTACCGGACGCTCTCACGGACCGGGCGTCGTTGTCGTTGTCGTTGTCGTAATCGTGGTCGGATTGTTCGATTACGACAACGACAACGTACCCGGGATCTCGGTCACCACATCAGTTCTGATCGCACCCGAGGCGAACCCGGGCCGTCCCGGTCCGGCCCATTTTTGGGATATCCTACCCCGCGCCGCCCCCGGGCGGTCCATTCCGACCCTTGCAGACGAGCCTTCGCCATGAGCACACCCCCCAGCGCCCGGCAGTCCCTCAATCCCCCGCGGCGCGGCCCTTGGCGCGGCGGCCTCCTCGCCCTGCTGCTGCTGCCCCTGGGCGGGCCCGCCCTGGCCGATGCGGTGAGCCAGGTCCGGGGGTTCGCGAAGGCCGGGCTCCTGGTGCAGGAGGGCGGGCAGGCGGTGGTCTCGCACAACCCGGATATAGTGCTGGCGCCGGCCTCGACCATGAAGGTCTTGACCGCGCTCGCGGCGATTTCTACTTGGGGGCGCGATTATCACTTTGAAACCGAGTTCTATCAGGACGGCCAGGGCACCCTCTGGGTGAAGGGCCGCGCCGATCCCTACCTGGTCTCCGAGGAGCTTGACCGCGTCGCCGCGGGCCTCAAGGCGGCGGGGGTGACCCGGGTCGCCGGGATCGGGCTCGACGACACCTATTTCGACCAGGACGTGGAGATCGCCGGGCGCTCCGCCACGGACAACCCCTATGACGCCCCGGTCACGGCGCTCGCGGCCAACTTCAATACCGTGAACCTGGTGAAGAGCGGCGCCAGCGTGGCGAGCGCCGAGCCCCAGACCCCCCTGACCGACACGGCACGGCGCTTCGGCCAACTGGGCGGGGCCGGCACCCAGCGGGTGAATCTGAAACAGCGCCCCACCGCGGTCGGTTACTTCGGCGAACTCCTCGCCGCCAAGCTCGCGGCCAACGGCATCGCGGTGAGCGGCGGCCAGCGGCTCGGTGCCGTCCCCAGCGGGGCGCGGCTCGTCTATCGCCACAAAAACAGTCGCACGCTCGCGGACATGCTGGTGCCGACCCTGAAATATTCCAACAACTTCGTCGCCAACTCACTGTTCCTGCGGATGGCGGACCCGCAGGGTAAGGGCCGGGTGAGCGTCGCCGGCGCCCAGCGGGCCATGACCGAGTTCGCCCGGGGCAAGTTTCACTGGACCGGCTTCAAGATCGAGGACGGCGCGGGGCTCTCGCGCGGCAACCGCCTGTCCGCCCGCCAACTGGTCGAGGTGATGCAGGCCTTCGCCCCCAACCGGGACCTGATGCCCACCCAGGAGGGCAACGCCAACATCCGCGCCAAAACCGGCACCCTCACCGGGGTGAGCGCCTATGCGGGCTATGTGCGCCGCGGCGGCGCCTGGGAGCCCTTCGCCCTGCTGATCAATCAGCCCGTGGACGCCGGTCTGCGGCGCCGGGTCGCCGCCGAGCTGGTCCGCTGACACACCACGCCGCGGCCCCCGTGCCCGTGCCTGAGGTCCCCGCGTCGGCGTCCCGCAGACTGCGCAAGTATCCCCGTAGGATGGGTAGAGCGGAGCGAAACCCATCGCGTGCGCTCAAGTCCGCCGTGTTGGTCGGCCTGTGCCTGGCCCTCGCGGCCTGCACCTGGCAGGTGCCGCTGCGCACGAGCCGTGCCGCTGCACCCCCGGATGCACTGTCATTCCTGAAACCTGGTACCCGCTACCCGACGCTCGCCCCCCTGATGCGCCGCGTCACCCCCGCGGTGGTCAACGTGGCCGTCGATGCGGTGGTGCTGGTCGAGAAGAACCCGCTCCTGAAAGACCCGGACTTTCGCCGCTTCATGCGGCACTTCGGCCAGGAGGTACCCCAGGAGGGCGACACCGAGCGGCGCCAGAGCGTAGGTTCCGGGGTGATTGTGGACGCCGGGCGCGGCTATGTGCTGACCAACCAGCACCTGTTGGAGGGGGCCACGGCGATCGAAGTCACCCTCAAGGACCGACGCAACTACCGCGCCCGCCTGCTCGGCGTGGACGACGACACCGATCTGGCCGTGCTCCAGATCCCCGGGGTCGCCATCACCCCGCTACCCTTCGGCGATTCCCGGGCGCTCGAGGTCGGGGACTTCGTGATCGCCATCGGCAACCCCTTCGGCCTGGGTCAGACGGTGACCTCGGGCATCGTCAGCGCCGTGAGCCGCAGCGGGGTGGGCGACGCCGACTTAGGCGAGTTGGTACAGACCGACGCCTCGATCAACCCCGGCAACTCGGGCGGCCCCCTCATCAACCTGGCCGGTGAGGTGGTCGGCATCAACACCGCCCTGATCGGCCCCAGCGGCGGCAACGTCGGCATCGGCTTCGCGGTCCCGAGCAACCGCGCCCGCGCCGCGTTGGCGCGCGTCCTCAAGCGCAGCGGGGGCGGCTGAAAGGCCGCTTGCACCTCAGGCGTCGAACAGTTCGGCCAGGGTGTCGGCCTGGGCCGCGGCGAGCAGCCAGGCGCGCAGGAGATCGGGGTCGCGGGTGCTGCGCAGGCGCTCGCGGGTGGCGTCGTCGACCGTCAGGCCGCGGGCGGCGAGCAGGGTCAGGATCGCGTCGGTCAGGCCTTCGTCGCGTCCTTCGGTACGTCCCTCGTCACGTCCTTCCTCGCGGCCTTCCTCGCGGATGGCATCCAGGTCGGCGTAGCCGCGGCGCTGCAAGAGGTTACGCAGGATGAGATCCTGCGCGGCGGCGCGCTCGAACAGGGCGGCGACCGGGACCGGATTGCGCAGGATGCCCGGGGCCAGGAGCTGCTCCCCGACGCCGCGGGTCTGCATCGGCTGCCCCGGGGCATGGACCTCGACCCGGCGCGGACCGATCAGGCGCACCACCCACACCTGGCGGGTGCCGTGGGCGAGCAGGTCGGCGATCTTGGTCCGCAGGTCCGCCTCGTCCTGTCCGCGGGCGGCGTATTCCAGGGCGAGCGGCGGGGCCTCGGGGATCCAGCCGCCGTCGCCGCCCGGCACCCCCGTGCGGCCGGCCACCGAGACATCGGGTGCGCGCAGGGTCCCGGGGTCCGGCGAATAGCCGGCATCGACCCCGGTCCACTGCACGTCGGGATCGCTGTCGAGCAGGGCGGCACCGGTCGCGTTCGGGCCCGCGTGGTCGCGCCCGGACGGGGCGCAGTAGATGGGGTGACCATTGGTGAGTTCGTAACGGTCACCGTCGCGCAGTTGATCGGCGCGGAAGGGACCCTGCTCAGGGCTTGGTTGTCGCTTGTTCATGGGCGGTCGCTCCGGCTGGGATTTTGCCGTCATTAGCACCTGGGGGCACGGCAGTCAACCCCCGGGCTGGGCGTGGGTGCGATCAGAACTGACGTGGTGACCGAGATCCCGGGTACGCTGTCGTTGTCGT